>DAOROF010000029.1:0-1849 GCA_035441405.1 Candidatus Nanopelagicus sp.
TATGGCCCACATTTAATACTGCAATGCCAGCACCTAAATCTAAGATTGAGTTTCCATCAACATCCAAAATAATTGCACCCTCGGCGCGATCAATAAAAACTGGAAACGCTGTGCCAAGTGAGGCAGAGACTGCTTCGGCACGACGCTTAATTAACTCAGCAGATTTTGGTCCAGGAATAGCTGTTACCAAGTTACGTTTTTGTTCAATTGTGGTTTTAGCCCCGGAATACATGCTCAAATTCTATCTGAAGTTTTTCATCTTCACCGCCCAGTTAAGATAGGCACATGCGGGAAATCGTGATTTTGGGCTCAACTGGATCAATTGGTGTGCAAGCACTAGAAATTGTTGCTGCCCACCCCGATAAATTTAGAGTTATTGCAATGAGTGCTGGTCGGAAAAATCCAACACTACTAATGGAGCAGGCAAAAAAGTTTAATGTGCCGATAGTTGGCAGTATGGCACCGGCTCCAAAAGTTGATGGCGTGACAGTAATTGAAGGTGATGCTTCTTCAATCGAGATTGCAGCAATTCCTTGCGATATCGTCTTAAATGGCATAACTGGTTCGATTGGCTTAGGACCAACGCTTTCAGCTCTATCAGTTGGCAATAAGGTTGCATTAGCTAATAAGGAATCCCTAGTTGCCGGTGGGGATCTAGTTATGAAATATGGCAGCGATAAATTAATTCCAGTTGACTCAGAGCACTCAGCAATCTTTCAAGCCCTCCTGGCCGGTAAGGCAAGTGATGTTAAGAAATTAATTTTGACGGCAAGTGGTGGACCATTTAGAGATCGACAAGATTTAAGTGAGGTCAGTGTGGCTGATGCACTCAATCATCCAACCTGGTCCATGGGTGAGGTAGTCACTATAAATTCAGCCACCCTATTAAATAAAGGATTAGAAATAATTGAAGCGCATTATCTTTTTGACCTACCTTATGAGGCAATAGAGGCAGTGATTCATCCACAATCTGTGGTGCACTCATTTGTGGAATTTATTGATGGTTCAACAATCGCGCAAGCATCACCACCTAATATGAAGGGGCCAATTGCGTACGCACTGTCATATCCAGAACGTGTAAGTAAAGCATGTGCACCTATTGATTGGAGTAAGGCTAGTAAATGGGAGTTCATGCCAATTGATATTAAAAAGTATCCCGCAATTGAATTAGCTAAAAGGTGTGGTCAAGCAGGTGGCGGATTACCGGCGGTATATAACGCTGCAAATGAGGTGGCAGTTTCTGCATTTTTAGCAGAAAAAATAAAGTTCCCAGCAATTATCCAGACGGTAGCGCGCGTAGTAGATGCCTTATCAAGTAATGCACCAACTACAATAAGAGATATTGCCGATGTCAGTGCTATCGAGCAAAGTGCGCGTATTAAAGCAGATGAGTTTATTAAGGGGATAAGTGCATGACCATTATTGGTGTTCTAGCTTTTGTGCTTGCCTTATTAATTTCGGTAATGATTCATGAGGCTGGCCATTACTTAACTGCTAAAAAGTTTGGCATGAAGGTAACTGAGTTTTTTATAGGGTTTGGTAAAAAATTATGGTCCACCCAGCGAGGTGAAACTGAGTTTGGCATTAAAGCAGTACCAGCTGGTGGCTACTGTCGAATTGTTGGCATGTCCCCACGAGAGGAGTTGTCAGATGCAGATCAGAGCAGGGCATTTGTTAAGGCCGGAGTTGGTCAGCGCTTAATTGTTTTAGGTGCTGGGTCATTTTTGCACTTTGTTATTGGATTTGTTTTATTACTCACGCTGTTCTCATCAGTTGGCGTAACCTCAGTGACCAATACAGTTGAGGCAGTTAGTGATTGCATTCCAAAGGTAGCCAATGAAGCTTGTAC
>DAOROF010000029.1:1949-13004 GCA_035441405.1 Candidatus Nanopelagicus sp.
ACTATTACTTATGGCCCAATAGAGGCAGGTGCTAAAGCAACTAAATACACCGGTGAAATTTTAGGAAATAGCTTGACCGCCCTTTTTACATTACCTGCCAAAATTCCAGATTTAGTTCGACAGACATTTGGTGGCGAAAAACGTGATGCCGAAGGATTAGTTGGTGTAGTTGGCGTAGCTAGAGTAAGTGGTGAAACAGCTGAAACTGATAAATTAACCACCAGAGAGAAAGTCGCCACCTTCTTATTAATAATTGCTTCATTAAATCTTTTCGTAGGCATGTTTAATTTACTGCCACTTCTGCCATTAGATGGCGGTCATATGGCAGTTGCAGTTGCAGATGGCATCAGAAACTTAAATGCAAAGCGAAGAGGAATACCAAAGCCTGCACCATTTGATGTCGAAAGATTGGCGCCAATCACTATGGTGGTCTTCATATTTATGGCTGGTTTATCACTATTGCTGCTTACCGCTGATATCTTCAACCCGATTAGACTTAATTTCTAGGTAAGGTTTACCCATGGTTGATTTAGGGATTCCATCAGCGCCACCACCAACTTTGGCTCCTCGTCGAAAAACTAGGCAGTTAAAGGTTGGTTCAGTTTTAGTAGGTGGGGATGCTCCAGTTTCAGTGCAATCTATGTGCACAACCTTAACCGCCGATGTGAATTCAACTTTGCAACAGATTGCAGAGTTAACTGCCTCTGGCTGCCAAATTGTTCGAGTAGCTGTGCCAAGTCAAGATGATGCTGATGCACTCTCACAAATTGCAAAAAAGTCACAGATACCAGTAATTGCCGATATTCACTTTCAACCAAAATATATCTTTGCCGCAATTGATGCTGGCTGTGCTGCGGTTCGAGTAAATCCTGGAAATATAAAGCAGTTTGATGACAAGGTTAAAGAGGTCGCAAAGGCGGCCAAAGATGCGGGCATTCCAATTCGAATTGGCGTCAATGCTGGTTCATTAGATCCAAGATTGTTAGCAAAGTATGGCAAGGCAACACCAGAGGCGTTAGCTGAATCGGCGCTATGGGAGGCCTCATTATTTGAAGAGCATGGCTTTAGTGATATCAAGATTTCGGTAAAACATCATGATCCAGTAACTATGGTTAAGGCATATCGATTACTTGCTGCCAAATGCGATTACCCATTGCACTTAGGTGTTACTGAGGCCGGACCTATTTTCCAAGGAACTATAAAGTCTGCAACTGCATTTGGAATTTTACTAGCTGAAGGAATTGGCGACACAATTCGAGTCTCCCTATCAGCGCCACCAGTTGAAGAGGTTAAAGTTGGAATTTCAATTTTAGAATCTTTAAATCTACGACAACGTAAATTAGAAATAGTTTCTTGTCCTTCATGCGGTAGAGCACAGGTTGATGTTTACTCATTAGCTGAGAAGGTACAAGCGGGATTACAAGGAATGACAGTGCCACTTCGGGTAGCGGTTATGGGATGTGTTGTTAATGGACCAGGTGAAGCACGCGAGGCAGATCTTGGTGTGGCATCTGGAAATGGCAAGGGTCAGATATTTGTAAAAGGTGAGGTGATTAAAACTGTACCGGAGGCACAAATAGTTGAGACGCTCATTGAAGAGGCGATGCGCCTTGCAGAAGAAATGGAGGCCGCTGGAGTGGCATCAGGTCAACCGACTGTTGCAGTTCAGTAGATAGGCTTTACCTATGTTACGGATGTCGACTCTTTTGTTGCGCACATTGCGTGATGACCCAGCAGATGCCGAGGTTGCATCCCATAAATTATTAGTAAGAGCAGGATTTGTTAGAAGGGTGGCAGCCGGAATTTACTCCTGGCTACCGCTTGGGTATCGCACATATCGCAAGATCGAAAACATAATTAGGCAAGAGATGGATGCAGCAGGTTTTCAAGAGGTTCACTTTCCAGCCCTGCTACCAAAAGATCCATACGAAGCAACAAATAGATGGGCAGAGTACGGGCCAGATTTATTTAGATTACAAGATCGAAAGAAAAATGATTATTTATTAGGCCCAACTCATGAAGAGATGTTTACCTTAATGGTTAAGGGAGAGTTCTCTTCCTATAAAGATCTGCCATTATCAATTTATCAAATACAAACTAAGTTTCGCGATGAGCCTCGGCCACGAAGTGGAATTATTCGAGGGCGAGAGTTTGTAATGAAAGATTCATATAGTTTTGATGTGGATGATGCTGGTCTTGAAGTCTCTTACCAAAAGCATCGTGATGCGTATATCAAGACCTTTGATCGATTAGGGTTAAAGTACAACATAGTCTCTGCGGTAAGTGGAGCTATGGGTGGATCAAAGTCTGAGGAGTTTTTAGCACCATGCCCAACTGGGGAAGATACCTACGTCTTATGTAACTCATGTGGTTACGCTGCAAATGTTGAGGCGATGGTTACCAAAGTAGATACCTTTACCGGTGAACAGGTGGGAGCAATTGAAGTTTTAGATACTCCAAACACGCCAACTATTGATTCATTAGTTGAATTGTTTAATACAAAGTACTCAGCAAATATCTCAGCTGCTAATACATTAAAAAATGTATTGATCATGGCAGATGAAAAACCAATCTCAGTATTGGTGCCAGGAGATCGAGAGGTTGATTTAAAGCGATTGGGCGCAAACTTATCTGGCGTGAAGGATTTAAGATTATTTGAAGATGCAGATTTTGCTAAGTATCCAAAGTTGGTTAAAGGCTATGTTGGACCACAGGATGCAAAAGAGTTGGGTTTAAAACTTTATGCAGATCCACGAGTAGTCGTAGGCTCACACTGGATAACCGGAGCAAATAAAAAAGATAAGCATGCTAAAAATGTTACCTGTGGTCGAGATTTTAAAGTTGAGCAGTATGTAGAGGCAGCAGAGGTTAAGGCTGGAGATAATTGTCCAAAGTGCGCCAAGCCAGTGATTATTGATCGAGCGATTGAGATTGGTCATATATTTCAATTAGGGCAAAAGTATGCAAAAAGTTTAGGGCTGACCGTATTAGATAAAGAAGGTAAACCAGTTGTCGTAACTATGGGTTCATATGGAATTGGAGTTTCTAGAGCGGTAGCTGCAATTGCTGAGCAAACTTATGATGAGCTTGGTTTATGTTGGCCTGCGGAAATTGCACCAGCTGATGTGCATATCGTTGCTACCGGCAAAGAAGATAAGCCATTTGAGGTTGCCGAGCAGATTGCAAAGGATTTAGAGGCAAAAGGGCTTGAGGTTTTATTAGATGACCGCCGTGAGGCAAGTGCTGGCGTTAAATTTAAAGATGCTGAGTTAATTGGAATTTCAAAGATAATTATTGTTGGAAAATCATTAGCAGATGGCAAGGTTGAGGTCAGGGATAGAAAGAGCGCCGATAAGCAAGAGGTTGTACTTGCTGATGTTGTTAAACATTTAGTAAAGTAAAAAAAGTTTAAATGAGTGTAGAAATTGCAATTTTTTTGGCAATTGCCTCAGGCTTTGCTGGCTTTGTTGATGCTATAGCTGGTGGCGGTGGATTAATACAGTTACCATCTTTAATAATAGCTCTACCAAACAAAGAGCTACCGTTAATTTTAGGAACTAATAAAGTGCCATCTATTTTTGGCACGACCGCAGCTGCTCGTAATTACTTTAAAAATATAAAGCCAGATATCCCACTTACCTTAACTATGATGTTTCCAGCTTTTATCGGCTCCATGGCTGGGGCAGCATTAGCTGCATCTGTTCCAGTAGGTTTCTTTCGGCCATTCATAGTTCTACTATTAATTTTGGTAGCTACCTATACCTGGCGCAAACCTGATTTAGGGATGGATGAAAATTTAAAGTTCACCCATAAAAAGCGATTAATTATTGTGGCATTAATTGGCTTTTCGATTGGATTCTATGATGGCATTTTTGGGCCTGGCACTGGGACATTTCTCGTCTTTTTTCTAGTTTCAGTTATTGGATATGCATTTCTAAAAGCATCAGGTACAGCCAAGTTAGTAAATATCGCAACTAATGCTGGAGCAATATTGAGTTTTCAACTTACCGGGCATATCTGGTGGCAGCTTGGCTTGTTACTGGCCTTTGCAAATGTAACTGGCGCAATTATCGGCTCTCGCATGGCGATTAGAGGTGGATCAGTTTTGGTAAGAAAGGTGTTTTTAGTGGTTACATTTCTGCTGATCACTCGCGTTGCTTGGGATACTTTTATAAGTTAAACTTGGGCTACAACTTAATATTGAAGTAAGGAAAAAATGGGTAAAAAAGAAGAGATCTCAGCGGTGATTACTCCCGCATTAACCTCACTTGGCTTTTATTTAGAGGATTTAAATATTACATCCGCGGGCCGGCGAAGTTTATTAACTGTAATTGTGGATGGGGATAAACATCTATCTTTAGATGAGGTAACTGTTGCTACTAAAGCAATCAGTGAGATTGTAGAAAATATTGCATCCCTAGGATCTACCCCCTTTACCTTAGAGGTCACCTCGCCAGGTATTGATCGGCCGTTAACCAAAGCCAGGCATTGGCGAAAAAATATTGATCGGTTAGTTAAGGTAATTACGATAGATGGCAGCCAAATTCTAGGTCGGATCAAATCTACCAGTGAAGAGTCTGCAACAGTAGATGAACACAATATTAAGTATTTAGATATTAAACGAGCCACACTTGAAGTTGAGTTTAAGTCAGGCAAAAAATGAGTGTTGATGTTGAAGCACTTAAAATTTTGGCACAAGAAAAAAAGCTGCCGCTAGAGCGATTAATTAATGCGATCGAAAATGAGGTGGCAGCTGCCTATCAAACTTTGGCAGATGCAAAACCACATGGCCGGGCGGTATTAAACCGACAAAGTGGTGAGCTAGTTATTTATGTGCCAGTACTAGGTCCAGATGGTGATCGAATTGATACCGTCACTGATAACCCAGAGGGGTTTAGTAAATTAGCTGATAAAACTGCACGTAAAGTAATTAAAGAAAAGATGCGTGAAGCAAAAGATCTTGAGGTAGTAACTGAGTTTTCTGGCTCAGTTGGTGATGTAATCAGTGGTGTTGTGCAACAAGGCAGAGATGCTGAAATTATTTATGTGAATCTAGGTAGAGTTGAAGGAAAAGTTCCATTAGCCGAACAGGTAAAAGGTGAAGTTTTTAAACATGGCGATCGCATTAAGTGTTTTGTCGTAGATGTAAAGCAAGGTGAGAAGGGTCCAGAGGTAACTCTTTCTAGATCACACCCGGCATTTGTGAAGATGTTATTTGCACTCGAGGTGCCAGAGATTAAAGATCGAGTAGTAGATATTGTTGGCATAGCCCGCGAGGCTGGAGCTCGTACCAAGTTGTCAGTCAGAACTCATCGGGCAGGTGTTTCACCAAAGGGTGCATTAATTGGTCCACAAGGATCAAGAGCTCAAAATGTGATGAATGAATTAAATGGGGAAAAAATTGACATTATTGATTACTCCGATGATCCAGCAACTTATGTCGCAAATGCATTAGCGCCCGCAAAGGTCAGTTCAGTTGAGATTGTTGATCTAGAGAGTAAATCTGCCAAAGTAATTGTGCCAGATTATCAACTCTCCCTGGCGATCGGTAAAGATGGTCAAAATGCCAGATTAGCCGCACGCCTTACGCAATGGCGGATTGATATCCATCCAGATAATCCAGTGGTGCAAATTAAGGCGGAAAATTCACCTGCTGAGCCAACCATTTCACCTACTGAAGGGGCTTAGGGTAGAGTTTAGATGTCTAAGAAAAAGCTGCGGCAGCGAAGTTGTATCGCATGTCGAAGACTTGAAAATTGGACAGATTTAATTCGCACGGTGTTGGTCAATCAGCAGGTTAAAGTTGACCTTAACCATCGAATGCCAGGTCGGGGAGCATGGCTTCACCGAAATTGCATTCAGATGGCAGTTGAGCGAAAGGCTTTTAATAGATCCTTCAATATTGAAGGTGAAATAAAGGTAGATGAGTTAGAAGATTACTTAAAGAATTTAAGTGATTATTAACAGTACGGAGCGAGCGAGAATGACACTCTAATGAGCACTACAAGATTATGAGTAGGTCAATTTAGGCTCGAGAAAAAAATAAACTCGGGCCAGGAGATGGAGAAGTGTGGCCAAGGTCCGCGTTTATGAGTTAGCTAAAGAGTTAGGGCTAGAAAGTAAAGAGCTGCTAGCTAAGCTACAAGAGGTCGGCGAGTTTGTTCGCAGCGCCTCATCAACTGTGGAAGCACCAGTTGTGCGCAAGTTGATGGATAAGTTTCCCGATTTAGTTCCGGCTGAAGTAGCGCCAAAAGCAAAAAAAGCTCCTGCTAAAAAAGCAGCTCCTAAGCAAACGGTAAAGGTGGAGGATTTACCACCTGAGTTACAACAAATGATTGAAGATGCCACACCAACCACACCAGCTGCGCGCCCGGTAACACCACCTGCTGCTGCGCAACGAATTGGCAATAATCCATTTTCGGCAACACCAACAACACCGACATCACCAAACGCTTTGCCACGTCCGCCAAGAGCGGGTAATAATCCATTTAGCTCTGGCGCCGGACCAAGACCACCAGCTAGACCAATCAGACCTGGAGAGAGTGGTAGAGGTGGCGATAAATTAAAACCAGGCCAACGCCCACCAATGTCAGGTGCTCGTCCTGGATCAGTTCGTCCAGGATTTGCAGCTCGGCCGGCACAAAGTAATCCACGCACCAGTTCTGGTGCACCAACAAATAGACCAGCTAACTCTTCATCACCATATCGCACACCATCTACCTCACCATCTGGTGCACCATTTGGTGGCAAAGGTGGCGGCCGACCACCGCAACGTGGTGGCGCAGCTGGAGCCTTTGGTAAAGGTGGAAAAGGAAAAGGTAAAGGTCGCGGACAAAAGAGTAAAAAAGAAAGACGTGAAGATTTTGAAAATCTACCAGCACCACAATTAGGTGGCGCAGTAGTACCACGTGGTGATGGTAAGACTGTGGTGCGTATGCGCAGAGGTGCGACTTTGATGGATTTCGCTGAGAAAATTAAGGCAGATCCAGCCGCATTAGTTTCAGCTCTTTTTCACTTAGGTGAAATGGTTACGGCAACTCAATCAGTTGATGAGGACACATTTACGCTACTGGGCGCAGAGCTGGGCTTTGTTATTCAAATTGTAAGTCCAGAGGATGAGGACCGAGAGTTACTAGAAGAGTTTGATATTAACTTAGAGCAAGAGTTGGCGCAGATTGATCCAGAGGATTTGGTTGTGCGCTCGCCAATTGTGACGGTAATGGGTCACGTAGATCATGGTAAAACTCGATTATTGGATGCGATTCGATCAACTGAGGTTATTAAATCTGAAGCTGGTGGAATTACTCAGCACATTGGTGCATACCAAATTCATCATGACCATAACGGTACTAACCGAGCAATTACATTTATCGATACACCAGGCCATGAGGCGTTTACAGCTATGCGTGCTCGAGGTGCAAAAGTTACTGATATTGCTGTTTTGGTAGTAGCAGCTGATGATGGAGTTATGCCACAGACTATTGAGGCATTAAATCACGCACAAGCTGCTGATGTTCCAATTGTGGTTGCAGTTAATAAGATCGATAAAGAAGGGGCAAACCCAGACAAGATTCGCCAACAATTAACTGAGTACAACTTGATCGCGGAGGAGTATGGCGGTCAAACAATGTTTGTTAATGTCTCAGCGTTATCTAATAAAGGTATTGATGAGTTAATTGATGCAATTTTACTTACTGCAGATGCAGCAATTGATCTGCGTGCTGTGGCAGATGGAATTGCACGTGGTGTAGCAATTGAAGCGAATTTAGATAAAGGACGTGGCCCGGTTGCAACTGTTTTAGTGCAGCGCGGAACATTAAATGTTGGTGATGCAATTGTTGCCGGCGGTGCGTATGGCCGCGTGCGAGCTATGTTGGATGAACACGGGGAAGCAGTTGAGGTAGCAGGTCCATCAAGACCAGTACAGGTCCTAGGCTTTACTTCAGTTCCAAGTGCTGGTGATTCATTTATGGTTGCAGAAGATGACCGAACCGCCAGACAGATTGCAGAAAAGCGACAATTAGCTTCACGTAATGCTTCCTTGGCTAAGGCACGCAAGAAGGTCTCACTTGAAGATTTCCTAGAACAATCCAAGGTAAGTACTTTGAATTTAATTCTTAAGGGAGATGTTTCTGGTTCTGTTGAGGCATTAGAGGATGCATTAGTTCAATTAGATGTTGGAACAGAGGTTGACTTAAGAGTTATTCACCGTGGCGTTGGTGCCATTACAAAAAATGATGTCACTTTGGCATCTGCTTCAACTGCGGTAATTATTGGATTCAATGTTAAGCCTGAACCTCAAACTGCCATATTTGCCGAACATGAAGGTGTCGAGGTTAAGTTCTACACCGTTATTTATAAGGCAATCGAAGATATTGAAGCCTCTCTTAAGGGACTACTTAAGCCAGAGTTTGAAGAAGCAGTACTTGGCAATGCAGAAATTAGAGACATCTTTAAATCTAGCAAGTTTGGAAATATTGCCGGATGTATCGTCTCTGATGGAAATATTAGAAGAAATGCCAAGGTACGAACTATGCGTGCTGGTGTAGTAATTGGTGAGAACCTAAGCATTGAATCTTTACGTAGATTTAAAGATGATGCCACAGAGGTGCGTGAAGGATTTGAGTGCGGAATTGGACTTGGATCTTTTAAAGACTTGCAGGTAGGAGATGTAATTCAAGCTTACGAAATTCGTGAGAAAAAGAGAGCCTAGTCATGCCAAGTAAACGTCCGTTGCAGGTTGCTGATCGAATTAAAGAATTGATCGCGAATACTCTTGAGTCGAGAGTAAAAGATCCAAGGCTTGGATTTATTACTATTACAGATGTTCGTGTAACTGGCGATCTACAGCAAGCTTCAATTTTTTATACTGTTCTTGGTGATAACGCAGCTCGCGAATCAACAGCTGCAGCATTAAACAGTGCCAAGGGAATGCTCAGATCAGAGGTTGGTAGATCTCTTGGTTTAAGAATTACACCTTCACTAGAATTCTTTTTAGATGGCATGGCTGAGTCCGCATCTGCCATGAATGATTTAATTGAGCAAATGCATAAAGCAGATGCAGAAGTAGCTAAGTTACGAGCAGGTGCTAAGCCTGTTGCTGAAAACCCATATAAAAATCACGACCAAGGGTGATGTAATGGATGGCTTTTTATTAATTGATAAAGCCGGTGAAATGACTAGCCATGATGTGGTGGCGATTGCTAGAAAAAAACTGAATACTAGAAAAATTGGTCATGCTGGCACCTTAGATCCAATGGCTACTGGAGTTTTAGTTCTAGGAGTTGGAATTGCTACTCGATTGCTGCCATATATTACCGATGGTAAAAAATCATACCAAGCAACAATTTTGCTTGGTAGTGCAACACATACCGATGATAAAGAAGGTGATGTAACTTTTACTGCAAAAGATGATGTAATCAAAGCGATTAGTAACGAAATTATTTTAAGCGAGCTAGAAAAATTTAAGGGAAAAATAAAGCAAAAGCCTAGTGCTGTTTCTGCGATTAAAATCGATGGCAAGTCAGCTCATGCCAGAGTTAGGGCTGGCGAGAATATTGATATTCCAGAACGCGATGTTGTAATTGATGAAATTTTGGTCAATGAGATCAGACATAAGCACCCAAGTATTGAGGTGGATATCTCAGTAAGCTGTTCAGCTGGCACCTATATTCGGGCCATCGCAAGAGATTTAGGAAATGCTTTAAATTGTGGCGGTCATTTAATAGCACTCAGGCGAACTTTAGTTTCACCATTTTTGCTTGATCAATGTAAGTCAATTAATGACGCACAACTAATCCCGATAGCTGATGTGGTTGATAAAATTTTTCCAGTTCGAACAATAAATTCAGCTGAAAAAAGAGAAATTCTATTTGGTAGAAGTATTGAACAAAGTTCAGAGCAAGGAGTAATTGCTGCAATTGATAATGATAAGCAGTTTGTCGCTCTTTTGGAGAATAAAACCATAAACGCAAATATTGTGGCCTCACCAATTTTAGTCAATGGTACGGGTGAGAAATGAATTGTGAAATAATATGAGTATGAAAAAGGTTGTTGCAATTGGGATATTTGATGGTGTGCACGCTGGACACCAGCAGATTATTTCAGCGGCCAAACATCATGGAGAAGTAACGGTGATTACTTTTGATCCCCATCCAACCTCAGTTATTGCGCCAGAGCGAACTCCAACACAGCTTGTCAGTTTAAAAGATCGGAGCTTGCTACTTAAAAAAGCTGGTGCAAATTCTGTCGAGGTTATAACCTTTAATAAGGATTTCGCATCTCTATCTCCAGATCAATTTATTGAGGATATATTAATTGGTAGATTTTCTGCAGAGCATGTTGTTGTTGGTGAGAACTTTAATTTTGGCTTTAAAGCCCAAGGCACTCCAAGGTACTTATCTGAGGTTGGGCCAAAGTATGGTTTTGGAGTTTCAATTATTAAGCTTCAAGAAGATCGTGGTTCAACAATTTCCTCATCGCGAATTAGAAACTTGATTATTGATGGTGAAATCGAGCGTGCAAATGAGCTGTTAACTAGAAACTTCTTCTTGAAGGGTCCAGTTATCCATGGTGAAAAACGAGGACGTGAAATTGGATACCCAACTGCAAACATTGGCCTTACTAACTTAGCAACAATTCCTGCTGATGGGGTTTACGCTGGCTGGTTAAGTGTTGGAAACTTTAAATGGCAAGCAGCAATTTCAATTGGAACCAATCCAACTTTTCCCGGAGTTAGAGGCCGGCAAGTTGAAGCATATGCAATTGATCAAGTCGGTTTAGATTTGTATGATCAAGAAGCAACGATTGAGTTTGGTTATCGACTACGTGATACCTTGAAATTTGACGGATTAGAACCACTTCTAGTGCAAATGAAAAAAGATTGCGATCAGGCTAGAGATTTAACTAGTAAATAACGCTCAAATTTGAGCCGATTTTTAGTATCAAGTACTGCGCTGGTAATCTTGGCCTACTAAAGCGAGAAAGTGCGCCTTCGTGAGTAACACCGAGGCCCTCGTGACAGACAGAAGGAGCAATACAAATGGCATTAACGCC
>DAOROF010000030.1:0-12443 GCA_035441405.1 Candidatus Nanopelagicus sp.
AGAATTTCACCATCTGGATCTGGTGGCGTTATATCTTTTAAGTTTTCGGCCATACTCTTACCAGTAACAGTTAAGCAATCCCCATGAATAAGACCGGCATCAAATAAAGCTTTGAGCACAACTGGAATTCCGCCTACTCGATCTACATCTGTCATTACATATTTTCCAAATGGTTTTAGGTCACCAAGTAGTGGCACCTTTGCACCAACTCGTTGGAAATCTTCCAAGGTTAAATCCACCTCTGCCTCATGGGCAATGGCTAAAAGATGCAAAACCGCATTGGTTGAACCACCTAATGCCATCACAATTGTGATTGCATTTTCAAAAGCTTTTTTAGTCAATATTTGTCTAGTAGTGATGCCTTTGCGAATTAATTCAACTACTGCTGCACCAGATTTAACTGCATAATCATCTCTTCGACGATCAATTGAGGGTGGTGAGGCAGATCCAGGTAGTGATAATCCGATAGCTTCACCTACGGCAGCCATGGTGTTAGCGGTGTACATACCGCCACATGCACCCTCGCCAGGACAAATAGCACGTTCGATTTTGTCTACCTCTTCTTGCGAAATTAACCCACGAGCACAAGCACCAACCGCTTCAAATGCATCAATAATTGTTACATCTCTGCCATCAACCTTGCCCGGCATGATTGAACCGGCGTAAACAAAAACTGAGGCCACATCTAATCTGGCTGCTGCCATCATCATGCCTGGTAAAGATTTATCGCAGCCAGCAAAGGTAACCATGCCATCTAACCGCTCGGCCTGCATAACTGCCTCAACCGAATCGGCAATAATTTCTCGAGATACTAATGAGAAATGCATTCCTTCATGACCCATTGAAATTCCATCAGAAACTGAAATAGTTCCAAATTGCATTGGAAAACCACCAGCATCTATCACACCTTTTTTAGAAGCTTTAGCTAACCGATCTAATGAAAGATTACATGGGGTGATTTCATTCCAAGAGGATGCGATTCCAATTTGAGCTTTTTTAAAATCATCATCCTGCATACCAACTGCGCGAAGCATTCCGCGAGCTGGCGCTCTCTCTAAACCATCAGTTACTAAGCCTGATCTAGGCTTCATTTTATTAGGCGGATTTTTTTCGCTCATGAGATTAGTTTATTGCCCTAAGTGCTTTAATAATAATTCTCTTACCTTAGCCGCATCGGCTTGACCGCCAGTTGCTTTCATAACCGCACCAATTAGCGCACCAGCGGCAGGAATATTTCCACCCCGAACCCGATCTGCAGTTTCTGGTGCAGCAGCAATGGCATCCTCGATGGCCTTCATGAGCTGAGAATCATCTGATACAACTTTAAGCCCTCGCTTGGTAATCACATCTGCAGGTGAACCCTCCCCAGCAATCACACCTTCAACTACCTGTCTTGCCAACTTATCAGTTAGTTCACCTTGGCTAATAAGTGTGATGATTTGATAAACATCTTTAACTGAAATCAATTCTGTAGGAAAAACTGATCGATCATTTGCAATTCTAGAAATTTCACCTAGCCACCAAGATCTTGCCTTTGTTGGATCTGCGCCAAGTAATACAGTCTCTTCAACTGTATCTAATAATTCTGCATTCACTATGGCAGACATTTCTTTATCTGGCACAGACCAAGCTTGTTGTAATCGCTTGCGTCGATCAGCTGGTTTCTCTGGAAGTGTTTTACGAAGCTCTTCAATCCACTTATCATCAGGAATAACTGGAACCAAATCTGGTTCAGGAAAGTATCGATAATCCTCTGCCTGCTCTTTAGATCTACCAGGTCGTGTTTGCCCACTTTCTTCTAAAAAGTGCCTAGTCTCTTGAATTATTCGCTCACCACTTGATAATCGGTTTGCCTGTCTAACAAATTCACCATTTACTGCGCGCTCAACAGAGCGTAATGAGTTTACATTTTTAGTTTCACTTCTGGTTCCAAGTTTGCCGCTGTTAATCTCAGATAGCGACAAATTAACATCACAGCGAAGAGAGCCTTGTTCCATTTTTACATCAGATACTTTTAGGCCACGCAAAATATCGCGCAGTGAAGCCACATATGCTCTGGCAACTTGTGGGGCATATTTGCCTGTATTTGGAATAATTTTGGTAACTATCTCAACTAACGGAATACCTGCTCGGTTGTAATCTAGAAGTGAGTAATCAGCGCCATGAATTCGACCAGTTGAGCCGCCAACATGAAGAGATTTACCAGTGTCCTCCTCCATATGAACTCGCTCGATCTCGACTCTAAAACTCTTACTTCCATTATCGGTTTCGATCTCAACATCTAAATATCCATTCACACAAATTGGTTCGTCATACTGTGATGTTTGGAAATTCTTAGGCATATCTGGATAAAAGTAATTCTTTCTTGCAAACCGAGAATATGGTGCAATCGAGCAGTTAAGTGCCAAGCCAATTAAAATCGTACTTTCAATAGCTTTCTTATTTACAACTGGAAGTGAGCCTGGAAGACCTAGGCAAACTGGGCAGGTTTGAGTATTTGGTTGAGCACCAAACTCTGTAGCACAGCCGCAAAACATCTTTGATTTAGTGTTTAGCTCCACATGAACTTCAAGTCCTAAAGTAGGTTCATATTTTTCAACAGCTTGCTCATAATTTAGACTCATTTTGAACCTACTAATTTTGGTGCAAAATCTAGAATTGTTTTACCCCACTTATCTATTAGTGCTGCCTCTAAAGCACCACCTACTAAATACATACGATCATCTTTCATGGCAGGTGACATGATCTGAAAGCCAACTGGCAGGTTATCTTCTTCAGCTAAGCCACATGGCAGACTCATTCCGCCAATTCCAGCCATGTTCACTGGAATAGTTGCAATATCATTTAAATACATAGCTAATGGGTCATTAGTTTTCTCACCAATTTTAAAAGCGGTTGTTGGCGCGGTAGGTGAAACTAAAACATCGCATTTAGTAAAGGCTGACTCAAAATCTCGCTTAATAAGGGTTCTTACCTTTTGTGCTGAACCATAATAAGCATCGTAGTAACCAGAGGAAAGCGCGTAGGTACCAAGAATAATTCTGCGTTTAACCTCTCGCCCAAATCCAGCTGCTCTAGTTAAATTCATTACCTCCTCGGCACTCTTTGAACCATCATCTCCAACCCGTAAGCCAAATCGAATTGAATCAAATCTAGCTAGGTTGGATGAGCACTCACTTGGCGCAATTAAATAATAGGCAGCTAATGCATACTCAAAATTCGGACATGAAACTTCGACAATTTCAGCTCCTAATTTAACTAATTCATCTAATGATTCTTTAAATTTATTTTCGACTCCCTTTTGATATCCATTACCTGATAGCTGCTTAACTACACCAATTTTCATTCCTTTTATATCTTGCTTCTTAGCTGCAGCTACTACATCTGGCACATTTTGATTAATGCTCGTTGAATCTTTTGGATCAAAACCTGCAATGACTTGGTGTAATAAAGCTGTATCTAGAACAGTTCTTGCGCAAGGACCGGCTTGATCAAGTGAGGATGAAAATGCAACTAAGCCATATCTTGAAACGCCACCATAAGTTGGCTTAACCCCAACCGTGCCAGTTACTGCTGCAGGTTGTCTAATTGATCCACCAGTATCAGTTCCAATCGCAAGCGGAGCTTCAAATGCTGCTAGGGAAGCTGATGATCCGCCACCTGATCCGCCAGGAATTCTAGTTAAATCCCAAGGATTTTTTGTTGGGCCATAAGCTGAGTTTTCAGTTGATGAACCCATGGCAAACTCATCCATATTAGTTTTGCCTAAAATAATAATGCCAGCTTCTTTTAATTTTGTTACTACAGTCGCATCATATGGTGGCCGCCATCCTTCTAAGATTTTAGAGCCACAAGTAGTCGGTACTCCCTTTTGAGTTAATACATCTTTTAATGCAAGTGGTACTCCAGCCAGCGGTGATAATTTCTCACCCGCAGCTCGCTTCTTATCAACCTCAGCTGCTTGCGCTAAAGCACCTTCCTTATCTAAATACAAAAAGGCATGGACATCTTTATCTACTGCTGCAATCTGTTCATAATGCTGATTAGCAAGATCTACTGCACTTACCTCTTTTTTAGCTAAGGCAGCAGCCATAGTTGCAGCTGAATCTCTAATCATCATTTATTCTTCGCCTAAAATTTGAGGAACTTTAAATCTTTGCTCATGACTTGCTGGTGCACCAGATAATGCTTCACTCGGCGTAAGACTTGGAACTACCTGATCTTCTCTAACAACGTTACTAACCTCTAATGGGTGTGAGGTTGGTGGTACATCTTTACCTGCTACCTCTTGAACCCGCGCTACTGCACCAAGAATTACATCCATTTCAGTTGCTAGGTGATCGAGCTCAGCATCGCTCATTGATATTCGAGCTAGTCTGGCTAAGTTGGCGACTTCATCGCGGGAGATTGCAGACATAATCGGTGAGTATAACTGGTGAAAATTTAGTTGCGAATTTGGCCGTTTCCGCTAACGATCCAAGTTGTAGTTGTCATCTGCTCTAGTCCCATAGGGCCTCGGGCATGCATTTTTTGATTAGAAATTCCGATCTCAGCCCCAAATCCCATTTGTTCACCATCGGTAAATCGTGTTGAAGTATTAATCATTACCGCCGCACAATCATTTAATGATGTGAATGTTGATATAGCTAAATCATCCTGGGCCACTATCGCCTCTGTGTGCTTGGTACCAAATTTAGCTATATGGTCAATTGCACCCATTACACCATCTACTTGAGCGACATTTATTTCTAAAGTTCCATACTCTGTTGACCAAGAGTCATTGCTAGCTAATTTTGTTTGTATACCAATTTTATCTGCGACTAATTTGCTCTCTGAATCGGCATTAATTATCACATTTGCATCTGTTAACGCTTTTAGCGCAAGTGGTAAGAACTGATCAGATATCTGTTTATCAACCAAAAGAGTTTCCGCAGCATTACATACGCTTGGTCGATCACATTTTGAATTGATCAAAATTGCAATTGCCTTATCAAAATCTGCAGACTTATCAACATAAACATGACAGACGCCAGCACCTGTTTCTATAGTTGGCACTGTTGCTTCATCGACCACAGTTCTAATTAATTGTGCACTCCCCCTTGGAATAACTAAATCTACAAATCCTGAGGCTTTTAATAAAGCTGTCACAGTACCTCTATCATCTGATGGCACTAATTGGATTACCTCTGGTGAAATTGAAGTGCCTGCAAATCCTTTTCGCATTACCTCAATTAAAATTTTATTGCTGTGTTCTGCAGAAGAAGATCCGCGCAATAAGGCTGCATTACCTGATTTAATTAAAATTACTGCTGCATCAACTGTGACATTTGGTCTGGCTTCATAAACCATACCAACCACGCCAAATGGAACTGACTTCTGAAGAAGGTGCAAGCCATTCTCTAAAGTTCTTTCAACCAAAACTCTATTTAAAGGATCTGGCAACTTAGTGATGTTTTTTGCAGCGTTTGCCATTGATTTAATTCTTGCTTCGGTCAGTAATAATCTGTCTTGAAGTGATTGATTCATTCCAGATTTCTTAGCCGCTTCCATATCTAATTGATTTGCCTCGATTATCAACTTTGAATTTTTCTCAAGCTCTAAAGAAATATTTTCTAATATTTGATTTCGTTGGGCATTTGATGAGTTGGCAAGTACGCGAGCAGCCAGGCGCGCTTTGGTTGCAAGATCTTCAATTATCGATGTGGCTGCCATGTCCTAAGCCTACGGGCTATTAGGCTATCGGCGTGAGACGTTTATTTAAGTTCCTTCGAAATACTGTAATTTCAGTTGGACTTATATATGTGGCTTTGTTTGCCTTTACCAAAGTGATTCATTATCCAGAACCAATTGCTGCAATAAAGCTGGGGTTAGCCCCAGCATCAAAGACGCCTACTTTGATGCCATGGCATGTGATTGATCCAGCTGCAAAACCAGTTGCCATTCCAGTAACTTCCGAAAAGATGCCAGATGAAATTATGTATAAAGGCACCTCCCTTGCGTTTAATGAATTCTTGAAGCAGACAGATACCAATGTTTTTATTGTTTTACGAAATGGTGTGATGACTTATGAGTGGTATAAAGATGGCATAACGCAACAGTCACAATTGCCTTCTTACTCAGTTGCTAAAACAATGACATCAATAATGATTGGGCAATTAATCTCACAAGGTAAAATTTCAGAAAGTGATAAGTTTGTTGACTACTTCCCTGATTTAAAAGCTGGCACTAGTTTTGATTTAGTCACAATTAAACAACTACTAGATATGCAAGCTGGCGTTGGCGTAAGTGATAATTATCCATCAGGGCCCTCTGGCTGGGGTGTAGCTATTGCACAAATGTACGCCACTACCGACCTTGATTGGTTTCTAAAAAATAATAGAAAAATGGCTTTTGATCCAGGTACGAAATCTGAATACCGCAGTGTTGATTCTCAAATGCTTGGCATGATAATTAAGAAAGTAACTGGTAAGAAAGTTGCTGATTACTTTAGTGAGAACGTCTGGCAAGTAATTGGTGCAAAATATCCCGCAACTTGGAATGTTGACCGAGTAGGTGGAACCGAAAAAACATTCTGCTGCTTTAATGCCTCCGGTATTGATTATGCTCGAATCGGAATGCTATTTCTAAATGGTGGATACGCCGGGCCAAATAAAGTAATAGATAAATCGTGGCTAAATCGAATGACTACTTCAGTAACTACTCTGGATAGGGATTGGGGTTATGGTGCACAGGTTTGGCACCCATATCCAAGGATTTCTCTGGCACTTGGTCTGCATGGACAATTTATTTTTATAAATCCAGACACACGAACTGTGATTGTGAAATTAAGTGATAATCCAACTGATTCAGATCATGAATCAGATACTGCTAAGGCATTGCTTGAGATTTCAAATCTTAAAGATTAGGTAAGAAATAAGTTCCAACCTGCTTACCAGCCAGGGCATCAGATAGATCAGACATTTTTGTAAGCAACATTCCAATACCAACACTTGTAACAACTCGTGCGGCATCAATCTTGGTAACCATGCCACCACTGCCTACTCCAGAGGTGCCAGCCCCGCCTAGGGAATCTGAGTTAATTTTAGAAAGATCTGAAACTAGATGAATTTGCTTTGCTCCTGGTGAATTTGGGTTTGCATCATAAAGTCCATCAATATCAGTAATTACAACTAATAGGTCTGCCTCAATTAGCTTAGTAACTTTTGCAGCAAGGCCATCATTATCACCATATTTAATCTCTTCAGTACCTACGGTGTCATTTTCATTTATAACTGGCACTACACCTTGCTTTAAAAGTGAGCTTAAGACTCCTTTAATGTTAGCAATATGTGCATCCTTAGTAATATCTTCTAAAGTAATTAATATTTGAGCAGTAGTTATTTCAAATCTATTAAAGGATTGAGTGTATTTAGCCATGAGTAAGCCTTGTCCAACAGAGGCAGCAGCTTGCTGAGAGGTTAGATCAGAAGGACGAGCTGATAGGCCAAGTGGTGCAAGACCAGCAGCAATGGCTCCAGAAGATACGACAATTACCTCTTTATTATCCTGTTTGAGTTTAGCTACAACATCAACTAGATCGTCAATTGCTTTTGGATCTAAATTTGCGCCAGCCTTGCCCGTAAGTGTTGAGGAGCCAACCTTGATTACTATTCGGTTAATTTCTTTTAGATTAATGGACATCTTCATCAATTCTAGGATTCTTTGGGTTAGGTACATTGTACTCCCATTGCATTTCTATTTCGTCATCACTTAGTTGATCAATGTCATCTTCTAATAAATCCATTCGCCATGGAGTAGAAAGACGTAAATCTTCTCCTCTTGGACCGGCAAGTAATTCAGCACCCGCCTCAATACTTGGCTCCCAATCAAAAATTACTGCCTCATCCCCTTCGCCAATTCTTACTTCATCACCAGATTTTGCTCCCTGTTTAAACAATTCTTTCTCAACACCATAAGAAGCTAAACGATCAGCCAAGTATCCAATTGCTTCGGCATTTGCAAAATCAGTTTGTTTAACCCATCTTTCAGGCTTATCTCCAACCACATTAAATGAGCCATCTTCATTTGCGGTTACCGTAAATCCTGCATCATCTACCGCAACAGGACGCAAAACAATTCGAGTAACTTGTTCAGCTTTTTGTTCTTTCCGACTCTTTTGAATTATCTGCGCCATTGCATAAACCAACTCTTGAATACCTTCGCGAGAAGCCGCAGAAACTTGAAACACAAGATAGCCTCTATCTTCTAGTGTTTTTTGCACCATATCTGCCATCGCTTTACCATCTGGTATATCAATTTTGTTTAAAGCAATGATTCTTGGCCGATCAGCCAACCCACCATATTGCTTTAAC
Organism: Candidatus Nanopelagicus sp.; assembly: GCA_035441405.1. Lineage (GTDB taxonomy): Bacteria > Actinomycetota > Actinomycetes > Nanopelagicales > Nanopelagicaceae > Nanopelagicus. The sequence continues at coordinate 8,352 of DAOROF010000030.1, forward strand.
TCTTCTTCAATGACATCAAAATCTTTAACTGGATCACGATCGGTTTCAAGTGTTGCGCAATCTAAAACATGAACTAGTGCAGCACATCGCTCTACGTGGCGTAAAAATTCGTGACCTAATCCTTTACCTTGGCTTGCTCCAGGAATTAATCCAGGTACATCAGCAGCAGTAAATCTCGTATCCCCTGCCTGGACTACTCCTAAATTTGGCACCAAAGTTGTAAATGGATAATCAGCAATTTTTGGTCTAGCTGCAGAGATTGCTGCAATTAATGAAGACTTACCTGCACTTGGATAACCAACTAAGCCAATATCTGCAACGCTCTTTAATTCTAGAAATAAAGTACGGCTCTCTCCTGGTTCACCTAGTAATGCAAAACCTGGTGCTCTTCGTTTTGAATTTGCTAAGCCAGCATTACCTAAACCGCCTTTTCCACCTTGGGCTGCCATAAACCTTGTGCCAAATCCAACAAGATCGGCAATGATATTTCCATTAATATCTTTCACAACGGTTCCATTTGGAACTGAAAGAATTAGATCTTTACCATCTGCACCATTACAAAAATCGCCAGCACCTTTTCTACCATCAGTTGCTTTTCGGTGAGGTGAATGATGAAAATCTAAAAGAGTGGTCACATCTGGATCTACTACTAATGCAATATCTCCACCTCGACCACCGTTACCACCATCTGGTCCACCTAATGGTTTGAATTTTTCTCGGTGCACTGAAACGCAGCCATCCCCACCCTTACCGGCGGAGGCATGCAGAGTCACACGATCAACAAAAGTTGCCATGTGAACTCCCTTCTGGAAAGAGAAATAAAAATGGGCCCGCAGTTAGCGGACCCACAATTAATAATCCGCTGAAGTTATAAAACCGGAACGATATTTACTACTCGACGACCACGAGCACGACCAAACTCAACTGATCCACCCTCTAGTGCGAATAATGTGTCATCTTTTCCAATTCCAACATTCTTTCCTGGGTGGAAGTAAGTGCCACGTTGACGAACCAAAATCTCGCCGCCCTTAACTACCTGGCCAGCAAATCTTTTAATGCCAAGGTACTGAGGATTTGAGTCGCGACCATTACGTGTGGAGGAGACACCCTTTTTACTTGCCATCTGCTTTCACCTGCCTTAGTTAGTAGTTACTTATTAATTCCAGTTATTTTTACACGGGTAAGTTTGGAACGAAATCCTTGACGTCGACGGTATCCAGTTTTGCTCTTGTATCTTAAGATCGCAATTTTTGGACCCTTTTGTTCTGCAAGTATTTCGCCAGTTACTTTTACAGCAGCTAGCGCTTTTGGATCAGTAGTTACATCAGCACCATCAACTAGAAGTACAGCTGGAAAAGTTACTGAGGAGCCAATGGCTGCATCTAGACGATCAACCACAAGAGTTTCACCAACTGAAACCTTCTCTTGGCGGCCGCCAGCTTTAACAATCGCGTACACAATCTGCTCCTTGCTAATCAATAAACCTTAATCTTCAAATTCGATCAGGGTAGGTGGATAAGGGTAGAGATTGCTCTCTCTCCGGTCAAATGCACCGATTAATGACCTAATTAATTGGTTGAAATTACCCCAGTACTCACAGCCCTTCGCCCCTTTCGGCGCGCAGCTGGTGCAGGTGGAGTTTGCTCAACTTCTTCATCTGTCGAAATTGATTCTGCATCTATAGAAGTTTCAGACTTATCATCTAAATCATCTTCGTCATCATCATTGGCAGATTTGCTAGTTTTAGAAAATCTTTGCTCCATATCTTTTTCTAAAGCAACCTTTTTAACCGGGTCACTATGGATATGAATACCTCTACCACCACAACTTTCGCAGGTAGTTGAGAATGCCTCGATTAATCCTTGGCCAACACGTTTTCTAGTCATTTGGACTAACCCTAAGGAAGTTACTTCGGCAACCTGATGTTTAGTTCGATCCCTACCTAAACACTCAACTAACCTACGCAAAACTAACTCACGGTTTGACTCTAGCGTCATATCAATAAAGTCAATCACAATAATTCCACCCATATCGCGCAGACGAAGTTGTCTTGCAATCTCTTCTGCTGCCTCTAGGTTATTTTTAGTAACTGTTTCCTCTAGATTTCCACCCTTACCAATAAATTTTCCAGTGTTAACATCAATTACGATCATTGCCTCTGTTCGATCTATAACTAACGAACCACCAGATGGTAAGTAAACCTTGCGATCAAAAGCTTTTGCTAACTGCTCTTCAACCCGGTTTTCGGTAAATAAATCTTTGTTACTGCTCCACTTTTCTATCTTGCTAGCTAGTTCTGGCGCAATATGTCCGATGTAGTTTTGAATATCATCCCAAGCTTGATCACCTTGCACGAGCATTTTATTGAAATCCTCATTGAAGATATCGCGAATAACTCTGACCGTTAAATCTGGCTCACCATATAGAAGTGATGGCGCTGAAGTACTGGAGCTGTTCGCTTTTTTCTCAATATCTTCCCATTGAGCTTTTAGACGTATTACATCTCTTTCTAGTTCAGCCTCTGGCGCACCTTCAGCTGCTGTTCTAATAATTACCCCAGCTTGCTCTGGAATTAAATTCTTTAATATCGACTTCAATCGATTTCTTTCATTATCTGGCAGACGCTTTGAAATTCCACTCATGCCACCACCTGGAACATAAACAAGGTAACGACCAGGAAGTGAAATCTGGCTAGTTAAGCGAGCGCCCTTTTGCCCAATTGGATCCTTAGTCACCTGCACTAATACCGATTGGCCAGATTTTAAAACATGTTCAATTTTTCTAGGCGCAGCATCGGATAAACCATGCGCATCCCAGTTAACCTCACCGGCATAGAGCACAGCATTTCGACCCTTACCAATATCGACGAACGCAGCCTCCATTGAGGGTAGGACGTTTTGCACCTTACCTAAATACACATTTCCGACATAAGAGATGTTGCTGTTTCGATTTACATAATGCTCAACCATTACATCATCTTCGATAATTGCAATTTGAGTTCGATCTGCAATCTGGCGAACCAACATGGATCGCTCAACCGCTTCTCTGCGAGCTAAAAACTCTGATTCAGTTATTACTGTTCCCCGCCGGCGCGTAAAGTCTCGGCGCTCTCTGCGATCTGGTCGGTCAAACTTATTTCTATCTCTACGATTAAAAGTTTTAACTTCACTTCTTGGTGGCCGTACTCTGGCCTCGCGTACCTTTACAACGGTAATTACGCCATCTTCTTCAACAGTCTCACCTGGTACTACGCCCTCACCCTTTGCTCTACGACGGCGGCGACGCTTATGGGTAACCTCTAGTGATTCACTATCGCTAGCTAAATCTGCTGATCCATTATCTAATCCCTCAGCACCATCTTTGCCATTTCGGCGACGTCCTCTGCCACCACGACGGCGGCGGCGGCGAAACTCTTCACTCTCACTATCGCTACCTTTGCTTTCAACTGCAGCTACAGCTGGCGCAGCCTTTACCGGCTTAGCCGCTTTAGGTGTCTTACTTACTGGTGCAGCTTGAAAAAGTGGCACCGGAATAACTGGAGATTTTTTTGTACTTTTCTTCTCTTCGCTTACCGCTTTTTTGGCAGCGCGCTTACGTGGTGCTTTAGGCTCATCAGCCATAGAAATCAAATCCTTTTCAAAAAATAATTACTGCAGTTTTGCAGTATCTCTTACAATACTTTTTCTAATTAATCTGGTTAATTAACTTGCTAAAAATATCGACGCAATCGCGGCGGTGGATCTTTATCCTCGCGCTGAATGCGTGGGCTAAGTATTGCAGATCTGGGGCAATCCGCCAACTCACCTATTTTTAAGCGTGTTTAACGGCTACGAGCGTAAACATTTTGCAGCAAACCAATCCCAATTAAATTGGCAAACATCGAAGAGCCGCCATAAGATAAAAATGGCAATGGCACACCAGTCATCGGCATTAAGCCCATAGCCATACCAATATTCTCAAAGGTCTGAAAACCAAACCAAGCTATTACGCCAATACAGACCAATCTGCCAAATAAATCACTGCTTCGCTTGCAGATGGCAAAGGCTCTTAAAAATATTAAAAAGTATAAAAATAAGATTAATGAACAGCCAA
>DAOROF010000031.1:0-11656 GCA_035441405.1 Candidatus Nanopelagicus sp.
ATGCGTTATCTAACTCCATTTGATCAATTTTTGAGACGATATCGAAACTACTGTCGGCCATGTCTATACTTTACTAGTTAAATCATGGTGCTCTAACAACTGCGACTGGAGTGAATTTGAGTAAGGTAAAGATTAAGCGCCGTATTCCCAGTCCTAAAGATTTAGCGCAACTACTTCGGTTTAGGAAATTTATACTAAGCCCTACCAAGAGGCGATTATCAAAGGCTTTAACAATTTATGATTTACGAGATATTGCTAAGCGCCGAACACCACAAGCTCCATTTGATTACACAGATGGGGGGGCAGATACTGAGTCGAGTTTAACCAGAGCAAGAAATGCATACGAAAAATTAGAGTTTCAGCCAAATATATTGCGCAACGTTAAAGATTTAGATCTATCGGTAACTATGTTGGGCAAAGTTATGAAAATGCCCATTGGTATTGCACCAACAGGTTTTACTCGGATGATGCAAACTGAGGGAGAGTATGCCGGAGCATGCGCGGCAGCTGATGCTGGAATTCCTTACACGCTTTCTACCATGGGCACTAGATCAATAGAAGATGTAGCAAATGCAGCTCCTAATGGACGAAATTGGTTTCAACTTTATATGTGGAAAGATCGCGATCGAAGTATGGCATTAGTTGAACGAGCTAAAAAATCTGGTTTTGATACATTAGTTTTAACAGTTGATGTTCCCGTTGCAGGAGCGAGATTAAGAGATGTTAGAAATGGAATGACTATACCTCCTTCACTTACTGCCAGAACAATCATTAATGCGATTCCAAGACCTGCTTGGTGGATGAATTTTTTAACAACAGATCCGTTGAAGTTTGCATCTTTGGATTCTTGGAATGGAACCGTTGCCGAACTTCTAGATTCAATGTTTGACCCAACAGTTACGTATGAAGATTTAAAGTGGATTAGAGATCAATGGCAAGGAAATCTGGTAGTAAAAGGTATACAAAATGTGAGCGATGCTGTTAAATCAATAGAATCAGGAGCGGATGCAATTATTCTTTCCAACCATGGAGGGAGACAATTAGATCGAGCACCAGTTCCATTGCATTTATTACCTGAAGTTATAAAAGAGGTTGGCAATAAAGCCGAAGTGCATGTTGATACCGGAATAATGCATGGCCAAGATGTGGTTGCAGCATTAGCGGCCGGAGCTAAGTTCACATGGATTGGACGTGCTTATCTTTATGGATTAATGGCGGGTGGAAAATCTGGTGTTGATAAATCATTAGAGATATTTCGACTCCAAATTACTAGGACTATGAAATTATTAGGTGTCAGCAATGTCGCCGAATTGAATCCTGACCATGTCAGATTCATCGCAAGATACGCTGATTAGCAATATAACTTTTGGTGATACAACCAATTAGGCTTTAGACTTCGCTTCGCTTAACAATCCTGGCGGGTTGCCCGAGCGGCCAATGGGAGGGGACTGTAAATCCCCCGGCTCTGCCTTCGAAGGTTCAAATCCTTCACCCGCCACCATTTAATTTATAAATCTAATTCTCGTAGGTTGCTATTCCTATCGACTTTAATCTTTCAACCATTTCCGAGTACCTCTGGTCAAAAATAGGGTCTGCCACTTCACTTTTCCAGCGCCCACTAGATGCAGCGCTCGTAGTCATTTTTGCATTAAAGAAATTTTTCATATTTGGCGAATCTTCAATACCTAAGAATTGAAGTAATTGTAAGTAAGTCTCTTCTCGTTTATTAATCACCAAATCTTCTAGTTTTATAGTTATCTGTTGGTTAGCAGGTATTGCACTAAGACAGTTATGGCCGCTAATAAGTCTTTTTTCAATCCACTCAATACCCTCAAGCGCAGTATTAGGTCCCCAATTCTTGGTAAGTAAAGAGGAAATAACATCTCTAGGATCTCGCATCATATTAATGAATTTGGCATTAGGAATAACTCTTATAATTCTTGTGGCATTAGCAATATTTAATGGAGTTGTCTCTACCCAGTACTTTTCTTTCCCTACAGCATCTTGGCTGGTTATCAATCCCAGCATAAATTGGTTAGCAGCTTTAACCCGGTCTCGGCGATAACTTTTTTTAAGCTGAACAAGTAAGGCTTCAAGCTTTGATTTTTTTATACCTGAAGTTAACCCCCTGCCATGAGGCGGTGGAGCATCGATTTCCCACCATTTACTCCAGATTAAATCGAAAAACTCATCAAACCTTTCTTGATCTCGTTTTCTCCGTTTCTGGTAAGTTCTAAAATTTAGAATAGAAACATTGTGTTGAGGCTTATCTGGATTCTCTCTACGGCCAAAGGTGATATCTAGAAGTCCTCCTGGATTTGATAAAAATTTAATCTCAGTAGGTAGGCTTGTTCTAACCTCTGGATGTTCATTTAGAAGATCACCAACGATTGTTGTTCCACTGCGCCCAGTGCCACCAATAAATAAAGGTATTGGATTGAACTCGGTAACTAACTTAACCATAGGTAAAGATTAAACCTATTTTTATTAATATCTACTGACTCTCTCAAAGATTCATAAAATTACACTGAATATCTTAAGAATAGAAAGAAAATATTGCTTGTAATCAAGATAGTAAAAGAATTCAACATCAGTGTAGTTATACTAAACACATGCAAAAACCAACCATAATTTTAGCTACAAGTAATGGTATCGGCATGGGCCATCTAACGCGCTCAAGTGCTATTGCAGCTGAGTTAAAAGAATTTTCAAATCCAATTATTGTTTCGATGGCGGCAGGTGTAATTGAAGTACCAAAAATTGCAGGTGTGCAATTTGAATACATCCCAGGGAAAGACCGAAATTGGATGGGAAGATTAGAATGGGATACTTATTTGAGAGATCGACTAGTTGCGTTAATTGATGAAACCAACGCATCTATAGTCAGCTTTGATGGCGTTGTACCTTATCCTGGCATAATCGCAATTAAGCGCAGTAGGCCACAAGTGAAAGTTGTTTGGGTTCGGCGGGGTTTTTGGCAAAATACAACTCGAAGATATTTACTTTCATTACAGTCCAAGATGATGGATTTGGTAGTGACTCCAGGTGATTATGGTCAAGCCTATGACAATGGTCCAACTAGCAATAGAAAAGATTCAGTTTTAGTTAAGCCGATTTCAATTTATAGACCTGAGTTAACGTTGAGTAAAGAGCAAGCTAGGGCTGAAATTGGCTTAGATATAAATCGCCCAGCGATACTCGTTCAATTGGGAATTGGTGAAGCAGATTTAAATTCAAAAATGACAGCAGCATTAAAGGGTTTGCTATCTTGGCCAGATTTACAGGTTGTGCTCACTAAGGAACCAATAACTTCTACGGGAGAAAACTTAGCTCCTGCTGGATTAGATATCAAAATAATTAGGTATTTTCCACTAGCAAATATATTAAATGCTTTTGATGCTGCGATTTGTGCTGCAGGTTATAACAGTGTCCATGAAGAGCTTGCGGCAAGGATCCCAACCTTATTTGTGCCAAATATTAGGGGAACTGACAACCAGGCTGCTAGAGCTAAGTGGGCTGCAGATAATAAAATGGCGCTAACTGTTGATCAGTCTGATTTAGATGCAATCACACAAAATACCGCCAAGTTGGCAATACAGAGCGTTAGGGATGAATTAGCTAGTAATTGTGCAAAATTACCTGAGGTAACTGGAGCTAAGGATGTTGCCAAAATTTTTAAAGAGTTGTTATCTACACCTGCAAAAAGTAGAAGAGAAATTAATGGTGTCTTTTTTAGACTTAAGCTTAAAAATTTCTTTGGCAGAGGGTTAAGAGGCATGGTTTATTCATTTTTAAAATTACTAGCATATGGTTATCGATCACTAAAACCATATAAAAATCAATCTAAAAGTTTTTTGAACGAAATCAATATTGTAGAGATTGACCAACGGGATGAGTTACATAAATTAATAAAGAATCAAAACCCGTTCGAGCACCTTATTGTTGGAGCTTCAACTACATATAAAAACAGGCGTATTGAGATTGCAAAAAAGGCTTACTTAAAGTAATTAGGCTGTAATTCGTAATTCATAAAGGTGGGTTGTATCCTTGGTCAGCACTTCGCCCCCTTAGCTCAGTCGGTAGAGTGTTTCCATGGTAAGGAAAAGGTCAACGGTTCGATTCCGTTAGGGGGCTCGAACAAAATTTAATATTGAAGAGAAATAAGTTTGGCGGGGTAGCTCAGCTTGGTAGAGCAAGCGGCTCATAATCGCTGTGTCGTGGGTTCAAATCCCGCCTCCGCTACCAGAACTAAAGATATAAATGCAGATAGAAATACGCACCAATTTCAGGAAATGGTGAGGGTCAGGTAGCCTCACCTAACGAAGAAGTTAACGATTACGTTAATTTAACTACAAGGCTAGGAGCTCAACCATGGCAAGTAAAAGTGCAGATGTTCGTCCAAAAATTACAATGGCATGCGTTGAGTGCAAAGAGCGCAATTACATAACTCGTAAAAATCGCCGTAATGATCCAGATCGATTAGAGTTGAAGAAATTCTGTCCGCGTTGTAAATCTTCACAGCTTCACCGCGAAACACGTTAATTAAAGCCCGCCAATGGCTGGGTCAATCAGAATCTGCTTAATTGCAGAAGGTTTTGTGGAAGATTTAAAAAAGTGTGTTTCTTCAATTCAGAGTTTTACTAAAACACCAGTAAGTATTCATGCAAACGGTAAGAGTAATTGGCTTGAACAAAATCTATTTGATCCAAGCCAAGTAAGTATTTCTCAAGATAAAAACCCGCTTGGTTGGGGTAATTTAATTAATCAGTTTTTAAATCACCATACCGAGGAATACTTGATAATTATGGATCCATCCACAATATTTTTAGCAGATCCAATTCCTAATACTTTAGCGGCGCTGGAATCTGGCTACCAAGGAGCAGGATGGAAAGGTGGATTAGTTAATTTAGCTGATGATTGGCGCACCACCGAAGATAAAGGATCGGGCGAGGTGGATGTTTTGTTTAGTTACTACTTGGCGCTAAATCGATCCTTTGCATTAAAAGCAGGGGGAGCTAACCCAAGTGCTAAGTACTATCGAAATGCAGATCTTGAGTTATCGCTGGCGATAAGACAAGCAGGCGGTAAGTTAATTCAAATTGATCTGCCACTAGAGCAAGGCAGACACCATGGTTATTACGATGCTGACCCTGATTACCGAGAGAAGAACTCCAAAAAGAATTACCAAAGAATTTTGGATAGGTTTAGAGGTAAAAATGAAATCCTTGCACCCCGCAGATAGGCTTAAGTAATGGAGCAATTGTCTAGCTTTACAACGCTACGAGTTGGTGGCCCAGCTCGGAAAATTGTGCATGCTCATTCCGAAGCGGAATTAATTGAATTTGTTAAGGCAGCCGATAGCGCAAAGGAGCCAATATTAATTTTAGGCGGCGGTTCTAATTTATTAATTAGTGATGCAGGCTTTGCCGGCACCGTAATTAGAGTTGAAAGTAAAGGCAATGCTTTAGATTATGACGCTTGTAGTGGTGGGATGATTGAAGTATCAGCTGGTGAAGATTGGGATAAGTTTGTAGAGATAAGTATTGAAAAAGGTTTTGCAGATCTAGAGTCACTAAGTGGAATACCTGGAACAGTAGGTGGGGCTCCTATTCAAAATATTGGTGCTTACGGACATGAGGTAAGTGAAACAATCGCACGAGTAAAAACTTATGATCGGAGTAAGGGTGAGGTAAAAACCTTTACTAATGCCGAGTGTAAATTCTCATATCGAAACTCCATTTTTAAAGAGCAGCCCGGTAAATATGTAATCTTGACTGTTACTTTTCAATTACGAAAAGGAGCTCAATCATTACCAATTGCTTATGCTGAATTAGCCAAGCAATTGTCGGTAAATATTGGAGATCAAGTTGAGGTAACTAAAGTTAGAGAAGCCGTCCTTAAATTAAGAGCGAGTAAAGGAATGTTGATTAACTTCGAAAATGAGATTAATTCTGCTGGGTCATTTTTCGTAAACCCGATACTAAGTAAATCTGCGGCCGATAAACTGCCAGCTGAAGCGCCTAGGTGGCCACAAAATGATGGCAAAGTAAAAACCTCTGCTGCCTGGTTAATGGAACATTCAGGAGTTGTTAAAGGTGAAAAATTAGCTGGCGCTCAAATTTCAAACAAACATGTTCTAGCTTTAACTAATTCAGGAGATGCAACAGCTGAAGATATTATCGAGCTTGCTAGAAGAGCTAGAAAAAAAGTTTATGAAAAATTTGGCATCAAGCTAGAGCCTGAAGTTCAGCTAGTTGGCGTAAATCTAGATTAAATAGCTTCGCTAAGTAATTTTTTAACTCTGGAGATTCCTTCCAAAATATCATCATCACCAAGAGCGTAAGAAAATCGAAGATATCCAGATGGTCCAAAAGCTTCACCCGGAACCGCTGCCACCTCTGCCTCTTCCAGGATTAAAGTTGCCAATTCAGCTGAAGTGTTAGCTCGCTTACCTCTAATCTCTTTACCCAATACACCTTTTACTGATGGATAAACATAGAAAGCACCAGTTGGGGTTGGACAGCTCACGCCAGGAATTTCATTTAGTAATTTAACAATTAATTTACGTCTGCGATCAAAAGCTTCTCCCATTTTATGAACCGCAGCTAAATCTCCATTTAGGGCGGCAATTGCAGCACGTTGGGAAACATTTGCGACATTAGAAGATAGATGTGACTGTAGATTAGTTGCAGCTTTAATTACATCCTTTGGTCCAATCATCCAACCTACCCGCCAACCTGTCATGGCATAAGTTTTTGCTACACCATTAATAATGATTGTTCGATCTGCAAGCTCTGGTACTGCAACACAAATACTTGGCGCTTTTGCACCGTCATAAAGTAGGTGTTCATAGATTTCATCTGTGATGACCCATAGGTTATTTTTCAGTGCCCACTGCCCAATTGCTTTAACTTGCTCTGGTGAATAAACAGAGCCAGTTGGATTAGAGGGTGAACAAAATAACAGCACCTTAGTTTTAGGAGTTAGCGCTTTTTCAAGCTGTTCAACACTTACTAGGTAATTTTGAGTTTCATCAGCAAAGATTTCAACTGCAACACCACCTGCTAACTTGATGCATTCAGGATATGTAGTCCAAAACGGAGAAGGTAGTAAAACTTCATCGCCTGGATCTAAAATTGCAGCAAAAGATTGGTAGACAGATTGCTTGCCACCATTAGTAACTAGCACTTGTTCTGCAGTAATTTCATAATTTGAATCTCGTTTAGTTTTCTTAACTATGGCATCTCTTAACTCTGGTAATCCTGGCGTTGGGGTATAGCGATGATTGGCAGGATTTTTTGCCGCTTCAATTGCAGCATTAACTATGTAATCTGGCGTTGGAAAATCTGGTTCGCCTGCACCAAAACCAATTACTGGTTTTCCAGCTGCCTTTAATGCTTTGGCTTTACTATCAACAGCTAAAGTGGCAGATTCTGCGATCGCTGCAACTCGCTTTGAAACTCTGGATTTCTCGGATGCTCCCATGGGGGGACAGTCTGCCATCTACGCCTAAAAGTGGCTTCATATTTATCCTGGTTTTACCTTCTTACATAACCTCCTCTACACTTTCGCCCCCGGCGCTTGTATTAGGCCATGATTTTTCATGCCTTAATTCGGGACAAAGGGCAGTAGCTCAATTGGCTAGAGTTGCCGTCTCCAAAGCGGCCGGTTGGGGGTTCGAGTCCCTCCTGCCCTGCAAGAAGTTTGGTTTTAAAAAGAAGTTACGGCACAGCGATGAAAGGAAAAGGTAGATGAGCGAAGAGATCGTCTCAACTGAGGAACCCAAGGGGATCTTCAGTCGCATTGGCCTGTTCTATCGTCAAGTTATTTCTGAGCTGGCAAAAGTTGTTTGGCCAACCCGTAATCAATTAACTACCTACACCGCGGTGGTATTAGTTTTCGTAGGATTTGTAATTTTGATAGTTTCGATCTTTGATTTAATTTTAACAAGAATAACTTTCTGGATATTTGGCTAAGGCGAAAAGGAAAATATGATGTCAATTGAAACGCCAGCTAATCCACCAGTGGATGCATTTGAAGCAGCGCTCGCTGTCACCGAAGCAGCTCCAGTAGTTGAAGAAATTATTACACCTGTTGTTGAAGATGTAGCTCAAGAAAGTGTTGCTGAAGAAAATGATGAGAATGCTGAATTTAGAGCCGCCCTTCGTAGCGCGCCAGGAGAATGGTTCGTAGTCCATTCATACGCTGGTTATGAAAAGAAGGTTAAAGGAAATTTAGTAAACCGAATCCAATCTTTAAATATGGAAGATTATATTTTCCAAATTGAAGTTCCTGAGGAAGAGGTTCGAGAGTTAAAGAATGGTGCTATTAAAGTAGTTAAGCGAAATGTATTCCCAGGATATGTTTTGGTTCGTATGGAGCTAACCGATGAGTCTTGGTCATGCGTTAGAAATACTCCTGGCGTTACCGGATTTGTTGGTAATGCTCACCACCCATCACCACTAACACTTACTGAAGTGGAAAACATCTTGGCTCCTCGCCCATTAAAGAAGGGCGGCAAGATTGAGATGAAGGATGTTGATTATGCAATCGGTGAGTCCATAACTGTTATGGATGGACCATTTGCGACATTGCCAGCGACTATTTCTGAGATCATGCCAGAGCAGGCAAAGTTAAAAGTACTGGTATCCATATTTGGTCGCGAGACTCCAGTTGAACTTTCATTCCACCAAGTACAAAAGATTTAACTAACCTAAGAAAAGGAAAAAACATGGCACCGAAGAAGAAGGTAACCGCACTAATTAAGTTGCAGATCCAGGCTGGAGCTGCCACACCTGCCCCACCGGTTGGTCCTGCTCTTGGTCAGCATGGTGTGAACATCATGGATTTCGTTAAGGCATATAACGCAGCTACCGAAAGCCAAAAGGGAAATATCATTCCAGTTGAAATTACTGTATTTGAGGATCGTTCATTTACATTTATTACCAAAACTCCACCAGCCTCTCGATTAATCCTAAAGGCAGCTGGAATAGAAAAGGGATCTGCTATCCCGCACAAAGATAAGGTTGCAAATCTAACTAAGGCACAAGTTGAAGATATCGCCAAGCAAAAGATGGTGGATCTAAATGCTAATGACTTAGAGATGGCATCAAGAATTATTGCCGGTACTGCCAGATCAATGGGTATTACTGTCTCTAATTAATTAAAAACCGTGGGAGAACCTCGCTGGTTCGAATTAACCACAACCCCAATCTTGAAAACTATTTCAAGATTTAACCAAGAGGAGAAGAAATGAAGCGCAGCAAGAAATATAAGGCCGCGGCCGAAAAGATTAAATTAGATAATCTTTATCAGCCAGGTGAGGCCATGAAGTTAGTGAAAGAGACCTCAACTGTTAAATATGACGCAACAGTTGATGTTGCGCTTTTTCTAGGTGTGGATCCAAAGAAAGCTGATCAAGCAATTCGCTCAACAGTTAACTTGCCACATGGAACTGGAAAAACTGCTCGAGTATTAGTTTTCGCAGGTGGCGAGCGAGCTGAAGAAGCTCGGGCTGCTGGCGCTGACATTGTTGGTGCTGATGAATTAATTGATGAAGTTTCAAAGGGACGTTTGGATTATGACGCAGTAGTTTCAACTCCAGAGTTAATGGGAAAGGTTGGCCGACTTGGAAAGGTTTTAGGACCTCGTGGTTTGATGCCAAATCCAAAGACTGGAACTGTAACCACTGATGTTGCAAAAGCTGTTACCGATATTAAAGGCGGAAAGATTGAGTTTAGAATCGATAAGAATGCAAACCTTCATTTTGTAATTGGAAAGGTTTCATTTACTGCCGAACAATTAGCTGAAAATTATGCTGCTGCAATTGAAGAGGTAATGCGAGCTAAGCCCGCATCTTCAAAGGGCCGATTTATTAAATCTGCCACAATCTCTTCCACGATGAGCCCAGGAATCAAACTTGATACCTCAATCTCCCGTGATGGCGGACCACAGATTCAGTAAAACCTTATTTTGACTTGGGTAGGCCTGAAGGCCTACCCTTGGCCTATTCAGTCAGGTTAAGAGATTAGCTAGATTGATGAAACCAAAGACTGCAGGTCTTTTAAAGGAAATCTTTAAAAGGTAATTGTTTAAAAAACAACCCGCATAGGTGCCAACGATTACCTCGTGTGCATTTATGCGCCGAGGTTTTTCTTATTTAGAAAGGATGCCAAATGGCAACCCCAGAGAAGACAGCTGCTGTGGCAGAGATCGCTGAAGATTTCCGCACCGCAAATGCAACTGTGCTAACTGAGTACCGCGGACTTTCAGTTGGTTTAATGAAACAACTACGCCGCTCACTTGGTACAAAAAACAAGTACTCCGTAGTTAAAAACACCTTAACCAAACTTGCTGCTAAAGAGGCAGGGGTAGATCTAGATCCTGCATTACTAGCTGGTCCATCTGCTGTGGCATTTATTAAGGGTGATCCAATTGATGCTGCGAAGGCATTACGAGATTTTTCTAAAGAAAATCCATTGCTAGTAATTAAGGGCGGAATCTTCGAAGGTAAGGCAGTTACAACTGCTGAGATTATGCAATTGGCTAATCTTGAATCCCGCGAAGTACTTCTGGCCAAGATTGCTGGCGCTATGAAAGGTTCAATCGCTAAGGCTGCTCGAGTCTTTGATGCACTACGTATCAAGATGGAGGCTGGTGCACCAGCACCCGTTGCTGAAGTAAAAGTAGAGGCACCAGTTGCTGAAGCTGTTACTGAGGCACCAGTTGTAGAAAAGGTTGAAGAGGTAGTTGCTCAAGAAGCAGCACCAGAAGTTGTCGCCGAAGCAGCACCCGCTGCTGAAAGCACTGAAAGCTAAAACCGAACCCCAACCCCCGTACTCATACCTTGAGTTGGAGTCGGGATTAGAAGAAAAGGAAAGAATATGTCAAAGCTAAACACCGCAGATCTACTAGGTCAGTTCAAGGATATGTCCTTGGTTGAGCTAACAGAGTTTGTTAAAGCATTTGAAACAGAGTTTGATGTAACAGCTGCTGCACCAGTTGCAGTTGCTGCTGCTGGCGGAGCCGCTGGTGGCGCTGCTGCGGATGCTGCACAAGATGAGTTCACAATCATTCTTGAGGATGCAGGTTCACAGAAGATTGCCGTTATTAAAGAGGTTCGTGCCCTTAACTCAAGTCTTGGTCTAAAAGAGGCTAAAGATCTAGTTGATGCTACCCCTGCTACTTTGATGGAGAAGGCAGATAAGGCAACAGCAGATAAGGCAAAGGCTGCATTCGAGGCGGCTGGCGCAAAGGTAACTATTAAGTAAGTGCCTAGGCCTAAAAAACCTAAGGATTAGACAGAAGGGGCAGGGGTTAGATACTCTGCCTCTTCACAATTTTAAAAAACCAATAGGTCCAAAGCATATAGCGGCTAAGACCTAGTGGTCTTCGTGTGTTTAATGCAGTTGACAACTGGAGGAAACTTTGGCCGCTTCAAAAATTAAATCTCAAGCTCCACGTCGTGTTTCATTCGCAAAGATTCGTGAACCGCTAGAAGTTCCAAATCTACTCTCCTTGCAATTAGAGAGTATTGATTGGTTACTAGGTAACGATGCATGGCGCGCTCGCCTTAATGATGCCGAGAAATCAAATCGTGGCGAAGTGCCAAAACAATCTGGACTTGAAGAAATTTTTGAAGAGATCTCACCAATTG
>DAOROF010000032.1:0-11630 GCA_035441405.1 Candidatus Nanopelagicus sp.
GAGCGCAGGCGATCTTCCAAAGTAGTTAATTGTTTTGGTGGTCGATCACTTGAGATAACAATCTGCTTATTAGCGTTATATAAAGTGTTAAAGGTGTGGAAGAACTCCTCTTGGGTGCGCTCCTTATTTTCTAAAAATTGAATATCATCAACTAATAAAATATCTAGATCTCGATATCTTCTTTGAAAAACCGAAGCCTTATCATCTCGGATAGAGTTAATAAAATCATTTGTAAACTCCTCACTAGATACATACCTAACCCGGGTTGAGCCATACAACTCCTTGGCGTATGCCCCAATCGCATGTAATAAGTGGGTCTTTCCAAGACCAGACTCACCATAAATAAATAGCGGGTTATAAGCCTTTGCTGGCGCCTCTGCTACCGCCACCGCAGCAGCGTGAGCAAATCTATTTGATGCCCCAATTACAAATGTTTCAAAGATATATCTTGGATTTAATTGCGCACTCTCATTTGTGTTTAGCGAGTTAGAGTTTCTACCGGTGCCAGATTTACTATCACTAGTATTTTCTAATAAATCTAAGTGAGCATCAGGTGTTAAAACCTCACTACCATCAGCGACCACCTCATCTTTGCTATCTAATGTGACGGTAACTGCGATATTTATTTTCTCACCCAACAAATTTGATAACTCATCAGTTACTAAAGCGCGCAACCTGGTCTCCAACACATCCTTAGTAAAAAGATCTGGAGCTGAAAGTAGGAGGTTGCTGCCATCCTCACCCTCACCTGGCAGTAAGCCAAGGGGTTTGGTGCGACTTAAAAATGCACCGTATTGTGGAGTGGAGATGGATGAGACCACCTGCTCCCACAACTTTTGTAGATCTACCTGTGCCAGTGTTGCCATCTATCCACCCATAATCCTGGCTAAAAGCCCTCTAAAAGTTCTCCACATACTTATCCACAGGCTGTGGTCTAAACCTGTCCTTTAAACTTCAATTTCTAGCCAAAGAGGGGAAAATCTGTGGATAGAGGGCGAAGATAGGGGTAAGCTCTCAGGAAAGCAAGTGGTTATCCACACCAATAAAGCTCAAGGCCCCCTCTGGGGTAGCTCTGAGGTGGCTCAGGGTAGGTCGATATTGGCGGTTTGACCCATCTTGTCCTAAACCCCTACCCTTACCACCCATACCGTTGTGACCCTTAATCGGGAGAAAAATAATTGTTTAGGAGAGATTTATGAAGCGCACCTTCCAGCCCAATGTTCGCAAGCGGGCTAAAAAGCATGGATTTCGCGCTCGCATGGCAACCCGTGGTGGTCGAGGTGTTTTATCAGCTCGCCGCGCAAAGGGCCGCGCCAAAATCTCTGCTTAATAACAAATAACCCCCTCGTGTTACCTAAACCAAACCGGCTAAGAGTTGGCTCTGAGTTTAATTTAGTAACCAAAACCGGCAGCCGCTTTACAAGTGAAAACCTAGTTATTTATGTATTGGTGAGTAAATCTAATCAAAGCCAAGCCGGCTTAATCGTTAATCGCTCAGTTGGTGGATCGGTAGTTAGGCACTTAGTTAGTCGAAAATTACGCCACAACTTAGCAACCCAGCTACCAACACTAAACCAAAATTTAATGTTAGTGGTTCGGGTGTTAAAGCCGAGTAAAAATTACACACCAGAGATTAATGAGTTATTTTCTAAAATAAATTTAAAGTTTTCTAAAAACAATAAGGCGGATGTGTGAAGCAGATATTTTTAATTTTAATTTTAGGGTATCGAAAATTTATCTCACCTGCCTTTGCCCCAAGATGTAAGTACTACCCATCCTGCTCCACATATGCAGAGTTGGCAGTTAGGCAGTTTGGCTTAAAGGGAGTAGCGATGTCACTTTGGCGAGTTATTAGATGTAATCCACTATCTCACGGTGGGGTGGATTACCCATCAAATCAAGCAGCTTTAGTAATTAGAGAAAGGCAGATGAGTTAATGGATTTCATTCTAAACCCCTTATATACCGCGGTTTCTTGGGTACTTGTAACCTTTCATGATCTACTAGCTTTTACCAACAACCCAAATCTGCAATGGTCATTAGGCATCATCGCCCTAGTTGTTTTAATTCGAATTATCTTAATTCCACTTTTTGTAAAGCAGATTAAATCCCAACGAGCTCTCACAGCTCTTGCTCCACATATGAAGGAGATTCAAAAAAAGTATAAGGATGATCGGCAGAAACAATCTGAAGAGATGATGAAGTTATACCGAGAGCACAAAACAAATCCACTAGCCTCATGTTTTCCAATCCTGGCCCAAGCCCCAATATTTTTCGCACTCTTTTGGGTATTAAATAGTATTAGCCAAAATCAAGCCCGAGGATTAATGAAGGGTGAGTATCTAGCCAGTGCCCGCGAGGCTACCTTTTTTGGCGCCCCACTCTCTGGC
Source organism: Candidatus Nanopelagicus sp. (assembly GCA_035441405.1). Taxonomy (GTDB): domain Bacteria; phylum Actinomycetota; class Actinomycetes; order Nanopelagicales; family Nanopelagicaceae; genus Nanopelagicus. The sequence goes on from DAOROF010000032.1 coordinate 2,390, forward strand.
ACATTTTTAGGCTCTAGTGATTTAACCACCAAAATAATCACCGTAATTTTAATTATCTTTATGTCAGCCACCACCTTTACCACCCAACGCCAATTAATGGTTAAGGGAATGCCTAAGATGGATGCCTCAAATAATTTAATGTTGCAACAGCAAAAAATTATGTTGTATTTATTCCCAGTAATTTTTGCAGTAACCGGTGTTAACTTTCCAATTGGAGTTTTAATTTACTGGTCAACTACAAATCTTTGGACCTGGGGTCAGCAGTACTATGTAATTAAACGAAACCCAACACCGGGCTCACCAGCATATGAAGAGCTGCAAAAAAAGCGAGCAGCTAAAAATGGAACAGATGAAAATCCAAACCAGACAGGTGGCACCACAATTGTTGAAGAGCAACAAAAAGGTCAGCGTAAGCAACCAAAAAAGAAGAAAAAGAGGCGTTAGTTAAATCAGTACAAAAACTATCAAAATATAACAAACAGTATAAATAACACTTTGGAGGCAAAATGAGTGAGGCAGTGGATGAAAAGGTTAAGGACAAAAAGAGTTTAATTGCCCAACTTGAAGAGGAGGGCGATGTCGCAGCTGATTACCTAGAGGGCTTACTTGATATTGCCGATCTTGATGGCGATATTGATATTGATGTGGAGAATGATCGAGCAGCACTAGCAATTGCTGGCGGTAAGTTAAACCACCTAGTTGGTGGCCGGGGTGAGGTATTAGATGCCCTGCAGGAGCTAACCCGATTAGCGGTTCAAACCTCACTAGGTGAGCGAAGCAGATTGATGCTAGATATCGACAACTTTAGAAGTGATAAAAAGGCTGAGTTAGCCGAGCTTGCCAAGCAGACCGCCAAAGAGGTTAAGAAGAGCGGGGAGGCGATAAAGCTTCGCCCAATGAATGCCTTTGAGCGAAAGGTCGTTCATGACACTATTCAAGAGATTGGGTTAACTAGCGAATCTGAGGGTGAAGATCCAGATCGCTGTGTTGTAGTCCTACCAGAGTAGTTTCACGTGAAACCAACCCCTGAAATCCTGGCCTACTTTCCAGGCAAACAGGCGGAGATCACCTCATACGCAAACCTGCTAGCTTCAGTGGCAATTGAGCGTGGCCTAGTGGGGCCAAAGGAGGCTGATCGGATCTGGGAGCGCCATATTGCAAACTGCATCCCAATCACCACCATCATCCCGCAAGCAGTAAGGGTGGTCGATATTGGCTCAGGCGCAGGGCTTCCTGGGATTGTGATCGCCCTGGCAAGGCCAGATTTGAAGGTGACCTTAGTTGAGCCCCTGCAACGGCGGGTGGATTTCCTACTTGAGGTAGTAGATCAATTAAAGCTACCAATCCAGGTGGTTCGGGGCAGGGCTGAGGCGGTAAAAATGCAGTTTGAGATCGTCACCTGCCGAGCAGTGGCACCGCTAGAAAAATTAATCCAAATCAGCTGGCACATGATCCCAAAGGGTGGCAGCTTGCTGGCGATCAAAGGTGAGAGCGCCCAGGAGGAGATTGATAAAACTAAGCTTAAAAAAGGGGCAACCGCCCAACTGCATCAGATAAATCTGCCCAATCTGCCGGTGGCTAGAGTGGTTGAGGTTAAGAAAGGTGCTTAACTTCCGCCCATGAGCGGAAATGATGTTTCACATGAAACCAACCAGCAGGTAAAGCCGGTTGTGGGCATCCGCCGGTTAAAAGAGCCGATGGTCGCCCCCTTAAAAACCCGGATCTTCACCGTTGCCAACCAAAAAGGCGGGGTCGGAAAAACCACTACCGCGGTCAATTTAGCAGCAGCCCTATCTATGGGTGGCTTAAAGGTTTTAGTAATTGATTTAGATCCACAAGGAAATGCCTCTACCGCATTTGGAATTGATCGAAGTAATACCGAAGGCATATATGAGGTATTAATTAATGATCTACCAATGGCAAATGTGGTGCAAAAGGTGGCAAATTTTCCACACCTAGAGATTATTTCAGCAAACTCAGATTTAGCTGGAGCTGAAATTTTATTAGTACCAACCGTTGCTAGAGAGTTTAGATTACAGAGCGCGCTAAATAATTTTTTAACCTTAAAACAAAATACCGGGCAAAGATTTGATTATGTTTTTATTGATTGTCCACCCTCCCTTGGCTTATTAACTATTAATGCATTAACTGCAGCTGATGAAGTATTAGTACCAATTCAATGCGAGTACTACTCACTAGAGGGCTTATCTTTATTATTAGAAACATTAGGTGAGGTGCAAAAGAGATTAAATCCAAAGATTGTATTAAGCACCATTGTCTTAACCATGTTTGATAGCAGAACTAGATTGGCTGGGGATGTGGCAGAGAATGTGAGAAAACATTTTCCAGAACAATTAATTAACATTCCAATTCCAAGAGCGGTAAGAGTTTCTGAAGCTCCCTCCTATGGCCAAACAGTTATGACCTATGACGCATCATCTCCTGGTGCGATTGCATATATGAGTGTAGCTAGAGAGATTTCAAATCGAGGCGGCTCAAAGATGAGTATTAGAAATGAAAGTGCGTAATTTATGAGCGCTCGCAAAGGTGGTTTAGGTAGGGGATTAGATGCATTAATCCCACAATCAAATATCCCATCAGATATTAAAACTTCAACTGGCCAACTAGTTGCAGACCGAAATGAAATAGATGTAAACCAAATCCTGCCAAATCCAAAACAACCCCGAACAGTTTTTGATGAAGAGCAATTAGCTGAATTAGCACTTTCTATTAAAGAGGTTGGATTACTACAACCACCAGTTGTTAGATCAATTGGAAATGGTAAGTATCAATTAATTATGGGAGAGCGCAGATATCGCGCAGCAAAACTAGCTGGCTTAAAAAGCATTCCAGTAATTGTTCGCCAAACTAATGATGATCAATTACTGAAAGAGGCGTTAATTGAAAACATTCACCGCAGCCAATTAAATCCATTAGAAGAGGGTGCGGCATATCAGCAATTATTAAATGATTTTGGCTATACCCATGATGAATTAGCTAGCAAATTAAGCAAATCTCGCCCAGCCATCACCAACACTATGCGCCTACTTAATTTACCAACATCGGTTCAGCGCCGAGTGGCAGCTGGAATTATCTCCGCCGGTCACGCCAGAGCCTTACTATCTTTAACAGATCAAAAAGAGATTGAGAATTTAGCTAACAAAATTGTGGCTGAAGGGTTAACAGTCAGGGCGGTTGAGGAGATTGTTGCCTCAGGCGGTGCCAAAGTTAAAGGCGGTTCAGTAAAACGCGGAAAAATTATTGCACCCAAAATTAAAGATATCTCAGAGCAGTTATCTGATCACTTAGATACTAGGGTCAATGTTGAGTTGGGTAAGAAAAAGGGCAAAATTGTGATTGAGTTTGCCACCGTTGAGGATTTAGAGCGAATTAGCAAGATAATTAAAGGCAAGTAAGCAAGTTAAAACCCTTAATAATAAGTAAATAAATAATGCGCATATTAGAGATTCAAGGGTTAAGGGCGCTAGCGGCAATTTTAGTTCTTATCTACCATGCCAAATTTGTACCAGGTGGATTTATTGGAGTTGATCTTTTCTATGTTATCTCAGGCTTTCTAATCACAGGTTTAATATTAAAAGAGTTAGAGGCGACTGGAAAATTAGATCTGAAAAATTTCTATCAGCGTCGAATTAAGCGCTTACTGCCTACATCGGCCTTTGTATTACTAATTACTGCAGTTGCATCATTGATATTACTTCCTCCAATTTATCGAGATAATTTAGGAAAAGATGTCATTGCAGTTGCGCTTTATATTTCAAATTACACCTTTGCTTGGTGGCAAAATGATTACCAAAATCTAGATGCCACGCCCTCACCTTTTTTACATTACTGGTCACTTGCGGTTGAGGAGCAGTTTTATTTAATTTGGCCAATCTTGATTATCTTCCTAGCTAAAAGAGGAGTTAATTGGATAAGAAATGGTGTGATTGCCATATTTATATCCTCACTACTGCTTTCAATTATTCAAACTCAAATCTCACCAATCTGGGCCTTTTATTCATTAAGTACTAGAGCATGGCAATTAGCAGCAGGTGCGCTACTACTTTTTATCTCTAATAAGAGATTTAAACATCAAAGCTTTACCTGGCTTGGGGTAATTGTTATTGGCCTAGCCGCCTTGATCTTTAATGAAAATACCGCATATCCAGGGCACGTAGCGTTGCTACCAGTAGTTGGTTCAGTACTACTTATTGCCTCAATTGGCAGCTGGCCAAAGGTATTAACTAAATCATTTAACAATCCAGTTGCCCAATGGTTAGGTGAGATCTCATACCCACTATACCTTTGGCATTGGCCGATTTTAGTTTTACCAAGTGTTTGGCTGGGCCAATCCTTGACTGTATTTCAACGCATTCTTTGTTTATTTGTCACAGTAGTTTTTGCACACCTAACTAGCAAATATATAGAGCAACCACTTAGATATCAGAAATTCTCAACCGCCTTTGTTTACAAAGCTTTGGTTGGCGTTACCGCCTCTTCTGTGGCACTTGGAGTAGGAATAAATCTAAACTCCTCAAATATTATCTCGCCAAAAATGAGCCAATATAGCTTTGACCTAAATGAGGTTACAAAGTTGCCAATTATTTATGATGATGGCTGCCACGCTAATTATGGCGAAACCAACACCACTGAGTGTTTATATGGAGATAAAAGTTCAAACAAAGAGATAGTTCTATTTGGTGATTCACATGCAGCTCAATGGTTTCCAGCACTTGAGAAAATTGCAACCAGCCAAGGTTATAAATTATTTTCCTTCACAAAAGCCTCTTGCTCAGCCATCGATATTCCTAGGCCAAACAAGGGGGCATTTAAGGCAAGTGAGTGTAAAAAGTGGCAGGAAAACCAGATGGTGAAAATTAAAAAAATTAAGCCAGATATTCTTATTCTCACCAACTCAGAACACTATCAATTGAAGGCAAGTGAAAATCAAAAAAATTTCTATTGGCAACAAGCACAACGTAAACTATATGAAGAGCTTAAACCAGTGAGTAAAAATGTAATCTTTTTAGTAGATACCCCAAAACCACAGATTGATGTACCAGCTTGTCTTGCCTCTGGTAAAGAGGAGGAATGTAATCAAATAGATAGGCCAATTAAATTAGGCTCTCCTAGTTATAAGAAGATCGATTTAACTAATTGGTTTTGTGATTCAACGTGCCCAGCTATTAAAGAGGATTACATTGTGTATCGAGATGCATCACATATTTCACTTACTGCAGCACTTGAGGCAACCGAAATCTTAAGAAGTGAGCTAATAAAAATTGGGGTAATTACCGCCAATTAATAGGTAATTTGCCTATTTTCCATCTCAGTCTTAATAACAGCTGCTAATGATTTAATTCCTTCAGTAATTCGCTCAGCAGTTGGGTAGCAGTATGAAATTCGCAAAGACCAGCTTCCTAAGCCATCTGCAAAAAATGCAGTGCCTGGTACATAAGCCACTTTGGCAGCGATTGCTTTTGGCACCAATGCATTTGAATCAATTTCAGGTGGCAAAGTTATCCAAATATAAAAACCACCCTCAGGTTTTGTCCAAGTAACATTTTTAGGAAAGTACTTATCTAAAGCTGCAAGAGCTGCATCTCTGCGTTCTTTATATAACTTAGCAAAGCTAGCAATTTGATCGCGCCATGGTTGATTAGCTAAGTAGCTTGAGATGACTAGTTGTGTGAAATTAGATGGGCAAAGAATTGAGGACTCTGATGCAATTACCATTTTTTCTTTTAATGATTGTGGCACTAATGCCCAACCAACCCTTAAGCCAGGAGCGATAGTCTTAGAAAATGTTCCCAAATAGATGACATTTTCTGAATCACTAGCTCGCATTGCATTTGGACTTGGCTTATCAAAACCTAATAGACCATAAGGATTATCCTCAACAATAAATATCTTTTCATCTCGGCAAATATCTAGAATTTCACTCCTGCGGTCGGCCGGCAGCAATACACCTGCTGGGTTTTGATAATTTGGTATTAGATATAAAAATTTTATTTTTCTGCCAGCAGCTTTTGTCACCTTAATTGCATTACGCAGCGCATCTGGAATCAGACCATCTTTATCCATTTCAACATGAACCACTTGAGCTTCATATTGCTTAAAGGTGCCTAGGGCGCCAACATAAGAAGGGGCCTCTACTAAAACCACATCACCTGGATCAATAAAGATTCTAGATATTAAATCAAGCGCTTGTTGGGAGCCAGTTGTAACAATTACATCATCTGGGTGAGCCTTTATTCCTTCAAGTGCCATGACATCACAAATTTGCTCACGTAATTTTGGATGACCTTGTCCACTGCCATACTGCAAAGCCTCTGCGCCATTTTCTCTTATTAATTTTTCGGTAACTGAAGCCATCATCTCCATTGGTAGAGCTGAAAGATTTGGCATGCCACCAGCTAAGGAAACAATTTCAGGTCTACTAGCTACTGCAAATAATGACCGGATTTCACTTGCCTTCATCCCCAATGCGCGATGGGCGTATCTTTCTGGCAAATTTTCTGGCTCTCCAATTTGCACCCGGTCAGGGTTTATGGATTTAACCACTCGTAAATCCCGGTTGGAGTTCATTAACTAAGTTTGCCACATCGGGTGCAACTTAGAAAACTAATTACGTATTCCTGCTCGACGTAGGTCTGAAATACGCAAGGTTCCAGTCTTTGCATCATCCTCTGCCGACAAATAAAGTCGTTGAATAGCCACAATCATCGCCTCTGCAAGTTGGTCTCTAAATTTAGGATCGGATAATCTTTTTGCATCCTGTGGGTTAGATAAATAACCTAAATCAATTCGCACACATGGGGCCAGAGTTAATCTAAGTAGATCCCAGCTTTTTGCATGTGTTCGGCAATTTAATAAATCAGTTCTGGCACAAATTTCTCGCTGAATTAAATTAGCAAACCGCTCACCTACTACCGAGTGCACTCCCTTGTCATCTCTACCGTAGTAGTAGGTTGCAACTCCATTAGCTTTTTCATTTTTATAGCTATCGACCTTTAACGCAATTACCAAATCAGCACTTACCGAATTTGCAGTTGCAATTCGATCTTTTTCTAAGGGTGAGTTTTTACTGCTTCTAGTTAAAACCACATTTACCCCTAGAGCCAATAATCTTCCCTCTAATCTTTGGGCTAAATCAAAAACAATTTCAGACTCAGTTACACCATGAAAACTCTCACCAGTAAACTCACCACCCCAACTTGGGTCTAGCACAATTACTTTATTTGCTAGCGCCGGTGATCTAACTGAGTGTTTAATACTTTCTCTAAGCGCAGCTGGTGCCCCACCCTGAACAGTTTTTACTAACCTCATTAATGAAATTAAGGTGCTCGGTCCACACTTGCCATCAACTACGATGCCAACTGATTTTTGAAACTCTTTTACCGCTGCTTCAGTTTTAACCCCATAAACACCATCAACCTTGCCACAGTTAAATCCCAATTCAACTAATCGCTCTTGAAGTGCACTCACATCATCACCACGCATTAATGCCGGGTTAGTTAAAAACAAAATACGATCCCCCAAGCGCCACCTAGCTTCATCCAAAGCGCGTTGGGTAATCTCATTAATTAATCCAGTTGAAGTCAAACCGCGCTCTTGCTGAAAAGCTTTAATCGCTTCCGTCAAAGAATCATCAAATAAATCAGAGGGCTTTTCTAAGAAACCTAATCTATTTAAAGTATTTGCAATTAATCCAATAGCATCAGAGCGATCACCGCTTTTTAATTGATCACTCATATATTTTTATATTAAATATAATTACTTAATATAACTCTCTAAATCTTTAAGCAGTGCTGGCTTTGGCTTAGCGCCAACAATTGTTTTAACTACCTGGCCACCAACAAAAACATTCATGGTAGGAATGGAGGAGATGCCATATTTCATAGCAATTGCACCCTCTTCATCGGTATTTAACTTAACAATTTTTAACTTATCACCATGCTCATTGGAGATCTCTTCCAAGATTGGACCAACTGCCCGGCATGGACCACACCACTCTGCCCAAAAATCTACCAATACCGGAGTTGTGCTCTTTAAAACTACCTGCTCAAAATCAGCGGCAGTTACCTTGGTTGTAGCCATTATCTTCTCCTTTTTATCACTCTATTTTATTCTTCTATCTTATTCTTTAATTGTCTAACATTATCTATCTTTAGTGCCCAGCTAAAAACCGCTCAGCATCTAGAGCTGCTTGGCAACCAGAGCCAGCCGCAGTAATTGCTTGTCGGTAGGTGTAATCGACTAAATCACCACACGCAAAAACCCCAGAAATATTTGTTTTGGTGGTTCGACCCTCTACCTCAACATAGCCATCATTATTTAAATTGATTTGCCCCTTTACCAACTCACTTCTTGGCAAGTGACCAATTGCCACAAATAACCCGGTGAAATCTTTAACACTCTCTTCGCCAGTGAGCGTATTCTTAAGTTTTAAGCCAACAACCTTATCTTCACCTAAAACATCAATTACTTCATGGTTGAATAAAAATTCAATCTTTGGATTAGCCGCAGCTCTTTCAATCATAATCTTTGAAGCTCTAAATGAATCTCGTCTATGAATTAAAACCACCTTACTAGCAAACTTTGTTAAAAAGTTAGCCTCCTCCATGGCTGAGTCACCACCACCAACAACGGCAATCTCTTGGTTGCGAAAGAAAAACCCATCACAGGTAGCACACCAAGAAACACCCCGGCCAGATAATCTTTTTTCATTTGGCAAACCAATCTCTTTATAAGCAGATCCCATTGCCAAAATTACCGATTTAGCTTTGACTGTATTTCCAGCTCCATCAGTTAATTCTTTAATATCACCAGATAATTTCATTGAGACTATGTCATCGGTAATAATCTGAGCATCAAATCTTTCAACCTGCTTGCGCATTGAATCCATTAACTCTGGACCCATAACACCTTCAGCAAAGCCGGGAAAGTTTTCTACTTCAGTGGTGGTCATTAACGCACCACCTGCAGTCACTGAGCCTTCATAAATAATTGGTTTCAGTTGGGCACGAGCTGCATAAATAGCAGCGGTGTATCCGGCAGGGCCAGAGCCAACAATTACCACCTCATTTATATCGCTCACTAGCTAACCTTATTACCTTCCTGATCTAATTACTTTTATCAAGGATGTGACCTCAGTAATTTTAAAAAGCTTGGAAATACCAAGGTATAAAACAACCGATAATGAAGTAACAGTTATTAATTGAATTAAATTCCCGCCAGG
>DAOROF010000033.1:0-11051 GCA_035441405.1 Candidatus Nanopelagicus sp.
GCACAAGATTACAAAGAAATAGTTAGAGTCCGTGGTGCTTCAGATGTATCAATTTCTAATGCATGCGCCGTTACTAGCGATGGTGTTCAGGTTTTTTACCGAGATGAATCACAAGGAATTTTACTAGGAGCAGTTAAACAAGGTAACGAATGGATATATGAAATTGTAGATGGTGAGAAAGATACTGAGAACAGAACAACTGGAGATGTTGGTTTTCACTTAAAAGCATCTGTTAAGGGAGATCGAGTACATCTTATTTATGATTCAGTAAAAGGTTTTGATGCAGAAAAAAATGTGACTAGAGGTGAAATTAGATACGCTACCCGAAGTAGTGCATCTTCACTTGACTGGGAGTATAGAAACTTAGATCTACCAAGTGATCGAGTTTATGCGGCAGGTTATGATGTTGCGGTTTACAACTCTGCAAAGGGAGTTGAAGTTGGCTGGTTTACAGCTGGTGGCGCATTATTCCCAAATCCTGATTCATTAAAGTATCAAGAATTAGATTCATTAACACCCAAATCAATCCAACCTAATTCTCATGGAACTCCCAACTCTCCTATTTCAATAGATTCAAAATCTATTTTATTTAGTTGTGAACTAAGGCTTTGTGCTTTAAATAAATCAAATAACTTGACCACTTTGATTTCAAAAGGAAGTATCCAAAAGGGTGGAAAGAGTGAGTGGATAACTGTAAATAAAATCAGATACGCCATTGCTGGCGTATCTGGAAAACTAACTTTGTTTAAATCTTAAATACTATTTTGCGTTACGTCGTTGAATTCTAGTTTTCTTAAGTAGTTTTTTATGTTTCTTTTTTGCCATGCGCTTGCGACGCTTCTTAATTACTGAACCCATTTTGCTCCTTAAAGTTTTTACCTGATGAGATAAGTTTACTGGTTAATCAATACTAAACCAAAACTTTTACCCGAGTCGGTTATCAAAACTGTCCCAATTTCTGAATCTGTATCAATAGCGACCGCTGGGGCAGATAACGTATAGGAAGAAATTATCTCTCCCTTTTTCCCAAACTCTAAAACCACCGGAGTTGCAACTTTAGGTTTCCACTTAGGAATTCCCTTGATTACACCGGTGGAAACAAATGAGGCCCAAGAATTTTTACCTACTGCTACTAGCGCCGATGACCTACTTAAATAGCGAACATTCCATACCGGTTTACTTAATGCTGAAAATTTAGTAATTGCTGCCTCTGACCTATTTGAATAGCTAACTCTGCCACCTTGGAACAATCCAGAATCTATCGAGTCCCAACTCCTGCTGGTGCTCTTTAATGTTGCTCTTGCAACTTGCTGTACTAATCCTAAATCTGAAATTCTTAAAGTTATTGCATCTACCTTACCAATAGGTTTAGCTTTTAAGATTTGGTCACTACTGCTACCTACAGCTGTGAAACTAGAATCTTTATTAATTATGGCAGAATTTATCTGCGTAAATTTACTACCTATTTTTATAATTTCAGAAAAAACACCAGTTTTAGATAATGAAATATAGAAGCCTTTAGTTAAAGATTTTTCATAAATATTTCCAAAGAGTACTAATTTGCCATTAGCTACAAATATTTTATTGGGCAGCACAACGGCATCTGTACTGTATTCAAAACTATTGATTATTACCCCAGTATTACTAACCTGCCAGATCCTAATTTTGTTAATAGGTGTAGGTGTTTGAGGTGCTGGTGTAATTGGGACATTATCTGGATTCAAAACATTAGGCGGATTTACTGGTGTTGCTTGAGAGGAGTAAGTATTACTTGCGCCAACAACCCAAATGCTGCCATCTTGATCGGCAGTTAAAGCTGTTGCGATTTCATTAGCCTCAGAACCTAATCTTAAACTCCAGTTTTGAACTCCACTTCTTGAATAACTTGTTATAAACCCATCACTTAATCCACTTAGTTGTCCGGGTATCCAGATAGAACTAATTGATTCTGTAGTCCCTGCTAAGAAAATATTATTATTTTCTACCAAAACTTCTCTAATTTGATCATTGGCTAAATATGGAAGCTCAAATAATGTTTTAGTACTTTTTATTGAAACTGCAGCTGCAGTATTTGGAAAAACCAATAACAAAATCAAGGATAAAGATAAAACTTTTTTCAAGCCAACTCCTGCGACCTCTTTTTAGCAGCTGTCATCGCTTCATTAATAATGTCATCTAGCTTTTTCGTTGAGAACACTTCTAGTGCTGCAGCTGTGGTTCCATTTGGGCTAGTTACATTTTTTCTTAAAGTTGCTGCATCAATTCCACTTTCTTGTAGCATTGCTGCAGAGCCAACAATTGTGCCAATTGCAAGCTTTGTAGCAATTTCTTCACTTAACCCGAGCTTGACACCAGATTTAACCATTGACTCAACAAAACTAAAAAAGTATGCAGGTCCTGAGCCACTTACTGCTGTAACAGCATCTTGTTGCGACTCGTCTACTTCAAGCACCAAGCCAGTGCTAGAAAGCAATTCTTTAGTTAAATCTAAGTCAGCTTTAGTAGCAAAGGATCCAGCCGAAATTACCGACACACCTTGGCCAATTTGGGCAGGAGTATTAGGCATTACTCTGACAACAGGATTTTTTGATTCAAGTAGGGTCTCAATAAATTTACTTGTCTTACCAGCAGCAATTGAAATCACCAATGTATCGTTCTTTAAACTACTACTAATCTCCTTAAGCACATTTTCTAAGTCTTGAGGTTTAACCGAAAGAAATATAACTTCACACTTTTGAGTTATCTGACTTAAGCTCAAATTCTCGACGTTGAACTGGCTTGTAACCTCAGCGGCTCGCTCTAGGTTTTTTTCACTTATATATATTTGGTTTGCCTTGATTGAAGAACTTAATAATCCCCTAATCAAAGAGGCGCCCATAATGCCTGCACCGATGAAGCCAATACTCTTTTTATCAGCGGCCTGGTTCATACTTAAAGCCTACCCAATTAGTCTTTACTCTTGCTTGAGCCTAAACTGCGACTCTATGAAATCTACCAAGAAGTCCAACTCAAAATTATCTAAGAACGAATTCCCCTCAAATTTTGCGCGTGATTGGGTCGAATTTTTAAACCCAGATAATTCTGAGGAATTTTTTAAGTGTGACTTAACCTGGTTAACCTCTTATTGGCAATGTATCTATGGAAATGGCTGTTGTGGGATTGATGCAGATAAACCAAATGCTGGCTGCTGCTCAGATGGCGCCTACTACACAGGAAAAGAGGATGAAGAGCGAGTTTTAAAGGCTGCTAAGAAATTAACTAAATCTGAGTGGCAATTTTATGATCAGGCTCATTCAAAATCAAATAAAAAATTAAATATCAGTGAAATCGGATTAGATAAAGACCGTAAGACTAAAAAAATTGACGGCTCATGTATTTTTCTAAATCGAGTCGGGTATGAAGCTCCTGGTTTTACTGGAAAGTTTGGATGTGCATTACACCATTTATCTAAAAAAGAAGGCTCTCACCCAGTAGATACTAAGCCTGACATTTGTTGGCAACTGCCACTGCGTAGATATTGGGAAGTAAAGGAAATTGGTAATAAAAAATTTACAGTTGTAGTAATTGGTGAGTATGAAAGATTAGCTTGGGGTGAAGGCGGAGAAGATTTAGATTGGTACTGCACAAGTAACTCAGAGGCTCACATTGGAAAAATTCCGGTTTACCAATCAAGCAAGGTTGAATTAGTTACGATGATGGGCAAATCTGCATACTCTGAACTAGAAAAATTGTGTGACGCTCGAATGGCTGCAATTGCCGCTACTAAAAAAGCGCAAAAAAAGCGCGAATTGCCACTATTTGTAATACACCCAGCGACAAAGGCTGTGCAAGAACAGCGATAGTCAGTGCCAGCCATTAGATTATTGCCATGGCAAAAGCTCCAGCAAAAGATCCCTTTAGATGTGTTGAGTGTGGCTGGAGTGCAACAAAATGGGTTGGTAGATGTGGTGAATGCCAAGCGTGGGGAACAGTTGAAGAAATATCTGCACCTAAAAAACTTTCACTAGTTGCAGGAAATGTAACGAGCGCTGCTAGACCAATAGGTGATGTTGATTTAGCAAGTGCAAAAGCCAGATCAAGTGGTGTTGGTGAGTTAGATAGAGTTTTAGGTGGTGGTTTAGTTCCTGGAGCTGCAATATTGCTTGCTGGCGAACCTGGGGTAGGAAAATCAACCTTATTACTAACTGTTGCAGCTGAGACAGCAAAACAAGGAATTCTTTCACTATATATAAGTGGCGAAGAATCTGCCTCACAAGTACGACTGCGAGCAGAGCGACTTAATGCAATTGATAAAAATTTATGGCTGGCAGCTGAGTCAGATTTAGGCGCTGTTATCGCTCATATTGATTCAGTTAAACCAGAGCTATTGGTTATTGATTCAATCCAAACAATCTCAAGCTCAACAGTTGATGGTGCCCCAGGTGGTGTTACTCAAGTACGGGAAATTGCAGCGGCTTTAATTCGAATAGCAAAAGAACGATCTATCACTCTTGTTTTAGTTGGGCATGTGACTAAAGATGGATCTATTGCTGGACCCCGCTTGCTTGAACACTTAGTAGATGTAGTGCTTAATTTTGAAGGAGAGCGCCATTCAAGGCTTAGATTAATTAGAGCAATAAAAAATAGATTTGGTGCATCTGATGAAGTTGGTTGTTTTGATTTAAATGATTCCGGAATTGTTGGACTGCCAGATCCAACTGGTTTATTTACCTCTCGCCATACAGATCCAGTACCAGGAACTTGTGTAACTGTGGCACTAGAGGGAAGGCGAGCATTGTTAGCTGAAATTCAAGCGTTAGTAAGTGTTGCCAACTCAGATGGTCGAGATTGGGGAAACTCCAGGCGCGTAACTAGTGGATTAGATAACTCACGAACAGCAATGACACTGGCAGTTCTTGAATTAAGAGCTGGTATAAAAATTTCTGGCCGAGATGTTTATGTTGCCACAGTTGGTGGCATGAAAATTAATGAACCATCGGCTGATCTGGCAGTTGCGCTTTCGGTTGCATCTGCAGCTAAAGGCTTAGCCCTGCCTGCTGATTTAGTTGCAATTGGTGAAGTTGGATTAGCAGGAGAAATTAGAAAAGTAACTGGCATTACCCAGCGAGTTCAAGAAGCTGCCAGATTAGGATTTAAACGAGCCATCGTTCCAATGGGAAGTGATTTAAAAATTGCTGGAATGGAAATCCTAGAAGCAGCCAGGGTTGAACAGGCAATAAGTAAAGTAAAAATTAATTAGTTGCTTCTGCTAAATCCCCAGGAGTGTCTGGCATTGTAGATTTTGCAGCACCTTTAAAGGTAAAAGTCGCTGCATCGGTATCATCTGACACATCTACCAAAATTATTTCACCAGCTTTTAAATCACCAAATAGCATCTTTTCAGATAACACATCCTCTAGTTCGCGCTGAATTGTTCGGCGAAGAGGGCGAGCTCCTAATACTGGATCATAACCACGCTTTGCCAGCAAGGCCTTTGCAGCTGGAGTCAGCTCAATGCCCATATCTTTGTTGCGCAGGCGCTCATCTAAATGAGCAACCATAAGGTCAACAATTTTAACAATTTCCTGCTCAGTTAACTGATGGAAGACAACAATGTCATCAATACGGTTTAAAAATTCTGGACGGAAGTGAGTTTTCAATTCATCCCCCACCTTTGCTTTCATGCGCTCGTAACTTCCCTGCGCATCGGCCACATTAGCAAATCCGAGTGAGAGTGATTTAGAAATATCTCTAGTTCCAAGGTTTGTTGTCATAATAATTATGGTGTTCTTGAAATCAACCACTCGACCTTGTGAGTCTGTTAATCGACCATCTTCTAGTACTTGTAGTAATGAGTTGAAAATATCTGGGTGCGCCTTTTCAATTTCATCAAATAACACAACAGAGAATGGGCGTCGACGTACTTTTTCAGTTAGCTGCCCACCATCGTCATAACCAACATAACCAGGAGGAGCACCAAATAATCTAGAGGCGGTGTGTTTTTCAGAGTACTCAGACATATCAAGTTGAATCAATGCATCAGCATCACCAAACAAGAATTGAGCAAGCGTTCTTGAAAGCTCTGTCTTACCAACTCCAGATGGGCCGGCAAATATAAATGAACCACCAGGACGCTTAGGATCTTTAAGGCCTGCTCGTGTTCGGCGAATTGCTTGAGATAAAGCTTTAATTGCTTGGTCTTGACCAATTACGCGACGATGTAACTCTTCTTCCATACGAAGCAAGCGAGCAGTCTCAGCCTCAGTTAACTTAAAGACTGGAATTCCAGTTGCAGTTGAAAGTACTTCAGCAATTAATTCTTCATCAACTTCAGCAACAACATCAAGATCGCCAGCTTTCCAATTTTTCTCGCGCTCAGCTTTTTCAGTGATTAAGTTCTTTTCTTTATCGCGTAAAGAAGCTGCCTTCTCAAAATCTTGGCTATCAATTGCAGACTCTTTTTCCTTACGGGCTGAGGCAATTTTGTCATCGTACTCCCGAATTTCAGGCGGAACTGTCATTCTTCGGATTCGAAGACGTGAACCAGCCTCATCAATTAAATCAATTGCTTTATCCGGCAGGTGGCGATCTGAAACATAACGATCAGCCAACGTAGCTGCAGATACTAAAGCACCATCTGAAATTGAAACTTTATGGTGGCTTTCATAGCGATCGCGAAGTCCTTTTAGAATTTCAATTGTGTGTGCAACTGTTGGCTCAGAAACTTGAATAGGTTGGAAACGTCGCTCAAGCGCCGCATCTTTTTCTAAATGTTTACGATACTCATCAAGTGTGGTGGCGCCAATAGTCTGTAACTCACCCCGAGCCAACATTGGCTTCAAAATAGATGCTGCGTCAATCGCACCTTCAGCTGCGCCGGCTCCGACTAAGGTATGAATTTCATCAATGAACAAAATGATATCGCCACGAGTTCTAATCTCTTTTAATACTTTCTTTAATCTCTCTTCAAAATCTCCACGATAACGAGAGCCAGCAACTAAAGCTCCTAAATCTAAAGAATAAAGTTGCTTATCTTTTAAAGTCTCTGGAATATCACCCTTAACAATTGCTTGTGCTAAGCCTTCAACAACTGCAGTTTTACCAACACCAGGCTCACCAATTAGAACTGGATTGTTCTTTGTTCTGCGGGACAAAATTTGCATTACGCGTTCGATTTCTTTTTCGCGCCCAATTACTGGATCTAATTTTCCTTCACGAGCTGCTTGTGTCAGGTTTCTACCAAACTGATCCAAAACTAAAGATGTTGAAGGCTGCCCTTCAGCTGGGCCGCCAGCTGCAACTGCTTCCTTGCCTTGGTAACCAGATAGCAATTGAATTACTTGTTGGCGAACGCGAGATAAGTCAGCACCAAGCTTTACTAGAACCTGGGCTGCAACGCCTTCACCTTCTCTGATTAATCCTAAAAGAATATGTTCGGTGCCAATGTAGTTGTGTCCTAATTGCAGCGCTTCGCGCAGTGAAAGCTCTAAAACTTTTTTAGCTCTAGGAGTGAACGGAATATGTCCTGATGGTGCCTGTTGTCCTTGGCCAATTATTTCTTCAACTTGGGAACGAACTGCCTCTAATGAAATTCCTAAAGACTCAAGCCCTTTAGCCGCAACGCCTTCACCCTCATGGATTAAACCCAAAAGAATATGTTCGGTGCCAATGTAATTGTGATTGAGCATGCGTGCTTCTTCTTGCGCTAAAACAACAACGCGACGAGCACGATCGGTAAACCGCTCAAACATCGATGACACCTTTCTTTATATGAAATAGCCTAATGGTTAGGTAGGACCTTACGCACATAGATTTGGCTGTGAATAACTACCTAAATTGGGCTACTTACCGCTGTATAACAATACATCCAGCCCGTTTATGCCCAAAATTTAGAGAATTTTAAGCATTCGGGTATTCCCAAGAGTGTTGGGTTTAACACTTTCTAGCTCCAAAAACTCTGCAATTCCATCATCATAAGAACGCAATAGCTGTGCATAAACATCTGGCTCAACCGGCGTGCCTTTGATTTCATTAAAACCATGTGAGCCAAAAAATTTTGTTTCAAAAGTTAAGCAAAATACTCGCTTAACGCCAACTATTTTTGCTCTTTCAATTATGTTCTCTAGTAATTGATGTCCGATACCTTGACCATGAAAATCTTGTTTAACTGCAACAGTTCTAACCTCAGCTAGATCTTCCCACAAAACATGTAGTGCGCCGCAACCAACTACTTCGCCATCCACCTCTGCGACTGAAAATTCTTGAACAGTTTCATAGAGGGTAACTGTTTCTTTTGCAAGCAACCTACGTTCGCCAATGTAGTGAGAGACAATCTCTCTAATTTTCTTAATGTCTGAAGTTTTTGCAGGTCTTATTAAAGTGGACACTACTCATCACCACTTGTTGGTTTAACTAATGGAAACAAAATAGTTTCCCTGATACCTAGACCAGTTAATGCCATTAACAATCTATCGACACCCATTCCCATTCCACCCATAGGTGGCATGCCATACTCCATAGCTTTCAGAAAATCTTCATCAACTCCCATAGCTTCTAAATCGCCACTAGCTCCTAGTTTAGATTGTTCAACTAACCGCTCGCGCTGAATTACTGGATCAACTAACTCTGAGTAACCAGTTGCTAGCTCAAAGCCTTCAACATATAAATCCCACTTTTCAGCAACTCCTGCTACTTCACGATGGGCTCTCACTAGTGGTGAGGTATCAATCGGAAATCCCTTAACAAATGTTGGTTTAATTAATTTATCTTTAGCTACATGCTCAAAAATCTCTTCGGCTAACTTTCCAGTAATCCACTTTGGATCAATTTTTATACCGAGTTTTGTAGCAATTTTCTTTAGCTCTTCATGACTAGTTAGTGCTGTTATCTCTTGGCCAACACCTTCTGAGATGGCATCAAATAACGAAATTTCATTCCACTTTCCGCCTAGATCAATCTCTCGACCATCAAAATGTTTTACAGTATGTGAACCAAAAACATCCTTGGCCGCTTGCTGTACTAATGTCTTAGTTAAATCAGCCATGCTATTCCAGTCACCATATGCTTCATAAGTTTCAATCATCGCAAACTCAGGTGAATGAGATGAGTCAGCTCCTTCATTACGAAAATTCCTATTTATCTCATAAACTTTTTCCAAACCGCCGACTACACATCTTTTTAAATATAACTCTGGGGCAATCCTTAGGAATAGATCCATCTCATAGGCATTACTAAAAGTTTTAAATGGTCTAGCGGCTGCACCCCCATGCATTACTTGCAACATTGGTGTTTCAACCTCTAAAAAACTCCTTGTGTTAAAAGTATTTCGAAGTGAGCGCATAACTGCAGGCCTCAGGCGGGCATTACTTCTAGCTTCAGGTCGAACAATTAAATCTACATATCTCATCCGAACGCGACTTTCTTCAGAGAGTGGCTTATGCTCTACTGGAAGTGGTCTAAGTGATTTTGCAGCCAATGCGAATGAGTTTGCCAGGATTGATAACTCGCCTCTTTTTGAGGTAATTACCTCACCAGTTACAGAAACTATGTCACCTAAATCGATCTCTGTTTTCCATATTTCTAATTGATCTTCGCCGATTTTATCTAGTGAAAACATAGCTTGCAGCTCTGTGCCATCGCCTTCCCGCAAATTTGCAAAGCATAATTTTCCAGTGTCTCGTTTAAAAATTACTCGCCCTGTTACCGATTCAATAATTCCAGTTGAAACATCAATTGGTAAATCTTTATGCTTTGATCTGATCTCTGAAAGTGATGAAGTTCTAGGGACAGCAACTGGATATGGTTCAGCACCACGCTTTAAAATTGCGGCACGCTTTTCTCGCCGAATTCTCAATTGCTCCGGTAGATCATCCTCATCAGCCATAATGTGTTAAATCCTATCGCTGCTGGCTGCTGTTATGAATTAATTACGCTCATATACTAAGCGCAATCCAATGAGTGTTAGATCTGGCTCATGAAATTCAATACTTTCGCTAATACCCAGCACTAGTGGTGCAAGTCCACCAGTTGCAATCACTGATACATCACCTGAATTTGGATATAGCTCTTCAAGTTCATCAATAATTCGATTAACCAAACCATCTACTTGGCCAGCAAAGCCAAAAATAGTTCCAGATTGCAGCGCTTCTACGGTATTTTTACCAATTACTGATTTTGGCTTAATTAGTTCTACTTTTCTTAACTGAGCTGCCCTAGCGGCAAGAGCTTCGACTGAAATTTCTATCCCTGGTGCTAATGCTCCTCCTAAAAATTCACCCTTAGGCGAGACAACATCTAAATTTGTTGAGGTGCCAAAATCAACCACAATAGCTGGCCCATCTTTCCCGTATAAAGTAGATGCAGCTAAAGTATTAACTATTCGATCTGCACCAATCTCTTTTGGATTATCAACTAATAAAGGTACGCCAGTCTTTACGCCAGGTTCAATAATCACACTTTTTAAATCAGAGTAATGATCATGTACTAGTTTTCTTACCTCACGTAATACCGCAGGAACTGTTGAACAAATTGCAATACCTGTAATATCAAATCCTTCTACCAATGAACTGTATTGCAGCCATAACTCATCTGCTGTATCCCTTGGATCTGTTTTAACTCGCCATGAGTGCTCTAAAACATCACCATTAAAAACTCCAAGCACAGTGTTGGTATTTCCTACATCTATTGCAAGTAACATTATTTTCCCTTTCTAAAATCTAGTCCGATGTCAAAAGCTGGAGCTGAGTGAGTTAATGCACCAACAGCTAAGTAATCAACCCCGGTCTGTGCATATGCTTTAGCATTTTCTAACGTTAAACCTCCTGAAGCCTCTAACTGAAATTTACCTTTTACTACTTCAACTGCTTTTTGGCACTCATCTACACTCATGTTATCTAGTAAAACTAAATTTGGCTGAAGTAAAATAACTTCAGATAATTGATCTAGGTTATCTACCTCTATCTCTAACTCTTTAGTTGGATATTTTTCTTTGATTAATTTAAATGCCTTCGTAATACTGCCAGCAGCAACAATGTGGTTATCCTTTAGTAATACTGAGTGAGATAGTGAAAGTC
>DAOROF010000034.1:0-9847 GCA_035441405.1 Candidatus Nanopelagicus sp.
TTTTCTTTGTAGTAGGGCTAGAGATCAAGCGCGAGCTGACCTCAGGTCATCTATCCTCTTTTAAAAACGCAGTAACACCATTTATTGCGGCAATAGGTGGCATGGCATTACCTGCTGGCATTTACTTAATAATTGCCGGAGATGTGGATGCAAATGGTTGGGGAGTGCCCGTTGCAACCGATATTGCACTTGCGGTTGGTTTATTGGCATTAGTCGGCACAAGCGCCGTAGCCTCTCTTCGACCTTTCTTACTTGCCCTTGCAGTAATTGATGATATTGGTGCGATATTGATTATTGCTTTGGTTTATTCATCAGGGGTTAGCACCTCTTGGAGCTTTTTGGCAGCCATAACCGTAGCTGCAATTTATCTGCTAAATAAATTTGGTGTTAAGTCAACCTATGTTTATATTTTATTTGGGATTGCTCTTTGGTATTGCATGTATAAAAGTGGTGTGCATCCAACCTTAGCTGGTGTTATTTTGGGATTAATGACACCAAATATTTTAAAAGAAAACTCAAAACTACATGATGGTGAAGATAATCAAGTATCGGTAATTGAGTGGCTGGAGGAGAGAGTTCATCCCTGGAGCAGTTTTATGATTGTGCCACTTTTTGCTTTTGCAAATACAGGTGTTGTGATTAGCGGTGATTCAATTAATAATGCAATTAATTCACCAATAGCTTGGGGTATTTTTGCGGGGTTAGTAATTGGAAAGCCGATTGGCGTCTTAGCCGCTGTTTTTATTGCCCAGAAAACAAATCTAGGCCAGTACCCGCAAGGGGCTAAAAGTGTTGACATATTAGCTACTGGTAGTGCTGCTGGTATTGGATTTACAGTGGCGATCTTTATCGCTAATTTAGCTTTCACTGATCCTGTAACTTCTGATCTTGCAGTTTTTGCAGTTATTGTTGCATCAACTGTGAGCGCATTAATAAGCCTTGTTCTGTTTAAGATTTTAGCTGGCAAAAAAAGGTAGATTTCTAAAACTCTCAGCAAATTCAGGACTCGCAGCAAAATTCTAAATTTGCTTGGTTAATTAAAAGTACTTTATATTACGCAGGTTAAGGGGAGTACCTCGCAATAGCATCTTCGTCAACACGGATAGCAATATCCCGGAGCTGCGGCCTATATTTGGCTGAGGAAGACCTTGGCACTTAACTCCCATTAACGAATAGGTGCTAAAAATGAATGTGTCACTGACTACTTGGCTTGTTGTAATTGCCGCAATACTGATTTTAATATTTTTAGATCTAGTAACTGTAAGTCGCAAACCCCATGATGTGATGTTTAAGGAAGCGGCTGGCTGGTCAATCTTCTATATTGCCCTTGCTATTGGCTTTGGAATTTGGGTTTGGCAAAGTGCAGGTTCACAATTTGGTACTGAGTATTTTGCAGCCTACCTAGTAGAGAAATCGTTATCGGTAGATAACCTATTTGTATTCATCATTATTTTGACGCAGTTCAAAGTGCCATCAATTTATCATCAGAGAGTATTAATGATTGGCGTCCTGCTTGCTTTAGTATTAAGAGCAATCTTCATTGCAGTCGGCGCTGCTGCATTGGCTGCGTTTAGCTTCACATTTGTTATTTTCGGTGCAATTCTAATTTGGACGGGATTTGGATTATTTAAGCACTGGGATGAGGATCCAACCCCAGAGGATAACTTCATGGTTAAAGCTATTTCAAAGCGCATGACAATTACCGATAAATTTGATGGCTCAAAAGCGTTTACAAAAATTGATGGTAAGAAAGTTGCTACTCCAATGTTTTTGGTTTTTATCGCTATAGCTTCAACTGATTTACTCTTTGCGCTAGATTCCATTCCTGCAACATTTGGTGTCACAAGTGAGCCATTCTTAGTTTTTGCTGCAAATGCTTTTGCACTATTGGGTTTAAGAGCGCTCTATTTCCTACTGAAAGGCCTATTAGATAAGTTGATATACCTATCACTTGGACTTTCAATTATTTTAATGTTTATTGGCGTAAAATTGATTTTTACCTACCTACATGAAACTTGGAGTGAAGTTCCAAAAATTCCAACCCTAATTAGCCTTGCGGTAATTGGTTTGATTCTGACCGTATCGACTATTGCTAGCTTGATTAAGTCTAAGAAAGACCCTACAGCCCATGCTCATGCCGGCCGAGTAACCAGCCAGCATAAACCTAAAGAGAATAAGCAGTAGTTGTAAAGCTAATCTTTACTTTACTGAGGCCTCGTAGATTGCTTGAATAGTTTTATCTATCATGGCATCAAACTCACTATCGGTTTGCTGAGCGGTTAAACCTTCAGAGAGTGCTCTAGAAAAGCTCGCAATTACATTTGGGTTTTTAGCTAGTACCTCATTGGCATGATCCCGGCTGTAACCACCAGATAGAGCTACAACTCTTACTACCCGTGGATGATTTGTAAGCGGAGTGTATAAACCTGCCTTTTCGGGCAGTGTTAACTTAAGCATTACATTTTGATCATCACTTAATTTATCTAAATGTTTAATTAACTCAGCAAGTAGTAAATCTTCAGCTGCTGCCTTATCTGGACACTTAATATCAACCTCTGGCTCAATAATAGGTACTAGACCTTTAGCACAAATCTGCTTACCAATTTCAAATTGTTGTTCAACTACCGCCTTAACACCAGCAGCATTTGCCTGCTTAATTACTGATCTCATCTTGGTGCCGAATACACCATGAGAGATTGCACTAGTTAATCGAGCATCTAACTCTGGGATTGGCTTCATAATTTGAGCACCATCTTTTTCATCAGCTAACCCATTATCAACCTTTAAAAATGGCACGATGTTTTTCTTTTGCCATAAGAACTCAGCGCTACCTAAACCGTCAATCTGTCGATCCATAGTCATCTCAAATAAAATTACGCCAATTACACGCTGTGAGGTAAAGGAAGGAGATTTAATAATTCTAGTTCTCATTTGATGCACCAAATCAAACATCGCGGCCTCACCTGAATAGGTATTTGGTTCAATGCCGTAAAGAGATAGTGCTTTAGGGGTTGAGCCACCACTTTGATCTAGGGCAGCAATAAATCCTTTACCTGATTTCATTTGGGCCAATTGAGCGGAGTTCATATTTATTATCCTCTATCTAGAAAATCAATCTTTAATCTAACTTATGACTACAGTGTCAGGGAGGTAAGAATAACACCCTTTAAATACCCGTTAATTCTTACTGGTTTAAGTAGATTTTGTATTGGACTCTATCGGTCACCGCCAACTTGTCATAAAGCCTTCTAGCAACCTCATTATCTGGGGCAGTTGTCCAGTAAAGTCGCTTTGATCCCTTAGCTACTGCAATATCCTCCACCGCCTTAATTAATGCTCGACCTACACCTTTTTTTCTTAATTTAGGGTCTACATATAGATCCTCTAAATAACAAAAATCTTCCACCTCCCAGGTATCTGGCCGAAATATATAGTGGGTAAGCCCTACAACTTGCCCATCAATCTCTGCTAATAAACCATGCATATTAAAATCAGAGTTGATTCGCTGCCAGGTTAACTCATATTGGGCATCACTTAAGGAAGATTTATAAAATTCGATGTACTCTTTAAAAAGTTGCAGCCATCGACCTTTATCACTTTGGTTTATTGGTCGAATTAATATGCTCATACCCATATCTTAACCCAAATGCCTTACCCTTAAGAGGTGAGTTCGATTCGAAATGTAGTAAGAGTGGTTGCAATCGCTAACTTGTCTTACTTTTTACTGGAGTTCATTTTTGCGTTAAGAATCGGCTCAGTCTCACTTTTTGCTGACAGTATTGACTTTCTAGAGGATGCATCGGTAAATATCTTGATATTTGTCGCACTTGGCTGGAGTCTGACTGCTAGAAAGAGGCTAAGCAGATTTTTTGCACTACTGCTTTTAGTACCAGCAATTTCAGTAATCATAAGCATTATTTATAAAATCAATAATCCAGCCCCACCCAGTGGAGCGAGTATCACAGCGATTGCTTTCGGAGCTCTGATTGTTAATTTTACCTGCGCATTTCTACTAGCCAAATTTAGAGAAAATCAACAAAGTTTAGTGATGGCAGCATATCTTTCTGCTAGAAATGATGCGTTGGCAAATCTAGCTATAATTTGCGCCGGAGTAATTACACTTTTTTGGTTAAGTCCTGTACCAGATTTAGTCGTTGGAATTACAATTGGAATGTTAAATGCTGATGCAGCTGTTAAAGTATGGCGAAGTAGCGAGCATTAAATGGATATCAAGTTAAATTTAGCTACCGAATCAGAGTACTTAAGGCTTAAGCAGATTAGATTAGCTGCCTTGAAAGATTCACCTAACTCATTTGGTGCCAAGTATGAAGTTTTAAAGGATCGGCCAGATAATTACTGGCAACAATTATTAAAGGTTAGTAGCTGGTGTCTAGTCTCAGCAGATAGCGTTGATATCGGCTTATTAGCAGTGGACCGGGCAGATAAGGATAGAAATAGCGATTGCTGGCTCTCAGGTTGGTGGATCACTCCAACCCATCGCGGCCAAGGCATATCAAAGCTAATGGCGCATTGGGTGTATGAATTATGTGAGAAAAATGGCTGGGAAAAAATAGGGCTCGGAGTGTGGCCAGATAATAAAGCCGCAATTGCTGTTTATTTAAAGTTAGGATTTGTTGCAGCAGACTCATTGTTGCCAAGTAGATCAATTCCTGGCCTGATGTACCTGCCCATGTATAAAAGTATTGGTGGTGAAGATAAATGAGCAAGCGGGAGGTTGATGCCTATATTGCTCAGCAAAGTGAACCTAACAAGAGCAACTTAAAACAGATGCGGCAATTAATTTTAGAAATTGAACCATCGCTTAAGCAAGGGATTTCCTATGGCATCCCAGCATTTAAATTAGATAAAGATGTAGTTTGTGGAATCGCAGCTAGAAAAACTGGCTGCTCCTTCTATCCATTTAGCGGCTCAGTGCTAGCAGCTCTTCGGACAGATCTTGTTAAATACAAGCAAACTAAGAGTGCCCTTCATTTTGAAACACCACTGCCAAAGACTTTAGTGCGTAAATTGATGACGCAGCGTATGGTGCAGATAATGGTCAAAAAGAAACGCAAGTAAAGTTGTAAGATTTACCTATGGCTAAATCAGGTGCGAAATCAGGTAAAACTTGCAACATTAGTCAAACAGAGTTAGATCGATATGAAAGCTTAGATCGAGAGTGGCGCGAGTATAAGATCGCAGCCCCAGCACGACGTGCGCTAGTTGATGCCAAACTTTACAAAGTTTCAGACTTGCGAAAAATATCCCTATCTGAGTTAGAGGGCTTACATGGCATGGGTAAAAGCGCAGTTGCCAGACTTAAAGTTTTAATGCATGCTAAAAAGATTAAATTTAGATCATGAAGCGATTTTTTAATTGGGTAATTAAATTATTTACTAATCGCAGAAACTGGGTTCGGCAAATAAGTGTCGCCTCAGTTGCATCTGCCACCGCCTGGGTAATTGGCGATGCATTAGTTTACGAAGGTGGCGTAGTTGCTGCGATTATGTGTGCCCTTAGCATTCGAATCTCACTCTATAAATCGATTAGGGAAGGCTTAGGGCTGATTGTAGGAACATCAATTGGCGCAGGTGTGGCCTTATTAACTGTGCACTACTTTGGCTTTGGCGTAATAGCAATTGGTATGACGGTACTGCTTTGCTTAGTAGTAGTAAGAGGACTTCGACTTGGCGAGGTGGCGGCGGTAAATGTGCCAGTAACGGCATTAATTGTGATTGGCCCTGGAATTAGTGGCTCAACAGCAGAACATAGGTTGGCCTCAACCTTAATTGGCGCAGCAGTAGGAATAATTTTCTCTTATTTTTCCCACCCCAATACCCCAGCTGGTCGAACAGTTAATCAAATCTCACGGCTGGGCACCAGAGGAGCAGAATTAATAAGTGAGATGGCAGAGGGGGTAGCAGCTGGATTAACCCAAAAACAATCTGGTGCCTGGCTAGCAAAAGCAAGGTTGTTAGTTGAGGAGATTCCGACCTTAAGATCACAAGCGATTGAGGCAAAAAGATATGCCAGATGGTCACCACTTGCTGAGGTAGATGAGGCTGAATCCTTATATATCCAAGGGGTCGCAATTGAACATATGGTGGTACAAATTAGATCTATGGCTAGAACATTATTTGATTCAACCTTAGATAAAAATAGAAAAAATACGGTTGATAGGCAGATCGCTTACGCACTCTCAGCCACAAGTAGTGCAATTACTGAAAAGCTAGAGTTATTAGAATCAGAAAATCGAGATTCACAGATTGATAATATAGCAAGAGATCTTCGGCTAGCAGCTGATAATCTTACCGAGGAGTTAATCGCTAAAGCTGATGAGCTACCTCGAACCCAATTTGTAAGATGTATTTCAATTGTTTCTCAAATGAAGATTATTGCAAACTCATTAGATGAAAGCTCACCAGCCCTTTATAGCGTGAGTACCCCAGGCGAACCTAGTTCAACGGCGGTCATTGGAATTTCACCAGTTAAGCAATCAACCAAAATTTGGCAGGCAATTGTTGGGGGATTACGAACTTTCTTTAGGCGGTAGTAGGATAAATAGATGGAAAAAAATGAGATTGCTCAAATTGCTAAAGAGTATGAAGAGGCAACAAATACATTTCTAACCGCCTTTGAAAAGCTAGCGCCAGCTGATTTAGATAAGGCAAAGCATGATGGTTGGAATGCTAGGCAGGTAATCCATCACTTGGCAGATAGTGAAGCGCAATCATGTGCTCGACTTAAGCGATTAATCGCCGAACCGGGCAGTGTTATTCAAGGTTATGATGAAAATATTTGGGCCCAAAACCCGACACTTGGCTATACCCAACTGCCCATAGAGAATTCACTAGCACTATTTAAAGCATCTAGAGCAGCTTGCCTTGAGATAATCAATCGCCTAACAGTTGATCAATTATCAAACTCCGGCGTTCATACAGAGTCAGGTGCTTATGATGTTAGAAAATGGCTAAAAAGCTATATAAATCACCCAAAAGATCACGCAAAACAACTGTTAGCCGATTAACTCAGCTTTCGAGTACTTTCGTTGCGGATGAGTACAAATTTCATCATTCATCCTCTCAGCACATGTAGCACATAGTAAATTTAATGAATTACATGGCACCTTTGGACAATCATAAAATCTATAGGCATCGCTGCCACATTTTTCACATTTAGCTATAGATTTAAATTTGTCACTAAACTCAATCGACATGCGATTATCAAATGTATATAAAGATCCTTCCCATAAGCCATCATCGCCATACTCTTTGCCATAGGTAACAATTCCACCATCTAATTGATAAACCTCTTTAAATCCGCGGTTTTTCATAACAGCAGATAAGACCTCACATCTAATGCCACCTGTGCAGTAGGTGATTACTGGTTTATCCTTAATATGGTCATACTTACCACTTTCAATTTCACTAACAAAATCTCTTGTGGTTTCAACTGGTGGGATAACTGCATTTTTAAATCTACCAACCTTGGCTTCATAGGCATTTCGCCCATCAAAGAAAACAACCTCATCACCACGATGCTTTACCATCTCTTCAACCTGGTGGGGCTTTAAATGTTTGCCACCACCAACAACGCCATTTTTATCAACCTTAATCTCATCTGGATAACCAAAGGCAACAAGCTCAGGCTTTACCTTGACACTTAACTTAGGAAAATCCTGGCCGGTTCCCTCAGACCATTTGAATTTCATCTGGTTAAAGCCTTCATACCCTCTAGTTGAGCGAATATATTTTTTTAAATCATCGATATCCCCACCTAAGGTGCCATTAATGCCATGGGGTGAGATGATAATTCTCCCCTTTAAATTTAAGGATTGGCATAAGGTTTTCTGCCAAGCCTTAATCGCCGCCGGATCGGTTAAAGGCGTAAAGGTGTAATACAAAATGACCTTTGGGGTGGGCATAGGTAGATTTTAACCCCTTACCGATATTGGTAAATTCCATGCACTTTTCCGCGTGAGAATGGGCTTTGGCACCAGATCCCCCTTCATATCACCCCCTAAATTAAGCAGTACTCCTATCCAAAACCACAACTTTGCCTCACCCTTTAGGGGTGAAACCTAAACCGATTAAATCACCCCTACCTGAGTTCACTGCTGGGGCTGCAAAAATTATTGAAACCGCCATTGAAAAAAATGATCTAGATTTTTTCTACAAACTTTACTTAGCAAAAATGGTAGAGCTATCACTTACTGGTAAAGGAAAAGAGTTTATTGAGTTTTCAAAGAGCGGAATTGATGATTCACCAACTGGCTTAATTATGGCCCAGGGCTTTGAAGCCATTGGAAGTATGATTGATTTGAATTTTACAAAATGCCTTTCGATATTAGATAATTTAGAAAATACAACTGAAAATTTAGAGATCAATATATGGGTATTGCAGATTAGCAATCTATGCCGAGCACATATAAATTTTCATAAAGGAGATTTCAGTCAATCTTTGCATTATGCGCGCGCAGCCTTAGATTCTCCAATAAAAAGTGGCAGCCTAGATCCAATTGATCAAGGCAGATTAATTCGGCTAGTTTGCTCAATTAAGCTAATTCAATCTGACATTAATGGGGTTAATAACTGTGCACAGGAGATCTTAAGTATTTCAAATCCAGAAAACTTAAATGATTTAACTCATACAAAATCGGCCATAAGAGCTATGCAATTGTTGGTACAGGGTGATTATAAACAGGCTTATGAGATTGCAAGCGCAGTTGTCCAACTTGAGGAGGTTGCTGGTAGATCTGGGATAACATCTCCCTTTGATTGTCGAGCTGTTATGGCCCGCTGCCTATATGAGTTTTCACAACATGATCAGGCAATTGAAATGTTAGAGATTTCAAAAACTAAAGCATTAGCGAGTAAATCAAACACAATTTATTGGCTCTGTGAGGTAGGTCAGATCAGAGTATTAGCGCAAGATATTAACAATTTTGGCCAGGTAACAGTAAGGCTAGAAAAGCTAAGAGTTGAATTAATGAAAAATACAACATTAGATAAACTCCACTGGCTATTAGATTTAGCCGAGGTTTTCTTTAGGCACACTACAAATGAAAATCGTCGGGTTGCATCCCTAGTTAACAGAAATCCAGCTAACCCATACATCCAAATGCTTGGTCGAAGTCAGGCCAAAGAGCTAAATGCTCGGGATATTAAATCGGTAGAAGCCCTGCCGGAGGGAACGCCATTTGAAATTATTTATAAAAACCTTCTGTTGTCACAGTTTGCTGGCCAGGGGATAAAAAAACAGCAAAAGTACTTGGCGGCTGCCTTAAACAAGGCAGAGGAGGTGGGAGCTAGGGAGATTTTTCTACGTCAGGATAACTTGACCTTGGAGTCAGTTATAAATATATCTGAAAAAATTAACTCTCAATGGGTGGAATCTTTAGCTAATGCTTGTTTAGATCGAATTAACTCAAGAAATGCCTTACTAAATTTTCGTGGCGAACAACTAACTCATCGTGAGATCGAGGTCCTTAAGTACTTAACGACCAGTAAATCAATTGAGCAAATTGGTCGCACCCTACATATCTCAAAGAATACAATGAAAACACACCTTCGAAATATTTACCGAAAGTTAGATGTCACTGATAGAAATAAAGCAGCAGAGGTTGCTAAAGAGAAACTGATAGTTTAAATTTTAAATGTCGGCCTAAGTGGCAGATTTGAGCTGGTATAGGCGGCATCGATCATTATCGACTGGGCCAGGGCATCTTTAGCATCACTCTTTATCGCCTTGCCTAGATCTACCGCATCGGCAAAGGCCAGCAATTGATAGGTATAGGTTGAGATTGATGGCATATGCTCAACACGTTTACTACCACCGGCCTCCACAA
>DAOROF010000035.1:0-9802 GCA_035441405.1 Candidatus Nanopelagicus sp.
TGATTTCTCGGAATTGCTTTGCCATATCGATACTGTGCTCGTGATGAGTGTGGCAGTGAGACCCCAGCTGCCTTAAAGGCGCGCATAGTCAAACCAGAGCAATCCCAATAGGTCAGCCCAGATGCACCAAATACATACTTATCTCCGATTTGAGCTAAAGCGTATTTAATAGCTGTTCCAGCCCTGCCTGATACGCCAGCGTACTTACCACCTTCGGCGAGAGAATTTTGCTGATCGGCATTTTCTTGTTCCTCATTTAATCGAGCAAGCCGCTCTCGCTCGGCAGCGGTCAATTTGGCCAGAAGTTTTTCTGCCTCAGCTAATTTTGAATTTGCAATTGCTAATTGTCTTTTGAATCTAGCCTCGGCAGCCTTTACTAAGGCTAATTTATCGCTTACAGCAAAGGTGGTTGCATTAAGTCTTTGGGTTGCAACTGAGAACTTCTTTAAATCTTCACTCTTTTTTCTAGTTACCGCTTCTAGCGCACCGGCTGAAGATAAATAAAGTTGCGGGTCAGTTGAGAATAAAAGTTCAAGAGATTGACTTAATGGTCCAGCTTTATACTGCTCAGCCGCTATTGCGCCGATGGTTTTATTCATCTGCTTAACAGATTCACCCTGTTGGCTAGCTTGTTGTTGCACAGAATTTAAAGTCTTAGTTAGTTTAGATAATTGATACTTAGCCTCTTGTGCGCCTTCAGCTGCGGTGGTGGCTTGCTCCTCTAGATCTCTAACTCGACCTTGCACCTCAAGTAAGGAGGGAGCGGCATTTGCTTGAATTGGTAGCAAGATGCCAGCTGCCACAAAAAAGGCCGTAGCTGCCCGAAGAGATAACCTCATTAATAAAGGCTAACCACCACAATAGGCAGAACTCAACCTAACTCAAGCGTAAAGTGCTGAGAATTACCCAAAACTTAAGGCTGCTAAGCGAGGTTTATGCTTAATTTTTCTCATCTGACCTATCCGGCTCGGCCTGGCTTAAATCTAAGTGGCGGCACCATCCCAGCAGTTGATAGATGATTGATCGCTGTTTGATCTTGAGCTGAGAACTCAGCAGTTTTGCCAGGAAGTGGCTTTATATTTAGCAAGACAGTAATTACACAATCACTGCAAGCTATGTTTTTCATAGTGCAACTATCACAATTGATTATCATAGAAAATAAGGTTATCTGCCCCCACTGACAGTGGCGGTAGCCTGTGCCTATGAAGCCTTTAATCGTTTCCGCCAATCTGATTGTTGGCCAGGATGGCTCCACCACATTAAATGGCTCATCAACTGCGCTCTCAACTGCGCCAGATCGATTGCGATTTCATCAATTAAGAGATCATCAGGATCTCATAATCATCGGGGGAAATACCGCCCGGCGTGAGCCGTATAAGCGCACCCCCATCCCGCTTTATATTCTCACCCATGCAAAAATTCGATTGCAGCCAAAAAATCAACTTGCTAAGCAATTTCAATTAACCCCTGCCCAGCTGTTGGCTGAAATAAGTAATAACTTTCAATGCGAGCAACCACAGATAAATGTTCTAGTTGAGGCAGGTCCAAACCTACTTATGCAAATGATTGATCAATCACTTATTGATTACCTATACCTGACCGTGAATCTAGATAAGCAGGGTGAGAATAGGATCTCGATAAGTGATTTAGTAGAAAACTTTGAACTGCTGGAAAGTGAAAAAATTGAAGATTGCGAATTTAGAAAGTATAAAAAACTAGCCAGCTGAAATAACTGCTACCCCCATAATTGCCAATGCAATGCCAATATATTGCACCTTATGTAATCTCTCATGCAAAAGTTTAAATGCCATAAGTGCTGTAACAATTGGAAATAGCGAACCAAGTACGACCGCAAGTGAGACTAACCCCTTGGTAGTTGCTACACCCAACAATAGGTTAGCGATAAAATCAGCTGCCCCAAGCAAGATTAAAACTGGTAAATCTTTCTTAGTAAACCCACCAAAGGTTCGGTATTTAGCAAATAAAAAAATTGCAATAATAAATGTAGTAAACCGCATGGTGGTCATGGTCATAATCGCACTTGAAGTAGATCCCTTAGCGATAAAGTTAACTGCAAAGCCAAATCCAATCGCAGCAACTACGGCTAGGAGAACAGGTTTTAGTGCTACACCCCCTCTAACCTCTGGCCCACTTGCACAGACTGCGCCAGTTAAAGCGATACTCATGCCAATTAATTGGGTTGAGTTTGGCTTTTCTCCACTTATAAATGCGATAGTTAGTGGAATTAGAACGCTAAGGGATGCAATTGGTGAAACTACACCCATCCTGCCAGTTGCCAATCCGGTATAGAAAGCAATTAATCCCACAAAGCCAAATAATCCAGCTAATACGCCAGATAAAAAGTAGTTATCCCAACTTAAGCTTGGCGCAAGCCAAGAGGAGCTGACCAAAACTATGATTATTCCAGTTAGTAAACCAAATGCTTGCGAGACGGCAGTTACTGCAATTGCTTGATATCTCTTAGATAATTTGCCACCAAAAAAATCTGCAGCTCCCCAAAGAACTGATGATAAAAGTGCTAACAATGTGGCCATTTCGGTAGCCTACTATCTAGATTTGGTTGGATTTATGATCTTAGCGCTCGCGCCTACGCTTACTTACCTTTAAATCAATTTATCATTTGGGAGTGAATCCAAATTTCGAACAAGTAGTTGCACCGATTTTGGCGTTAAAGCCACGTGGTGAAATTTTGCTTGAGGTTGTTCCTGCACCACAAAAACTTGCACCACATGCACTGGCACTTACTGCCGATGTTTTAGAGGATGCAGCTACTGGGCGATTAGTCTTATTACATGACCCAGATGGGCAAGAGGGTTGGGGCGGACAGTGGCGATTTGTTACCTTTACTCGAGCCGCAATTGATTTAGAGATGGCCTCAGATCCACTACTTCCAGAAATTGGCTGGGCTTGGTTAATTGAATCTTTAAAAAAACATAACTGTGATTACATTGCAGCCAGTGGCACAGTCACTCGGGTTGCAAGTGCTTCCTTTGGTGAATTAGAAGATAAAGATGAAAATTCAGAGATTGAAATTAGAGCCTCATGGACCCCAACCTCTGAAGCTCAGTTAGTAAATCACTTACAAGCTTGGCTGGAATTACTTGAGTTGACTGCAGGGTTAGAGCCAATTCCAGAGGGCGTCTCATCAATATCTCGTAAAAGTTAACAGTAAATAGATGGTTAGTGCATTACTAGCTCCACGAAACGGTCTGCCAAAATTAATCGAAGATGAAACATCCTTTGCGCAAGCAATTTCAAATCTAGCAGCTGGTAGCGGGCCACTTGCGATAGATGCAGAACGAGCCTCGGGATATCGCTATAGCCAACGTGCTTATCTAATTCAAATTTTTAGAGATGGTGGTGGATTGCATCTAATTGACCCAATACCGCTGAAAAATTCTAAATTATGGGATACATTCAATGAGAATTTTTCTTCTCAAGAGTGGGTTATTCACGCAAGCACGCAAGATCTTCCTTGTTTAATCGGGGTTGGACTAAAACCAAAAAAACTATTTGATACTGAATTAGGAGCAAGAATTGCCGGTTGCGAGCGCGTTGGCTTAGGCCCACTTGCCGAAAGTTTATTACAACTTCAACTTGCAAAAGAGCATTCCGCAGTTGACTGGTCTATCCGACCGCTAAAAAGTGAGTGGCTTAACTATGCAGCTCTTGATGTCGATATTTTGCTTGAGATCAGAGATGCTATTGAAGGCATGTTAATTGAACAAAATAAATTAGATTGGGCCAAGCAAGATTTTGCTGCAATTTTGAAAAATTATGAGAATTATGTTTTTTCAGATGAACCTAAAACTGATCGTTGGCGCAGGACATCGGGCATGCATAAAGTTAGAGATCGGCTAACGCTTACAATTGTTAGAGATCTATGGATCTCCCGTAATGAGCTAGCTTCTGAGCTTGATATTGCTCCTGGCAGAGTCTTGGCAGATGAGGCAATAATTACTTTGGCCATTACTTGCCCAAAGGATTTAGAGACAGTGGCGAAAACTATTGGCTGGCGGACAAAATTAGAGGCTCCACCATTTAATCGATGGCTTAAAACAATTAACCAAGCGCTAGCTACACCCCTTGCTGACCAACCTGAATACAAAGTAGCCTCACAAAGTTTGCCACCAATTAGAGTTTGGAAGGAAAAGAATCCAATCGGATATGCCAGACTCACCCACGCTCGAGCATTGCTATTAGAGATTTCAAATGAGTTAAAAATTCCCCAGGAGAACTTGGTCACCCCAGAGCTGGTTCGAAAACTATGCTGGCAAGATCCCCCTATAGATACAGAGCAGCATCTCGAGTATGTCGAAAAATCTTTAACGCAAATGGGCGCTAGGTCTTGGCAGATCGAGCAGATCAAAAACAAATTAGCCTTTGCCCTTGGGCAAACGGAGCCGCTGATCATTGCGCAGCCAGTTGAAAGTGATTTAGAGCTCGAGCAGCCGATTTAAGGCCACCCTAAAGTTCACTACCCATTTTGATTACTGGCGAGTAACCTAGCCCTATACCTAATAGAAATGGTCAGGGCCTAGCAAATGAGTAAGAACGCCACATCAAAAACCAATGTTGTATTAGTTGATGCCGTTAGAACCCCATTTGGTAAGGCTGGTTCGTTATATGCCCAAACAAGAGCCGATGACATTATGGTTCGTTGTATTCGAGGCCTACTAGAGCGAAATCCTAATATTCCGTTAGATCAAATTGATGATGTTGCAATTGCTGCCGCCACACAAACTGGCGATCAAGGAATGAATATTGGGCGATCAGTTGCAATTCTTGCTGGAATTCCAAACTCTGTTCCGGGCTACTCCATAGATAGATGGTGCGCTGGCGCTTTAACTGCCGTAACCACAATTGCCGGTGGCATAAATATGGGTGCCTATGATTTAGCAATTGCTGGTGGAGTTGAGCATATGGGAAATCACCCAATGGGTGATGGTATGGATCCAAACCCAAGATATTTAGCTGAAAAAATTGTTGACACAGATGCATTACAGATGGGTGCAACTGCAGAGAGATTACATGACAAGTTTCCACATTTAACTAAAGAGCGCGCAGATAAATACGCTTTAGCTTCGCAACAAAAAACTGCTGCCGCCTATAGTGCAAATAAAATTCAACCTGATTTAATTCCAGTGGCTACTAGAACTGTCGAGCTGGGCTGGGGTGTGGCAACAGTTGATGAACCACCTCGTCCGCAAACCACCTTAGAGGCGCTAGGTGCTTTAAAAACTCCATTTAGAGCTGCCGGCAGAGTAACTGCAGGAAATGCAGCCGGCTTAAATGATGGTGCCACAGCTGCAATTTTGGCTTCAGAAAGTAAGGCAAAAGAGTTAAACCTGCCAATTAAAGCAAAAATGGTTTCATTTGCATTTGCTGGTGTTCAGCCAGAGATTATGGGATATGGACCAGTGCCTAGCACCATAAAGGCATTGAAAAAGGCTGGGTTAGATATTACCGATATTGGTTTATTTGAAATAAATGAAGCGTTTGCCATTCAAGTTCTATCCTTTTTAGATCACTTTGGTATTGCAGATGATGATAAGCGGGTAAATATTTATGGTGGCGCCATTGCAGTTGGACACCCACTTGCATCCTCTGGTGTTAGATTGATTTTAAATCTTGGTAATGCGTTTAAAGAGCATCCTGAAGTTCGCTATGGAATTACAACTATGTGTATTGGGCTGGGCATGGGCGGCACAGTTATCTGGGAAAATCCAAACTATAAGGGTGATAAATAATGTCAGATATCACAACTCTAGCTGGTGCTCCTGATGAAGTAGTCACTAATGCAATATTAAGAATGGTTTCGATGGCACCATTTGGCAATCAGGCAGATTTGGCTTTGATTACCTTAGATAATGGCGCAGATCATAATCGGCCAAATACATTTGGCGCAGCATCATTACAATCACTATCCAAGGCGATAGATGAGGCGCAAAAATCAGATGCTGTTGCGATAGCAATTACCGGTAAGCCATTTATTTTTGCAGCAGGTGCTGATTTATCGGCTATGGGATTTTTGACCGATAAATCTCAAGCTATTGCAATTGGCGATTTAGGTCATGAAGTTTTCCTAAAACTACATGAAAGCAAAAAGCCAACATTTGCATTTATTAATGGGTTGGCACTTGGCGGAGGTCTTGAAGTTGGACTTAATTGCCACTATCGAACTTTGGCTACAACTGCATTTACCGGATTACCAGAATGCTTCCTAGGACTTGTTCCTGGTTGGGGTGGGGCTACTTTGCTTCCGAAGTTAATCGGACCAGAAAATGCCGTTCAAGTGATTATTCTGAATGCACTAAATAACAACACCATGATGAAATCAAAAGATGCATTGACACTTGGAGTTGTTGATGCAGTTTATGAGCCAGCTGACTTTTTAGAGAGATCTGTTCAATTTGCAGCAGATGTGTTAACTGGTAAGAAAAAAATTGAGCGTAAAGATTTTAGTAATGACTCTGCTGCATTTGAGAAGGCGATTGCCACTGGCAAAGCTGCTGTTGCTAAAAAATACAATGGAGCTGAAATTACCTCCCCACTTGCCGCACTTGAATTAATTAAGGCTGCGCAGAAAAATACTGTTCGAGATGGTTTTGCTGCCGAAACAAAGGTGTTAGCCGATTTAGTAATGAGTGATCCACTTAGGGCATCCCTTTATGCATTTAATTTGATCCAAAAGAAGCGCAAAAAAGTTGAGGGCGCTCCTAAGCCAGCGCTGGCACGAAAAATTACAAAAGTAGGCGTTGTTGGAGCTGGATTAATGGCATCTCAACTTGCCCTGCTTATGCTGCGTAACTTAAAAGTTCCAGTTGTCATTACTGATTTAGACCAGGAACGAGTTGATAAGGGCTTGGCTTGGATAAAAAATGAAATTCAAAAATTGGTTGATAAAAAACGATTAGCACCGGAGGCCGCCGCCAGGTTATTAGGCAATATCTCAGGTTCTACCGACCAGAAGGTTTTTTCAAATGCTGACTTTGTGATCGAAGCTATATTTGAAGAATTAACTCTTAAACAAAAATTGTTTAAGGATTTAGAGGCGATAATTACACCAGAGTGTGTATTGGCAACAAATACTTCATCCCTCTCAGTTGAAGCTATGAGTGATGGATTAAAAAACCCAGAGCGAGTAGTTGGATTTCACTTCTTTAATCCAGTTGCGATTATGCCTTTGCTTGAGGTAGCCCGTACCACCAAGACAGATGATGCAACCGTTGCAACGGCTATAAATGTCGGCAAAGAATTGAAAAAAACAATGGTCATTGTTAAAGATGCACCAGCTTTTGTGGTCAATCGCTTGTTAACAAGATTTATGGGCGAGGTTACTGATGCAATTGATGAAGGAACTCCGTATGAAGTAGCAGATGCAGCTATGACACCACTTGGTTTTCCAATGTCCTCCTTAGAGTTACTAGGTCTAGTTGGTCCTGGTGTTGCTTTACATGTTGCTGAAACTTTAAATAAGAATTTGGGTCCTCGATATAAAATTTCGCCAACAATGCAGCGGTTTGTTAAAGAAGGAGTTAAAACTTTCTATGTAAAGGGTGCTGATGGTATTAATACTGTTAATCCAGCCGCGGTTTCTCTCCTTGAAAAAGGAAGTAAGCCCTCTACAGCTGAGCAAGTAAGACGCAGAGCATTAGAGGCGATTGCCACTGAAGCAAAAATGATGCTTGATGAAGCAGTTGTCGCAACACCTCAAGAGATTGATATCTGTATGTTGCT
This sequence comes from Candidatus Nanopelagicus sp., assembly GCA_035441405.1. GTDB lineage: Bacteria > Actinomycetota > Actinomycetes > Nanopelagicales > Nanopelagicaceae > Nanopelagicus. The sequence continues at coordinate 7,762 of DAOROF010000035.1, forward strand.
CGGCTCTGGTTGGCCAATGCACTTAGGTGGAATCTTGCCGTATTTGGATCGAGAAGGAATTAGTGAAGCGGTTTGCGGATCTCGTTTTCATCCAAAGGGTGTTGCATCTCTGCCTTAACATCAAGGCGAATCTCACTACTGCTCCAAGATACTAAAGATCTCGTTATATTTTGAACTGTTATGCCTAGCTCTTCAAGAATTTCACTTCGCTTTGCATGCTCAAGGAAAGTTAATGGAATTCCAATTGAGTTAACCGGGACATTAAGTTGAGCATCTCTAAATAGCTCCGAAATTGTGCTGGCAATTCCACCATGCTTAATACCATCTTCTAGAACGACAACACTCTTATATCTTTGTGCCATAGTTACTAAAGATTTTGGTAGTGGTTTGACCCATCTTGGATCAATAACTGTCACTCCTACGCCCTCTCGATAAGCTTGCGCTGCTGATTCCACTGCAATTGATGCAAATGCACCCACGCTAACTAACAAAATATCTGCACTCTCGCCGCGATATAAAACATCAATGCCATCTCGGCGCTCAAATGCTGGAATATCTGGATTTATTGCACCTTTTGGAAATCTAATTAATGAAGGTGCATCTGAAATATCTACCGCCTCACGTAAGGTTTCGCGCAATTGTTGGCCATCACGTGGTGCTGCAACATGCAACGTTGGAATAATTCCAGTCAATGCTAGATCCCAAATTCCATTATGGGATGGTCCATCATCACCTGTTACACCTGCTCTATCTAAGACAAAAGTTACACCTGCTTTATGAAGTGCTACATCAAGTAGTAGCTGATCAAATGCTCGGTTTAAAAAGGTTGAATAAACTGCAAAGACCGGATGTAAACCTGCATAAGCCATACCGGCAGCTGCAGTTGTGGCATGTTGTTCGGCAATTCCAACATCAAAGGTCCTATCTGGGTAAGCCTTTTGGAATTTATCTAGTCCAGTTGGTCCCATCATCGCAGCAGTGATAGCCACTACATCTTTGCGTTCAGAACCTATCTTTACTAACTCATCAGAGAAGACGCTGGTCCAGCTCTTACTGCCTTTAGTAAGTGGTAATCCCGTTTCAGGATCGACAACTCCAACTGCATGAAATTTTTCCGCCTCATCATTTAATGCTGGTGCATGGCCACGGCCTTTTTCAGTAATAACGTGGACTAAAACTGGTGCGTCATAATCCTTGGCAATTTTTAATGCCTTTTCAATCGCTTCGATGTTATGTCCATCAACTGGTCCAAAATACTTCAGGCCTAAATCTTCAAACATACCTTGTGGTGCCACAATATCTTTAATACCTTTTTTAACTCCATGTAAAGTCTCATAAATTGGATGTCCAACAACTGGAGTTTTCTCTAATACACCTTTACCCCAGTCCAAAAATCTTTCATACCCACTTGTTGTTCTTAATGTTGAAAGATATGTAGCAACTCCGCCAATAGTTGGGGAATAAGATCTCTCATTATCATTGACAATTATCACTAATCTTTGATTCTTACTTGCTGCAATGTTATTTAGCGCCTCCCAACTCATTCCTCCGGTAAGAGCTCCGTCACCAACAACGCAAACCACAGTTCTATCCTTTTGATTAGTTAGTGAAAATCCTTTGGCAATTCCATCACTCCATGAAAGCGCAGTTGAGGCATGAGAGTTTTCAACTACATCATGGTCACTCTCTCCTCGGTTTGGATAACCAGCTACTCCCCCTCGCTGACGCAATTTATTAAAACCAGATTTTCTTCCAGTCAATAATTTATGTACATAACTTTGATGACCAGTATCAAATACGATTACATCCTTTGGGGATTCAAAAACTCTATGAACTGCGATTGTTAACTCGACCACTCCAAGATTTGGGCCTAAATGCCCACCGGTTTTAGAAACTTGCTCAATTAAGTAAGCACGAATTTCAGCGCTCAGCGAATCAAGTTGTTCAAAAGTTAATTTTGTTAAATCCTTTGGGGAGTTGATTTCGGAAAGCATTGGCTTAGTTTAAAGGTTTATTTGTAGATTTTCGATTACTTATTCAG
>DAOROF010000036.1:0-9284 GCA_035441405.1 Candidatus Nanopelagicus sp.
GAAAGCATTGGCTTAGTTTAAAGGTTTATTTGTAGATTTTCGATTACTTATTCAGTAGTGAGCGCAATACATACTGCATGATCCCGCCATGTCGATAGTAATCTGCCTCACCTGGGGTATCAATCCTAACTTTGGCCCTAAAGCTCTTTTCGCCTGCTGTCACAGTGACCTCTTTAGGTGTTATGCCATTATTTAATTCTTCTACTCCTGTTATTTCAAATTCTTCGCTGCCATCAAGACCAAGGGATGCGACATTCTCCCCAGCTAAAAACTGAAGTGGTAAAACACCCATGCCAATTAGATTTGATCTATGAATTCTTTCAAATGATTCTGCAATCACAGCTCTAACCCCTAGTAATGCAGTTCCCTTCGCAGCCCAGTCGCGAGAGGAACCAGAGCCATACTCCTTACCTGCCAATATTACGAGCGGAATGCCCGCTTGAATGTAAGCACGTGATGCATCATAGATAGTGGTTTGCTCACCGTGTGCTAGAAAATTCTTAGTAAATCCACCCTCTACATCCTTTAACAATAAATTTTTTAGGCGAATGTTTGCAAATGTTCCGCGGATCATAACCTCATGATTACCTCGTCGTGATCCATATGAATTGAAATCGGATCTATCAATTCCGTTTTCTGCTAAATACTTTCCTGCTGGTGAATCAACTTTAATATTTCCAGCCGGTGAAATGTGGTCTGTTGTTACCGAATCACCCAAAATTGCTAAAACCCTTGCATTTGAAATATTTGTTACCGGACTTGGCTGCTTTGGCATGCCATCAAAATATGGTGGTTTTCTAACATAGGTGGATTTTTCATCCCAAGCAAATGTTTTACCAGTTGGTGTATCTAAGGATTTCCATCGCTTATCACCATCAAAAACTGAGGCATAATCTTTGGTAAACATTTCCGAAGAGATCGAAGAGCTTATTACTGAATCAATTTCAGCGGTTGTTGGCCAAATATCCTTTAAGTAAACCTCTTTACCATCATTTCCTATGCCAATTGGATCCTTCTCAAAATCATGATCCATAGTCCCGGTGAGTGCGTATGCAACCACTAAAGGTGGTGAAGCCAAATAATTCATCTTTACATCAGGTGAAATACGGCCTTCAAAATTTCTATTTCCAGAAAGAACTGCCGAGACAGCTAAATCATTTTCATTGATTGCCTTGCTTATCTGAACTGGTAGTGGTCCGGAGTTTCCAATACAGGTAACGCATCCATACCCAACTAAGTTAAAACCTAATTTCTCCATGTATGGGGTTAAACCTGAGCGGTCGTAATAATCAGTTACTACTTTAGAACCTGGCGCTAATGTGGTTTTAACCCAAGGCTTACTGCTTAAGCCCTTCTCAACCGCTTTTTTAGCTAGCAACGCTGCCGCCATCATTACTGATGGATTAGATGTATTGGTACATGATGTTATCGATGCAATTACTACATCGCCATTTCCTACAGATGTAGATTTACCATTAACGCTAACATCTACTTTAGATCTACTAGTTTTTTCAGAAAAATATGTTGGCAAAACCTTCTCATAAGAACTTTTAGCATCAGAAAGTGAAATTCTATCTTGTGGTCGTTTTGGCCCAGCTATTGAAGGAACTACAGTTGCTAAATCTAATTCCAATTTTTCAGAAAATCTTGGTGAGGCTTTCGGATCATGCCAAAGCCCATTTACTTTTGCGTACTTCTCAACTAATTCCAATTGTTCGCTATTTCGACCAGTAAATTTCAGGTATCTGATTGTTTCTTCATCAATTGGGAAAATAGCGCAGGTGGATCCGTACTCGGGTGACATATTGCCAATTGTTGCTCGATTTGCCATTGGTAGAGCAGTTACGCCTGGACCATAAAACTCTACAAACTTTCCAACAACGCCATGCTTGCGCAACATTTGTGTAATAGTTAAAACTAAATCAGTTGCAGTTGTACCAACTGGAAGTTCACCATTTAATTTAAACCCAACAACTGTTGGTATTAACATAGAGACTGGTTGACCTAACAAGGCTGCTTCAGCCTCAATTCCGCCAACTCCCCAGCCAAGTACACCTAAACCATTAACCATTGTTGTGTGTGAATCAGTTCCAACCACAGTATCTGGATAGGCACTAAGTTTTCCATTTACAACTCTGCTCATAACAACTCTCGCTAAATATTCAATATTTACTTGGTGCACAATTCCGGTTCCAGGCGGTACCACTTTAAACTCATCAAAAGCAGTTTGTCCCCATCTTAAAAATCTATATCTTTCTTTATTGCGCTGATATTCGATATCAACATTTTGCTCAAATGCATCTTTAGTACCAAATAAATCTGCAATCACAGAATGGTCAATTACTAATTCAGCTGGAGAAAGTGGATTTACTTTGGCCGGATCACCACCAAGATCTGCAATTGCCTCACGCATAGTTGCTAGATCTACGATGCATGGAACGCCAGTGAAATCCTGCATAATAACTCTAGCTGGCGTAAATTGGATTTCAGTATCTGGCTCTGAATTTGGATCCCATGCGGCTAGTTTCTTAATTTGCTCAGCAGTGATATTTGCGCCATCTTCTGTGCGCACTAAGTTCTCTAATAAGATTTTTAAGCTAAAGGGAAGATCTTTAGCTTCAGTAAATTTTGTAATATCAAAAATTTCGTAACTTTTGCCAGCAACTTCAAGTGTGGTCTTGGTCTTAAATGAGTCCTTGCTCAACGCCCCACACCCGCCTTCATTTCTTGATTACTTCTAATCCTAGCCATTTGCTGGTGAAAATCCAGCCACGCACTCGATGTGCTGAGTCATCGGGAAAAGATCATATCCTGAAATGTGATCCAACTTATAGCCAAGATCTAGCAAAGTTTTTGAGTCCCGAGCTAACGCTGCAGGATCACAGGCTACATAAATAATTTTTCGAGGTTTAAATTTAATCATTTGCTTCACAACTACCTCACCTGCACCAGTTCTTGGCGGATCTAAAACTATTAAATCTGCCCGTTTTACTATTGATAGTTGCTGTGCGACCAAACCTTGTAAAATCTTTACATTCAATTTATTTGCAAATATTTTCCGTGCATCTGCAACTGCAGTTTTATCACTTTCTATCATTGTTACAAAACCTTGATCACTAATTTCATTTAAGATAGCGGAGGCAAATAAGCCAACACCGGAATACAAATCGCAAATATGGTCTGATTTCTTTATCTCTAGTTTAGAAATTACGGACTTAACAAGTGTAGTCGGAGCTAATTTATGACTTTGCCAAAATGCACTAGGTGAAATCTTCAGTGAGTTACCACCTACTTGTTCGATTAATTGTGTGGGTCCACTAATGCTACGGCCTGATCTAACTACCGATACCTCACTTGTACTGGATACCGCCACTTCAACCCTGGCATCTGACTTCCAGGTGCGATTTGCCAGTTCTGCAACATTCATTCGACTATCTGCAATTAAGCAATCATTTATCTCGACTACATCATTGCTGCGAGCGCCATAAAATCCAATCCGCCCGCCATTTGATACCGCAAACTCCATTCGAGTTCGCCAATGCAATCCATCTACTGGCTCAACCACTTCAACCTTTAAATCAAATCCCATTTGTAGTAAATCAATTTTGCCAATTCGTAGAAATTGTTCAAGAATAATATTTCGTTTAAATTCACGCTGTTGATCAACTTGAACATGTTGGAAATCACAACCACCACATTTTCCAGCATAGCTACACGGTGGTACTACTCGAGTGGGTGCTTGTGTTATTACTTCGATAACATCTGCATGAGCAATCTTTGAATTTACGGCGGTGATTTTTATCTTTGCAATCTCACCAGTAATTCCATGGCGAACAAAAATAACCTGATTGTTATGCCGGGCAACGAAGTGACCACCATGTGCAACTGGGCCAATTTCGACCTGGATTACCTCACCTATTTTTAACCGCTCTTGAGCGTTTAATTCCATAGGAGTGAGCCTATGGGTGTAAGTTGTACTTTGTGCATGTAGTAATTATGGGCTGCGGTCGCGTCGGATCCACTCTGGCGATAGATCTGCAAAAAGCAGGTCATACAGTTTCGGTGATTGATCAAAATCGAGAAGCCTTTCGCAGATTAGGTGCTGACTTTAATGGTCGAACCATCGCCGGGGTTGGATTTGATCGAGATACCTTGCTGGAGGCAGGTATTGAAAAAGCAGATGCCTTTGCTGCCGTCTCAAATGGTGATAACTCCAATATTTTGGCAGCACGAGTTGCTCGAGAAAATTTTGGTGTTAAAAATGTAGTTGCTCGAATTTATGATCCAGGTAGAGCTGAGATCTATCAGCGACTTGGAATTCCAACTGTAGCCACAGTGCTATGGACGACAGATCAAATTATGCGCCGGCTTACCCCAGATGGCACAAAGTCAGAGTGGCGAGATGCCACTGGCACAGTTCAACTAATTGAGGTCCATCCAAATATAGATTGGTTTGGCCAATCAGTTTTGTTAATTGAGAAAAATACGCAATCTAGAGTGGCTTTTATTACTCGCTTAGGTGAGGCACTTCTGCCAGATGAACACACAGTGTTACAAGAGGGAGATCTAGTACATGTACTAGCTAAAGAGGATGATATTTCCAAGATTGAAAAGATTTTGGCTAAATCTCCTGAAGGTGCAAAATGAGAATAGCAATCGCCGGAGCTGGCAATGTGGGTAGAGCTATTGCTCGAGAATTGTTAGAAAATGGCCACCAAGTACTGTTAATTGATAAGGATCCAAAGGCGTTAAAGATGGATTCAGTTCCAAGTGCGGAATGGTTATTAGCTGATGCCTGTGAGATTACCGCATTAGATGTAGCTAAATTAGATGGCTGCCAAGTATTAGTTGCTGCTACCGGTGATGACAAGGTAAATCTTGTTGCCGCCCTGCTTGGAAAAACTGAGTATGGCGTGCCCAGAGTTGTCGCTCGAGTAAATCACCCAAAAAATGAGTGGATGTTTGACTCTGCTTGGGGAGTTGATGTGGCAGTTTCGACACCCAGAATTATTTCTGCCTTAGTTGAAGAGGCGGTAAGTGTTGGCGATGTAGTGCGATTGTTCTCATTTAGAAAAGGTGAGGCTAATTTAGTTGAGATTACCTTGCCCGATTCAGCAGCATGTTGTGGAAAAACTGTTGGCGAGGTTGAGCTACCGGAGGATGCATCTCTGGCAGCAATTGTTAGAGATGGCCATGTTTTAACACCAAAAGATCATGATGTATTTGCCGCCGGTGATGAGTTGCTATTTGTTGCCTCAGCTAGAGCTGAAGAGCAATTAAAATCCTGCTTTATTTAACCGATCTTTGTAGTTGGCGTCTTTCTTAATATTAACCAAGTTGCCCAAGCAGTTGCAATAAATAATGGGTAACCCATAGCTAATCTTGCTGTGCCAAGAGCATTTACATTCCCACTCTTATAAAGTGGATACTGCACAATTAATCTAATCGCAAACATTCCTACCCAAAGCCAGCCAGCTTGGATGTACGCCTTTAGCCGGGCTGGATCTTTGCGCCATAAAAAGTTCTCACCCAAAATCGGTCCTAGCATAATTCCCAAAATTGGCCACTTAATTAAATTTGTAAATGCGTATAAAAATCCATATCCGGCATTTATATATAGCCCTGGAAGATAGAAATCTGCTGCGTTTCCGCTTCGTCTAGAGATTAACGCGCAGATTGCTACCCCAACTAACCCAGAGAATGCGTGCTGAAGTGTTTGACGCTTAATTAATCTAATCGCGGTCAAAATTATTGAAAGGCTAAGCGCTGCCCAAAGGGAGGCATTTAAATTTTGGCCTGAAATATTAAAAACTAATAAGAAAAGTAAGGCAGGTAACCCGGAATCAATTAATCCGCGCTTGCCCCCTAAGGCAGATACAACTTTATCTTTATCCTCATTATGTCCGTGATAACTCATGCGCCAGTTGATCCAAATCCACCAGTTGATCGCTCAGATCCAGGTAGATCTGCCACCTCAATAAACTCTGCTCGTTCAACTTGTTGAATTACAAGTTGGGCAATTCGATCACCTTTTTTAAAAGAAATAGATTCAGTTAGATCATGATTAATTAAAATTACTTGGAGCTCACCTCGATAACCAGCATCAACAGTTCCTGGTGTATTAACAATTGAAATTCCAAATTTGATTGCTAATCCCGATCTTGGGTGAACTAACGCCACATAACCATTAGGTAAGGCAATACTGATACCGGTGGGCACTAAAACTCGCTCCCCAGGTTTAATTGTTATATCAATGCGAGTACACAAATCCGCACCAGCATCGCCACCCTTTGCATATGTTGGCAGTGGAATATCTGGATCTAGCCGCTTAATTAAGACTTTTGTCATGGATTTATGTCAAAATCTGGGTCGACAAATGCCATCAGCTCTGGATGCTTAACTAGATGATCCTTATATTGATCAGTTAAATTCTTAATAAAGTGCTCCATCGGTACTGAAATAAATAATGCCGCGGCCTTCACAGCAATCTCACCTGTTGGTGAATCTAATCTACCCTCTGCTTGAGTGTAAATTTTTCGACCCTCCTGACCGGTAATCCTGGCATCAATATAAAGGGTTCTCCCCATTGGTACTGGAAGTAAAAAGTCAGTCTCTAATCTGCCAGTTACTGCTGGGGTTCTAATTAACCACATTAATTTTCCAAGTGCTTCATCAAAAGCTAATGAGAGTAACCCACCATGGGCCAGACCTGGGGCGCCTTGGTGATTTTCAGTTACGGTAAATTTTCCAGTTAAATCTAAATTACTTCCGGCAATTGCAACCAGGTGTAATCCACTTTGATGAAGTTCACCACAACCAAAACAATGACCAAAGTGCGATGGAATTTGTGAGCCAATCGCTGGTGCTTTGGGATGCCGGTCAGGCATTACCGCATCCGCTGGTGGGGTGGTGGTGGCAATCCGACTCATTGCCAAAGCGTATCCTTATCTATATGGCTAGATCTAATCGAAATTCAGAGTTTGCCGAGCGAATTACTTGGCCGCTATCGCTTTGGCTATTTCTTGGTCTAATGCTCGCCTCTATCTATCTAACTTTCTGGGCACCATTTAATGCGCTAGTTGCAACCATAGTTTGCCTGCTTATAGTTTTGACTTTAATTTATGCTCAATACAAAACTCGATTAGAAATAGTCGTAATTAATAATTGGCTCTATGTTGATAAGGCAAAGGTTGAATTAAAATATATAAAAAGTGCAAAGCATTTAGATAAGAGCGCCTACTTAAAGCTACGGGGCCGGCAAGCAGATCCAGCTGCTTTTAATGCCACAAGATTTTGGATTAAAACTGGTGTGAAGATTGTGTTAAATGATAAATCTGACCCAACACCATATTGGATAATCTCAAGTAAAAAAGCAAAAGCGCTGGCAGATTGCCTTAATTAATCGCAATCCCGACAAACAGCTTTTGGACCTTCACCTTTGGCACGTTGATTAATATGTTTTACTAAAAAGCAGCGCGAGCAGGTGAATTCATCCTCTTGCTTTGGTACAACCTTTACCGTTAACTCTTCACCAGATAGATCAGCTCCTGGTAACTCTAAATTTTCAGCTGCCTCGGCCTCATCAATATCTACTTGACCTGACTGAGCATCTGCTCTTCTAGCCTTTAATTCCTCAAGGGACTCTTCATGTAACTCTTCATCGGTTTTTCTGGGGGTGTCGTAATCAGTTGCCATCATCCACCTCCTTTTTTAAATCATTTAAACTTTTTCACTTTGGGAAAGTTTTTCCCAACTGGGCGGATAATCCCCTATTACTGTCGGTTACACCTAATGAACACAGGGTGTGTCGGGATTATTCCCGCTCTAAATTTCTCGTTCGACGCTCAGCCTCACTCCTTCGCCACTTTGCAATCTCACCATGGTTGCCAGAGAGTAAAACCTCTGGAACTTCAAGACCACGCCAAAGGGCAGGTTTTGTGTAATTTGGATACTCAACTAATTGCTGATCATCCTGGCCGGAAATTGAATGTGACTCTTCCTTTAGTGAATCTGGATTTCCTAATACCCCAGGCAATAATCTTGCGGTGGCTTCAATAATTACCATCGCAGCTACCTCGCCACCACCTAATACATAATCACCAATTGAAACCTCATGAACTCTGAAATTTTTCTGACTTCGGTAGTAATCACCAACTCTGGCATCTATTCCTTCATATCTACCGCATGCGAAAATAATCTGATCACACTTTGAAAATTGCGCTGCCATCTGTTGATTAAATTTCTTACCAGCTGGAGTTAAAATAATTAGATCAATTACTTGCTGATTTGAAGTAATCTCATCGATTGCATCTCCCCAGACCACTGCAGACATAACCATGCCCGCCCCGCCACCATAAGGTGTGTCATCTACTGATTGGTGCACATCAGTTGTTTGATCGCGAAGATCATGAATATTTATTTGCAGCAATCCCTTATCTTGGGCTTTGCCTAAAAGGGATAATTTAAGGGGGGCTAAATACTCTGGAAAGATCGAAATTAAATCAAAGCGCAACATCAAGTAACCCCTCTGGTGGATTAATCTCAATCTTTTTATTAGCAATATCAATATTTGTAATTATCGCCTTAACCATTGGTATTAATACCTCTCTACCTAAGTGATCTACTGCTAGTAAATCTTGTCCAGGAAGAGCCACAATTTCAGTAACATTTCCAACTAGCTCACCATTTTGTAAAAATACCTTTGCACCAAGTAATTGCTGGTAGTGATACTCACCCGGAGCTAAATTACTAAAATCCACCTCACTAGAAATCAATTCATCTTTTAAGCTTTCAATCTGATCTCGATCACTAATGCCTTCAAAGGAGAGAAGTAATATTTGGTTATGCCAGCGAGCGGATTTAATTGTTAGCTCTTGACCAGAGTTTGTTGTTAACTTACCGCCGACGATAAATCTCTGCTCTGGAACATCGGTACGAACCTCAATTGTTGCTTCACCCAGAACACCATGTGCGCGGCCGATGCGACCTACGACAAGTTGCAAATTAACGAACCTCGTCTGCCTCGATTAGATCTACTCGAACTGAACGACCGGCCAGAGCACTTACGACGGTACGTAATGCTTTTGCGGTTCGACCATTGCGACCAATAACTTTGCCAATATCTTCAGGATGAACTCTTACCTCTAATGTTGTGCCGCCACGAGAGGATTTTTCAGTGATAACAACCTCTTCAGGATTATCAACAATACCTTTTACTAAATGCTCTAATGCTTCATCAATCATTATTTACTCTTTTTTATCAGCTTCAGCTACTACTTCAGCTG
>DAOROF010000037.1:0-1856 GCA_035441405.1 Candidatus Nanopelagicus sp.
TCCACACCCGGCCTTCTTCTGAAGTCCGTCTCGTATGGGGAGGTGAAATATAGCCTCCGGCGTGAAGGGGGGTCAAATCGACATTTCGGGCAAAAATACCTGCACCTAGCCCAGCACCTCAACCGCTGCTAAATCCCGCTTTCCCTTGCGCAAAAGTAGGTATCTTCCATGCAAAAGGTCAGCCTTGGAAGGAGCAAAATCCTCACTTTCGACCTTTTGATTGTTCAGATATGCACCCCCTTCCTTGACGATACGCCTGGCTGCAGATTTTGAATCCACCACCCCAGTCGCGGCGAGTAGATCCACCCAGGTTGGCAGGGGCTCACCCTTAGCAATTTGGGTTCTTGGCAATTGAGCTAAAGCAGAGTCCAAGGTCGCCAGATCCAGCTCTGAGATATCGGAGTGACCAAAGAGGGCTTTAGCTGCCAGCTCTACTTTTTGAGCCATCTGCTCACCATGGATCATGGTGGTTAACTCCCTAGCTAACTCCCGATGCGCCTCTCTTGCCCCTGGGTTAGTTTTAACGGTTTCAATTAATCTTTCAATCTCGATCCTACTTTTCATGGAGAAAACCTTAAGTAATTTAGGCATATCTGCATCATCACTATTTAACCAATATTGGAAGAATTCATATGCACTAGTCATTTGTGGGTCTAACCAAATCGAGCCACCAGCTGTTTTACCAAATTTACTGCCATCTGCCTTAGCTAAAAGTGGCACCGTTAGCGCATGGGCTGCTCCACCCTCTACCTTACGGATTAGATCTAGTCCGGCCACAATATTTCCCCATTGATCTGAACCACCGATTTGCAGTTTGCATTCATGTCTTCGGTATAACTCCAGGAAATCGAAAGCTTGCAAAACTTGGTATGAAAATTCAGTATAAGAAATTCCCGCAGTCGCTAATCGATTTGCCACAGAATCCTTAGCTAGCATTTGATTTACACTAAAGTGCTTGCCAATATCTCTTAGAAATTCAAGCGCCGAAACAGGCTTAGTCCAATCTAAATTATTAGCCATCACGGCGCCAGTCTTTTTATCTGAGAAATCAATAATTTTTTCAAGCTGCTTTTTTATTTTGGAAACCCATTCTGCAACAACCTGCTCATCATTTAGAGATCTCTCTTCACTACGCCCACTGGGATCTCCAACTAATCCAGTAGCCCCGCCAACTAATGGAATGGGTCTATGCCCTGCTAGTTGGAAACGACGAAGTACTAGCAAAACGACTAGATTTCCAACATGCAAACTTGGTGCGGTTGGATCAAAACCTAAGTACAAACTCATTGGCTTAGCTAATGCCTGCTCTAATTCCTTACGGTCTGTGCTCTGGGCGATCAGCCCACGCCATTCCAGATCTTCTAGAAGAGGATTGCTCATTGGGAGATCATGCCTGAAAAGCGTTTACGCTGGTTGGAAATTGCTGCATCTGCATCAGATATTTCCTTTGCCAGTGCGGTAATTGATTTAGAAACCGAGCTTGAGGCAGTACCCAGCGAGGAAGTGCGGCTTGATATCGCGCCATTAACTGTTAAGAATTCTTTAACATCCTCAGTTAACTGCGGGTGGATTGTTAGCAACTGGGCTTTGGTTAACTTATCTAAAGTAGTGCCTTCTTTTTCACACAATCGAACGCAAGCACCAGCTGCTTCATGCGCTTGGGAAAATGGCACCTGTTTTTTAGCAAGGAAATCTGCAATCTCAGTGGCTAGTGAGAAATTATCTGCTGCACCCTTGGAAATTTGCCCGAGATCAAATTTTGCAGTTTCAATCATGCCAGTAAGTGCTGGAAGTAAAATAAGCATTTGATCGATTGAATCAAATACCGGTTCTTTGTCCTCCTGTAGGTCACGGTT
>DAOROF010000037.1:1956-8946 GCA_035441405.1 Candidatus Nanopelagicus sp.
TCGCGATCACTAACTGCATCAATACTGTTTTCCATTACCCCGGTGAACCCTAGAGTTTTTGCGATTGACTTAGGATCGGCAATTAATGATGAGCCAGCTAATGCCCCGGATCCAAATGGTGACTTAGAGTTTCGCTCAAGCCAATCAAATATACGCCCAATATCTCTAAGTAAAGCGTGTGAATGCTTGGCAAGCTCTTGGGAGAAAGATATTGGTTGAGCATGTTGCGTGTGAGTAAATCCAGGAGCAGCAACCCCAATAAGGGAAAAGGCTTGTGTGCTGATCACTTTCGCCAATTCATTAACACTAGAGGCAATCTCAAGTAGATGGTCAATTAAATACAGCTTAAAATCAGTAACAACTAGATCATTTCTTGATCTACCAGCCCTTATTGCACCACCAATAGCGCCACATTTTTCAACTAGGCCTCGCTCTATCGCACTATGAACATCTTCATCAGAATTTGAGTAACTGAATTTGCCACTACCAATTTCAGCTGCCAATTCAAGTAAGGCAGCCTTGATCTTTATCGAATCTGGCTTACTAATTACTGATTGTGCCGCTAAATTTTCTAGGTGGGCTAAATTTACTTCAATCTCATAAGGGGCTAATCGCCAATCAAAATGCACACTTCTTGACAGCTTAATTAGTGCTTCAGCTGGATCTTGCTCAAATCTTCCACCCCAAAGTGTCACTTAATCTCCCCAACCAGTTTCATTATCTCTTTAGCCAATGCCGCTCCCCCTGAGGATGATTTGGACACAACTAGCACGGTGTCATCACCAGCAATAGTTCCTATCGCAGAGTGTAACTTGCCAGCTTTACTTGCCCTATCAATACTGCCGGCCAGAAATGCTGCCGCACCCGGTGGTGTCTTTACTACGGCCAAGTTACCACTGGAATCAATCGAAGAAACAAGATCGCTCAAAACTCGGCTTCGATAGTTATCAGTTGCAGTAACAAATTGGTAGCGGAATACTCCAGAGTTATCTTTTCCTCTAACCGCGCCCAGTTCTTCAAGATCTCTACTTGCAGTCGCTTGAGTAACACCAAATCCAAGTTTTTGTAAGTGCTTAACTAGATCAGTCTGTGAATGTATCACCCCATCATCTACTAGTTTAATAACCATAGAGCGTCTGGCAGTTGCAGAGTTAGTATTTAATTTTGCCATTATGCACTCACCAATGTTCCGCCTCGATTATCTAGAGCATCAAGCACTGCTTCTAGATTGGTGCCATTAGCTATTCGCACTGAAAATGCCCCTGAATCTATGGCACTAATTGCAGCCTTAACCTTTGGAATCATGCCATCAGTGAAGGAATTTTGAATGCTCTTTAAATCCTCAATTGAAATTTCATCGATAATGGTTGATCTGTCTGGAAACTTTCGATAGATACCATCCACATCAGTTAGAAAAATTACTGAGTCAGCTCTTAAGGCACCACCGATTGCCGCTGCAACTAAATCAGCATTTACGTTGTAGCCAATGCCGTCCTCATCAACAGCTACTGGGGAAATCACAGGCAAATAGCCTTCGGTAATCAAACTCTCCAAAATCATCGGATTAGTTTCTGCTACCTCCCCAACTAGCCCCACATCAATAGCCTTCCCATCAATTACCGGCTTAAATTTCTTAGCCCTTATCAATCCGCCATCAGATGCGGAAAGTCCAACTGCATTTACATCACTACCAATTAAGTAATTAACAATCGACCTTAAAACTGTGCCGCTAAGAACTGATTCGACCACCGAATAAACCTCAGGTGTAGTGACTCTGTAGCCAGAGATTTTTTCCTTTCCTAATCCCTTCTCACCCAATGCCAGATCAATCTGAGGACCGCCCCCATGAACGAGAACTAACTGTTCACCATCTAAAAAAGCATCAGCAATTGCCTCTAGAACTGGATCTGACTGGTCTGCGCTAGGCAGGGCATTTCCACCATATTTAATCACAATCATTTCAGACTCCTCGCTAACAGGCCAGTCTCTTCTGGTAAACCAAACATGATGTTTGCATTCTGTATTGCTTGGCTAGCTGCACCCTTATCTAAGTTATCAATAGCACAGGAAACAATTAATCTGTTCACATGCTCATCCACGGCAACTTGCAATTGAACATTGTTGGTTTCTAGAACTTCAAGAGTTTGAGGCATTAGGGATTGATCTAATACTGAGACAAAACTTGATTTCTTATAGAACTCAATAAATCGGCTCCTAACATCAGAGCTTGGCAATTGTTTCGAAAGTTTTGCCGTTACCGTAGCAAGTATTCCTCTAGGAATAGGTGCCAAAACAGGGGTGAATGAAATTTTCACATTCTGATTACACAAAGAAGTAAGTAGTTGTTCGATCTCTGGAGTATGTTGATGTACTCCACCAAATTTATATGAAGTTAAATTATTTCTAAATTCACTTCCTGGCAAATTAACTTTTGCTGATCTACCCGCCCCGGAGGTGCCACTTGAAGCAACAACAACAATGTCATCAACCTCTATAAAGTTCAGGGCTGGCGCAATTGCTAGAGAGATAGCTGTGGCATAACAGCCAGGATTAGCAACTCTTTTTGCCTGCAGGATTTGATCATGCCCCACTAGCTCCGGTAATCCATAAGTCCAATGACCTGGATATTCACTTGTGTAGTACTTCTGCCATTGCTTTGAGTCTTTAAGTCTGAAATCAGCGCCCAAATCTACAATGCGCACATGGTCTGCTATTTCGCCAATAAGTTTCGAGGATTCTCCGTGCGGTAAAGCGATAAAGACCAAATCACACTTATTCATTTCTACTGCTGACGTAGGTTTGAATTCTTGTCCTGCAAAATCTGTTAAGTGCGGATGAAAGTCAGTAATTAACGCACCGGCATTTGAACCCGCTGCGATATAGCTAATATTGAAATTTGGGTGTGAGTTAAGCAATCTCAGTAACTCACCACCGGTGTAGCCACTGGCACCAACAACACCAATTTTCATATATATATTATACAGGCACTAAGCATAAATATGCAAATCTCTGCATGATTATGCATTAGACTCTAGGAACAGCTCCAACATCCTTTTTTGCCTGCTCAATCGCTTGATCTCGATACTTTGCTACCTCATCAGATGTAAGAGTTCTATCTGAGGCACGAAAGGTAAGGGTAAATGCCAGGGAAATTTTTCCTGCACCGATTTGATCGTATCTATCGAATAAGTTAATTGACTCCAATAAATCCCCTGCCCCAATTTTCAATGAATGCTCAAGCTCAGCAGCGGAGACATGGCTTTCTACAACTAAAGCAACATCTTGAACTACAGCGGGCATGCTTAGGATCTTTGAAGGCTTAATTACTTTTGAGACCGGCAGTTCGCTCAAAATAACTGCAAAGGCACAACTTCTTTCTGGAAGATTTAGTTCAGCTAGCACTCTGGGGTGTATCTCGCCTGCATGAGCAACTACCTTGCCATCGACCTTAAACTCTGCGCATCTACCAGGGTGCCAAGGCGCTAGTTCGCAATTGGCTATTTCAAAATTATTTCCGGTTGCTGAAATAATCTCGATCACTTTGGAAACCGCATCACTCCAGTCAAACTTAGAGCCCTCACCTTGCCAGGTACTTTTCAGTTTTTCACCAGAAACAACTCCAGCTACAAAAAGCATTTGTTTAGGCACACTTGCAAAGATCTCTTCGATTGTCTTAGCCGATGGCCGCTTGTTGGTTTCTGGACTTAGGCCTTTAATTATTTTTGTGGTATTTCTAAAGACTGTACCTATCTCAAATATAGCTAGATCTTTAGTCCCGCGAGATAAGTTGCGTCCTAAAGTAGTAAGTAGGCCAGGAATTAAATGCGTGCGAAGAAGTGGAGCGTCCTCGGACATAGGGTTGAGAAGTCGAAAGGATTTGGCACGGTCGCCCGTAAAACCTAGTAAGTCAATTAGCT
The DNA here is from genome assembly GCA_035441405.1 of Candidatus Nanopelagicus sp. GTDB lineage: Bacteria > Actinomycetota > Actinomycetes > Nanopelagicales > Nanopelagicaceae > Nanopelagicus. Next base: position 5,874 of record DAOROF010000037.1, read on the forward strand.
CTTGACTAACAAATGGGTAGTTAATAACCTCAGTAAAACCTTGATTTGCCAAACTTGTTGCAACTTGCCTTCTTCTAATTTGCATATCAGATAACTTTGCGCCTGTTTTACCCACCGGCAAGGTAAGGGGAATAACTTCATAGCCAGTTAGTCGAGCAATCTCCTCAGCAAAATCTGCTGAGCTTTCTAAATCAGGTCGCCATGTAGGAACTTCAATATTTAATACTGCGCCCGTACCTATAACTTTACAACCAATCAGTAACAGCGCATCTCTAACTTGCTTGGTCGAATAACTCTTGCCGATCAACTTTGATATTGAATCTATTGAAATCTTTACTTTGCGTTTTTTTATAGCTATTCCCGCTGAGCTAGAACCAACATACTTCGCATCTGCTAGCTCTATTAATAAAGTGGCTGCTCTACCTGAAGCTATTTCAGCTAGAGCCGGATCTGTATTTCGTTCAATTCTTCTAGATGCTTCACTAGATAATTTATGAAACCGAGAGTTTTTTGCCACACTTGATGGATTAAAATGGGCTGCTTCTAATGCAATACGTTTAGTTTCATGGGTTACCTCCGAAGCAAGACCACCCATAGTTCCAGCTAAAGCCAAGACTGAATTTGAATCGCATATCACCAAATTATCTGGCTGCAATCTCCGTTCGACCTTATCTAATGTAGTCAGCTTCGTAAATTTATTTGCACGGGATACTTTTAGACCGCCATTTATGACTGCAGCATCAAAAGCGTGTAAGGGTTGACCAAGTTCAAGCATCACGTAGTTTGTTATATCTACAGCAAGTGAAATAGAACGCATACCGCATTTTTCAATTCGACGCTGCATCCAAATCGGAGTTTGCTTCTTGGCATTAACATTGTCGACTGTGCGAACAAAAATCTGATCTGCCCCACTCTTATCTTCAATCTTGACCGTAATAGCTTTTGCTGAATTTAAACTTTTTAGCTTGCTATTTTTTACTAATTCAGCTGGATCAATGAATTTACATTTTAATGAGCCGGCCAATTCTCGAGCTAATCCCCTGATAGACATTGCATATCCTCGATCTGGATTTACGGCAATATCAAAAATTACATCAGTAATCTCCAAGAGTTTGATCGCATCAGAACCAATTTTTCCTTCAGGCAAAACAATTATTCCAGCATGTTCCTCACTAATTCCAAGTTCCTTGGCCGAACAGATCATTCCATCACTAAGTTTTCCATATGTCTGTCGAGAGGAGATAACAAAGTTACCCGGTAAGACTGCTCCTGGAATAGCGACTACAACCAAATCATTCACTTTAAAATTTCTTGCTCCGCAGATTACAAATCTTTTCTTCCCGCTGCCAACATCTAGGCCCACATACCTTATGGGTTTCTTATGCTCGGTAAGCTCTTCGATCGATAGAACTTTTCCTACAACTAGCGGACCTTTTAAATCCTGACCTTGATATTCAATTGATTCGACTTCAAATCCCACTCTTGTAAAGGCTTGAGATATTTGATCGGCTGTAATTTTCGCAGGCAGATCAACAAATTCTTTTACCCAGCTCAATGGAAGTTTCATTTTTTGCCAACCCCAAAACTTTGTGAAAATCTGACATCGCCTTCAACAATGTCATGCATATCTGTAATTCCGTGCTTCACCATTAATGTACGTTCTAATCCCATACCAAATGCGAATCCACTAAATTTTTTAACATCCACACCACATGCGATTAGAACCTTCTCATTAACCATTCCACATCCGCCCCACTCAATCCAGCGTCCATTAAAAAATATGTCAACCTCTGCAGAAGGTTCGGTGAATGGAAAAAATGATGGGCGCAATCTTGTTTTAACATCATTACCAAAGATTGATTTAGCAAAATAATCCAATGTACCTTTTAAATCTGCCATAGTTATATTCTCATCAACTACCAAACCTTCGACCTGATGAAATACTGGGGTGTGAGTAGCATCCAATTCGTCTGCCCTATACGTCTTGCCCGGACAAATAACATAAATTGGTGGTTTCTGAGTAAGCATTGTTCTGATTTGTACTGGAGAGGTATGAGTTCTTAAAACTAGTTTTGCTTCTAGTGGTTCAATAAAAAAAGTATCCTGCATGCTTCTAGCCGGATGGTCTGCAGGAATATTCAAAGCGTCAAAATTTAGCCACTCTGACTCTAATTCTGGACCCTCGGCAACGTTGTAACCAAGGCCGATGAAGAGATCGGAGATTTCATTGGTCAAAATTGTTAAAGGATGCAAACCGCCTTCTAAAGTTCGCGGCTTTGCAAGGGTTACATCAACTCTTTCCGTCTGAAGGACCTGTATATCTCTTTCACTCTCTAATTCCTCTGTCTTTTTTCTAAACGCTTCATTTACTTGCGATCTGGCATCACCAATGAATTTACCAAAATCTGATCGGTCTTTTGCATCTAAACTTCCCAAAGATTGATTTGCTCGAGCTAGTGGAGATTTATCACCAAGGTGATCGATTTTTACTTGCTTTAAGGAATCAAAATTTTTCGTGTTTGCTATTTCAGAAAGGGCACTTTTAAGATCAAGTTCAATCTGATTCTTGTCTAAAGCCATATTCGTAAGTCTATAAGGACAGGCCCACAGAATGCAGGACAATTGCCGCAGCACTAGCCACATTTAAGGATTCAGCAAAGCCCTTCATCGGAATTGAAACGGTTTTTACTTCCTGCGGAAGTTCAGGCAGCCCCCTGGCTTCATTTCCAAATATCCAAATTGAAGGGTCCTTGACGGTTTTTGTCACAAACTCAGAATCTAATATTTGAGATCCATTAGCGGATAGGGCATAAATCTGGGCGTTACGACTTAAGCAAATATCTATGAACTCATCAATTTTTACATTTGGAATCACTGGAATATGCCACAACGAACCAACACTTGCTCTGACAGTTTTTGGATTAAAAATATCAACGCTCTCCTCCGAGAATATAACAGCATCAAACCCACAGGCATCTGCAGTCCTAATAACCGTTCCTGCATTCCCTGGATCTTGAATCTGCCAAAAAAAAGCAATTTTCTTCGGCTCTAGCTTCCAAAGATCACTTAGTTT
>DAOROF010000038.1:0-8850 GCA_035441405.1 Candidatus Nanopelagicus sp.
CCGCTTAGGAGGCGGTTGCTCTATCCACTGAGCTACGGGGACAATATTTAATTTTAAAAATGTTTAAAGTTACCTTAATTGTAAGTTAATACATTAATAATTGATAACTAATCACTATTTGTGCGTAATTTGTCTTTAAATTAACGCTGCGATAGACTAACAATAATTCGTTTGGAGTTGAATGTCATGAAGGCCCTAGTTATAGGCGCCGGTGGAGTTGGTAGGGCGATAGCTAATATCGCATCACGCAGATCATTTATCGAATCAATGGTGATTGCCGACCGTACACTTGCAAGAGCAGAAGAGGCTGTGGCGCGCGTAAAAGATCCTCGGTTTTCTGCTGCCATGGTAAATGCTGCTGAACTTGAAGATGTTAGAGAGTTGATTCGAAAAGCAGATCCCGATGTAGTTATTAATGCAGTTGACCCTAGATTTGTAATGCCAATATTTTTAGCATGCGAGATTGAAAACACTAATTACATAGATATGGCGATGTCTTTATCACGAAAACATCCGCATTATCCATTCACCGAAACTGGTGTGAAATTAGGCGATGAACAATTTGCTCGAGATTTCAACTGGGATGAGCGAAAGATCTATGCCTTAATTGGTATGGGTGTAGAGCCAGGTATGAGCGATATCTTTGCTAAGTACGCTAGCGAGCACCTATTTAGCCGAATTGATTCCTGCACTATTTTAGATGGCTCAAATTTACGAGTTGAAGGATATGACTTTGCACCATCATTTTCGATTTGGACCACAATTGAAGAGTGCCTAAATCCACCAATAGTTTGGGAGGATGGCCGAGGTTGGTATACCACTACCCCATTTTCAGAGCTAGAAATCTTTGACTTTCCGGAGGGTATTGGACCTGTTGAGTGTGTGAATGTAGAACACGAAGAGGTTGTGCTTATCCCACAAAAAATTGATGCTAAAAAAGTTAACTTTAAGTACGGACTTGGTGCTGAATTCATTACTATTTTAAAAACAATCAATATGTTAGGAATGGATCGAAAAGAAACAGTTGAGGTTCAAGGTGTGGCCGTTTCTCCAAGAGACCTACTTACCGCCTCACTGCCAGATCCAGCTACCTTGGGCGAACGAATGCGTGGAAAAACTTGTGCTGGTGCATTAGTTAAAGGTTTAGATAAACAAGGAAATCCAAAAGCTGTTTATATCTACAATGTGGTTGATAATGCTTGGTCGATGAAAGAGTTTGGTGATCAGGCGGTAGTTTGGCAAACTGCAATTAATCCAGTTATTGCTCTTGAATTAATTCACAATGGAGTTTGGAAACCACAAGGGGTTAATGGTCCAGAGTGGTTTGAATCAAAACCATTCCTTGATCTATTAGAGGAGTACGGCACCTCATGGCATATTCGAGATGAGGATATTTCAGGAATTAAGAAGTAATGGCTACAGCATTAATCACTGGTGCTACAGCAGGCATTGGCGCTGCCTATACAAAATTACTTGCAAAAAATGGCTTTGATTTAGTGTTGGTCGCTCGAGATTTACCAAGACTTAATCAGTTTGCAAAGCAGCTAAAATTTGATTACCAAGTAAAGGTTGAGTTAATTAAAGCTGATTTAACTAAGCCAGCTCAATTAAGTAGGGTAGAAAAAAGATTAAAAAATAAATCTAAGCCAATTACAGTCTTAATTAATAATGCAGGCTTTGGTATCAAAGATAGTTTTATAGATTCAAGCCTGGATCGAGAGCAAGAGTTATTAGATGTATTAGTGAGCGCACCGATGCGATTGACTCACTGCGCACTACCTTTAATGGTTGCAAAAAATAATGGTGTGATCGTAAATGTAAGTAGTGTGGCAAGTTGGATTGCTGGCGGTACTTATAGCGCAGCTAAATCATATTTAACTGTTTTTACTGAGTATCTAAATAATGAACTTAAAGGAAGTAATGTAAAGACTTCTGCCCTTTGCCCTGGCTTTACTAGAACTGAGTTTCATCAACGAGGCAAGATGAAGATGGGTGGGCTACCAAATTTCATGTGGTTAGATGCCGATAAATTGGTAGCTAGATCATGGAGAGATGCCCAACGAAATAAACCTGTTTCAGTTCCTGGTTGGCAGTACAAAACCCTAGCCTTCATTGCGCAGTATGCACCAAGACCTTTGGTGAGAAAAATTGGTATCAATGTTCGTAGAAAGCAGCGATAGCTTAAGCTTTAAATGAGTGCGTCCCCTCAAAATCTTTAAACCCACCTATTTCTGCCCCTTGAATTATTTTAAAATTTAAGGATGTCTGCTGATGCAAAATATCAGATTCTTAAGTGGATTGGCTTCCTACTTTTAGTTGCCCATCTTTTTTTAAGATTCTTATTTCCAGAACCAAATGTTTTCATAGATCTAATTCTTTTTAATCTAGTTGGATTAATCGCATCAGCAATCGCATTTAATGCTCCAATCATCAGCGATAAGTTTTCTGCAATCGCATTTGGGAGCGCTAGCTTGATTTGGAGTCTCGGCTCCTTTTTTTCCACCTGGAACTCATTTTTTAACTCAGCAATTCCAGAGTGGATTTCTGAAGTTTCCTACTCATTTTTCTATCCCTTAGTCTTCTTTGCTGTTATTAGAAGTTTTACGCAACGAGTAAAGATTAGAGCTTTGGAATTATTAGATACCACCATTATTGCCTTTGGCTTAACTGGGGTATTAACGGCTTTTCTATTAAAGCCAGCAATGATTGGTTTTGAGGGCAGTGCCTTTACAGTTTTTATCTCAATTCTTTATCCAGTTGGCGATATTGTCATATTGGCGATCGCTTTAGCGTATGCATTACTTAATCCAATAAGTATTAAGTCGCTCTTACTATGCGCAGGCTTACTATCATTTTCTCTTTCTGATCTATTTTTTATTTGGTCATCACTAAATGCCACCTATACATTTGGCTCAATCACCGATGATGGTTGGATCGCGGGGTTATTACTAATTTCATTATCACTTTCCTTTGAATCAGGGCAAGGTAAATTCTCTGACAAAATATCTTCTTACTCTGCAACTATCTCACTAATTGCTAGCACCTGTTTATTGGGAATTGCTGCGTTAAAGCCGGGTTACTTTCCAAACTTTATTTTGTTGCCAGGTTTTATAACTATTGCCCTGGCGTTTATTCGAATGAGTTACGCACTCTCTGAGGCAAACACAGCCGGAACTGAGCGAGCGCTAGCTCGCACCGATGAGCTAACCGGTCTTTCAAACCGGAGAAATTTCTTATCTGAGGCAGCTAAGTTAAGAGCAGGATTTATCTTTTTACTTGATCTAAATGGCTTTAAGAAAATTAATGACCAACTAGGTCATGAGGTGGGAGATCAATTACTTAAGCAGGTGGCACTTAGATTTGCCAGGGCCTTACCGGCGAATGCGTTGATCGCCAGATTAGGTGGGGATGAGTTTGGGGTGATTGCACCCATTGAGCAAGCAGAGGCAGCTGAGCTAGCGCTGGCGCTGCGGGCGACCTTAAGTTATCCGATCACATTAGTTGATCGACAAGAGCGGGTTGATCGTCAGGAGCGAGTTGATGTGAGCATTGGTTACGCCCGGCTTGAGCCAGGCTTTGAGCTCTCCCAAGCCATGCGCCAAGCAGATTTGGCGATGTATGAAGCCAAACGAAGTGGCTGCGGAAGTTTGCTCTGGCAAGGTCAGGATTAGTAGATTTTTAAGTTAATCTTCACTGGCTAAATCCTTTAGCCAAGAAAATGGGGGTCCTAATTGGCAGCACGCTTTGAAAATCGAGTTCTGGTTTTAGGTGCAGGTTCAGTTTCACAATGTGTACTACCACTTTTAATTGAGCATCTAGTTGATGCCAAACAGATCACGATTGTAGATATGCGTGATAACAAGCCACGTGTGGCCGATGCGATTGCAAAGGGTGCAACTTATATTCAAGATCAATTGACCCAAGAAAATATGGATCAATTTTTATCAAAGTACTTATCAGCTGGTGATTTTCTATTAGATCTAGCTTGGAATATTGATGCTAATGCCATTATTGGCTGGGCCCATGATCATGGTGTGATTTATTTAAACACCTCAATTGAGGAGTGGGATCCATACGCAGCAGGTGCTACTAGAAATCCAACTGAGCGCACACTTTATTGGCGCCATATGAAGCTTCGTAAATTAACCGATACCTGGGGTGGTAAGGGGCCAACTGCAATTGTTGAGCATGGCGCAAACCCTGGTTTAGTTTCACATTTAACTAAGAAAGCATTAGTAGATATTGCAAGTAAGGCATTAACGGAGGGTAAAGCGGCAAAAGATGTTGAGGATGCGCTAGCTAGTGAAAACTTTGCCACACTTTCGCAAAAATTAAATGTCAAGGTAATTCATATTGCCGAGCGAGATACCCAAATCTCAGATAAACCAAAGTTAGTAAATGAGTTTGTTAATACCTGGTCGGTGGAGGGTTTTTATGAAGAGGGAATTGCCCCAGCTGAATTAGGTTGGGGAACTCATGAAAAAACTTTGCCACAAAATGCTTATGAACATCCAAGTGGACCAAAAAATCAAATCTGTATTGCCCAACCCGGTGCTAAAACCTGGGTTAGATCTTGGGTGCCTAATATGGAGACCACCGGCATGGTTATTCGCCATGGTGAGGCCTTCACAATTAGTGATCACCTAACAGTTTGGGATAACCAAAAGGCGATCTATCGGCCAACTGTGCATTACGCATACTGCCCAACAGATGCTGCAGTTGCCTCGATGCATGAGCTTGAGATGCGCCAATGGGATCTAACAAAAAATCAGCGGATTATGAATGAGGAGATTATCGATGGTGATGATCGACTTGGCGTCTTACTTATGGGACATCCTTATAAATCCTGGTGGACTGGTTCCTTATTAAATATTCATGACTCAAGAAAATTAATACCAAAACAATCTGCCACCACAGTTCAAGTTGCCAGCGCAGTTTACGCCGCAGTTGCTTGGGCGATGGCTAATCCAAATGCTGGCTACCGAGTACCAGATCAACTGCCTTGGCAAGAGGTTTTAGCTTATGCTGAAAAATATTGGGGCGGCTACCACTCAGCGGCTGCTAATTGGGATCCATTAATGCATCGCAATGATTTGTTTAAGGGTTGGAATAATCGCAAATATGATGAAGCAGATCCTTGGCAATTTAGTAATTTCTTAGTTTAAAAAATTACTAAAACTTAAACTTCAACGCTACTTAGTAGGTGGAAGTGGCTTGCTCGCTTTAATCTCATCTAAGCGGGCAAGTGATTCCAATCGCTCAGTGGCATGATCAACTATTCGCTCTGGATAACCTTTGAGGTAGCCATCTAGCACCTGCCATGGTTCATGCGCCTCTATGCCATTTAAATGGGCCAGCTCTGGCACATACTTTCGAACATAATCGCCATTTTCATCAAATCTTTTTCCTTGTTCAATTGGATTAAAAACTCGGTAATAAGGTGAGGCATCTGTGCCACAGCCTGCTGTCCACTGCCAGCCATGCGCATTTGAGGCAACATCGTAATCAACTAAGTGTTCTCTAAAAAATCGCTCACCTAATTGCCACTCTAGATGTAGATCTTTAACTAAAAATGAGGCGACAACCATTCGGGTTCGATTATGCATCCAACCCTCGCTTACTAATTGGCGCATAGCTGCATCCACAAATGGATACCCTGTTTTACCCTCACACCAAGCTTTAAATTTATCGCCAGGCTGGTCATATCTCATCTTGGCAAATTGTGGCGCGTAGTAATCACTTTCAGTATGTGGATTATTAAATAAAACATCGGCATAAAACTCTCGCCAAGCAATCTCTTTGCGATAAACCTCATGACCCTTACTTTGACCTAACGGGGCGAGCAGGGTTCGTGGGTGAATCTCGCCCCACTTTAAATGCGCACTCATTTTGCTGGTGCCATCGATGCCAGCTAAGTTTCTAGCCTCATCATAATTATCTAACCCATTTTTTTGAAAATATTTAAATCTTTCAATCGCATTTAATTCACCCGCTGGAGTTAGAACTGTGCCATCTGGCAGCTGCCAATCTGGAAAATTTCGCTCATCCTTACTTGGCGTAACAGCGGCAATATTTTTTGGCTTCTCAGCTGGTTTGCGCCAACCATGAGCAAGCCAGGCTCGATAAAAAGGTGTGTAGACCCGATATGGAGTTTGATCACTTGGTTTTAAAACTCGCCCTGGTGCAACTGCGTAGGGAGATCCAGTTCTAATTAATTTTATACCCGCTTTTTCGATCGCCTCATCCCGCTTTGCCCCATATGGCTCATACTCAGCAGAGATATGCACATTACTTGCGCCATACTTTTGCTGTAATTGTTTTAAGGCAGCTATTTGATCAGCTGCAATTACATGTAATTTATTATCTAGTGACTCATCTAGGTGGCGTAGTGATTGGCCTAGATACGCCAGGCGCTTGCTGCCTGCAGTTTTAATTAACTTTGGATCTAAAATAAATACCGGCACAATCTCATCTGATTCTGCGATCGCAGCCAGCAATGCTGGATGATCGCAGATACGCAGATCTCTTCTAAACCAGATAATTGATCTTGTGCTCATAGGCGTATCGTGCCAGTTAAATTAGAGTTGAAGTTAAATTTTTTAATAGAGATATTTAAGAGTGTAGTGACTCTACGCTCTCATCCCAACCCTTAACATCCTTAGGCTTACGCGGACCAGGGCCAACATATCGAGCCGATGGGCGAATAATTCGACCAGTTCGCTTTTGCTCCAAAATATGCGCCGACCAGCCTGCGGTTCTGGCGGCGGTAAACATTGAGGTAAATAGATTTGCTGGCACTTGCGCAAAATCTAAAACAATCGCGGCCCAAAACTCAACATTGGTCTCTAGCACTCGATCTGGTTGACGAGATTTTAATTCAGCAAGTGCTGCCTTTTCTAAGGCAAGTGCTACCTCATACCTTGGTGCATTTAACTCTTTAGCAGTTCTACGTAAGGTGCGAGCTCTTGGATCTTCGGCGCGATAAACCCGATGACCAAAGCCCATTAATCGCTCACCCTTATCTAAAATTGATTTCACATAGTTTTCAGCATTGCCAGATTTTTCAACCGCTTCAATCATAGAAAGTACTCGAGCAGGTGCACCACCATGTAATGGTCCACTCATCGCGCCAATTGCACCAGAGATAGAGGCAGCAACATCAGCACCAGTTGATGCAATTACTCGACCGGTAAAGGTGGATGCATTCATGCCATGTTCGGCAGCGGAGACAAAGTAGGCATCAATTGCTCGCACATGAACTGGATCTGGCTCACCACGCCAGCGAATCATCATGCGCTCAACTACAGTGTGTGCTTTATCAATCTCTGATTGTGGAATTGCAGTTGCAATTGTTCCCCGAGCAGATTGTGCAACATAGGAAAGTACCATCACAGATACTCTGGCTAAATTATTTCTAGCCTCTTCATCTGAAATATCAAGTAATGGTTTTAATCCCCAAGCAGGTGTCAACATTGCAATTGCAGATTGCACATCTACTCGCACATCACCGGTGTGAACTGGAATTAAAAATGGTTCAGCAGGTGGCAGGCCGGGATTAAACTCATTATCAACTAATAGGCCCCAAACATTTCCAAAGGTAACTCGGCCAACTAAATCCTCAATATCAACGCCGCGATATCTAAGCGCACTTCCCTCTTTATCAGGCTCGGCAATCTGTGATTCAAATGCAATTACGCCTTCAAGCCCTGGCTTAAAATCATCGGCCACGTATCTTCTCCCTCACCTACTCTAAAAAATTTCTATCCCGCACTTACTCACCTACAATGCTCATATTGTGCTACCTCGGCGGTAATGCGACAAATCAGAAGATTAGATGGGTTGGATTAGAGAATATGAGTAGTCGGGAAGATATCAGCGCCATGCGCCGGCAGTATGGCGAGATTGGTTTGGTAGAGAGTGATCTACCAAGTGAGCCGATCTCACTATTTAACTCCTGGCTTAAAGAGGCCGCCGCTAATGAGGTGGTGGTTGAGGCCAATGCGATGGTGCTATCTACGGTGAGTGAAAATATTCCAAGTAGTCGAACTGTCTTGCTTAAGGATCTAACTAGCGAAGGCTTTACCTTCTTTACCAATTATGGATCAAGTAAAGCTAAAGCAATTGATGAGAACTCATCAGTTAGTTTGCTATTTCCTTGGTATCCCATGGAGCGGCAGGTAATAATTATTGGCAGTGCTAAAAAGATTGCTCGCCAAGAAAGTGAAAAGTACTTTGCAACTCGTCCACGCACATCCCAAATAGGTGCTTGGGCAAGTGAGCAATCAACTGTGCTCTCCTCCCGGGAGGAGCTAGAGAAAAAATTTAAAGAGTTTGAAGGTAAGTGGCCAGCGGATTCTCAAATTCCAACACCACCTGGCTGGGGTGGATTTATTGTCAATCCAACCTCAATTGAGTTTTGGCAAGGCAGATACTCTCGCCTGCATGATCGAATTCGTTATCTGCGCACACCAGATAATAATTGGCAACGAGTACGGCTTAACCCCTAATATCTCCTGGTGAGAGTTAAAAACGTATGAGCGAAATTAAAATCCCAGATAATCTAAAACCAGCAGATGGCAGATTTGGTTGTGGGCCATCAAAGATTTTGCCTACCTCACTATCTAATTTAGCTAATAATTATGCAAATGTATTAGGAACTAGCCACCGGCAAAAACCAGTTAAGGCAGTAGTTGGCCAAGTTAGAGAAGGACTTAAATCTTTATTTTCTCTACCACAAGGCTATGAAGTAATTCTTGGCAATGGTGGCTCTACTGCATTTTGGGATATTGCAACCTTTGGCTTAATTGAAAATAAATCTCAGCACTTAGTTTTTGGTGAGTTCTCCTCTAA
>DAOROF010000039.1:0-8841 GCA_035441405.1 Candidatus Nanopelagicus sp.
TCATCTAGTGGCTCTGGTCGACCAAGTCTTAATTCATCTGTTTGCCAAAGTAAATCAATTGTTTCTGCAAGCCGCTCACTCTTAGTTGGAGAATCAGGTTGCTCTAGTAATTGAGCAATTGTGGTCATCTTGCTTAACACAGATCTACGGGCTGCTTCTGTTGGGTGAGCAGTAAAAACAGGTCGGACCGAGAAATTATCTAGCCACTCTTGTAACTCTTTTTTGTCAAAATCCTTAGTTGCTTCCTGCACCTTTAATATTCGGTCAATAGTTCTGCTGATCCATGATCCAATTGTTTTGCGTTGCTCAGCTAATACCTTAGTTCGATCAACCTGTTCAGCTACATTCGCTAGATTAAAGTAATTACTAAAAGCTCTTACTAATGAAACAGTTTGAGCATCAGTTAATTTACCTAATACCTCATCTTGTTTACCCTCGCGAACACTTAATCGAACCGCCTCAACTAAAGAGAGCAGCTCGTCACCTTCTTGGCGAGCTAGTGTCTGGCCAAGTAAATCTGCCAACTTACGAACATCATTACGCAGACTGGTGTTTTCAGTGCTCGAACTCATGGGGTAATCATTACAGGTTATTAATTTCCAAGCACATTAATTTGGCACTTAGCCGTAGATTATTAGGCTTAGAATTAGCCATCACCCCCCTTCATTTTTAGAAGTGGGGGTATCTGGCGTTTTCTATAAGAAAGGGGTTTGGGCGGTGATAAAACTTTTCAAATCTCTTATCGAACCTGCACAAAATTATTTATCTGAAAATGATAATTTGATTGCCCCTGCCGCAGTTCATGGTTTCTTAGCCGCCACTTCAAACACACCACTATTAATTATCACCACCTCAACTCGGCATGCCGAAGAGCTATCGCAAGAGATCAGCTCATGGATAGGAAAAGATCTAGTTGTTAATTTTCCAGCATGGGAAACTTTGCCACATGAAAGATTAAGTCCCAAGGCCGATACTGTTACCGCAAGATTTAAGGCTTTAAATAAAATAAGTGATCAAAAAGTAAAAGTTATTGTGTGTTCAGTACGAGCTCTTCTTCAACCAATCATTTCACATGACTTAAACACCTCGATCATAAAGATTCAGCAGGGTCTAAATCTGCAAATGCAAGAGCTGATGAATCAGTTAATTAGATTTGGTTTTTCCAGATCAGATTTAGTGGAGCGAAGAGGTGACTTCGCAGTTCGTGGTGGAATTTTAGATATTTTTCCAGCAGACCAAGACCATCCAATTCGAATTGATTTTTTTGGTGATGAGATCGAAGAGTTATCATTTTTCTCGGTTTCTGATCAGCGCTCACTTGAGAAAATAAAAGTAGAGATGAGTATCTATCCTTGCCGAGAGATGCTAATTGATGAAAAATTAAAACATAAAGCAAGAACATTAGGTAAAGATTTTCCCGAAATTAAGGATCTTACTGAAAAAATTTGTGAGGGCATCTTATTTGAAGGCATGGAATCTTTAGCAGCAGGGTTGGTTGATGATTTTAAAAGTATTACTGATTACTTATCGCCTTCGACCCAGATTTGGTTAATTGATGAGCCAAGAATTAAAAGCAGGGCACGAGATTTACTCGAGACTAATAATGAGTTTCTTCAGGCTGCTTGGTCAACTGTGGCCTGGTCAGATGGTAAGAAAATAGAGGCACCAATTGAATTAAGTAACAAATTGAAAGTTGGTGGCTTTTACGAATTAGATTACATAAAGCAACAGGCCGAGAACAAGAAGTTATTACTTCGAACTCTAAATCTTTACTCTAGTGATCCAGGGGATAAAGAGCTAAATTATTTAGATGAAATTGAAAGTTATGCAAGTAAGTATGAAAAGGCCATTTTGGATATCAAGAGCTGGAAAAAGCAGGGATATGTTGTGGTTTTTACAGCAGCAGCTACCGGCATACTACAAAGATTTAGTGAGGTACTTAACTCATCTGAGATAGCTAATCAACACATAGCTGAATTTGATCAATCTATTAACAATGAACTCGTCTGGTTAATCAAATCCGATATTCATCATGGATTTATTAGCTCTAAACATAAGTTTGCGCTGGTAACTGATAAAGATCTATCAGGTCAAAAAAGTTCTGATAAAGATCTGGCAAGGATGCCTTCTAAGCGCAGAAAAGCTATCGATCCACTTCAGCTTAATTCTGGAGATTATGTTGTTCATGAACAACATGGCGTAGGAAGATATTTAGAGTTAATTACCCGAACAACTAATGGTGCTTCTAGAGAATATCTAGTAATTGAGTACGCCCCTTCAAAACGTGGACATCCAGCAGATCGGATATTTGTGCCTACAGATACGTTAGAGCAGGTAACTAAGTATGTGGGCGGTGAGTCACCTACACTGCATAAAATTGGTGGCAGTGATTGGCAGAGCAGTAAGCGAAAAGCAAGAAAAGCGGTAAAGCAAATTGCTGCAGAGTTAATTCGACTGTATGCCGCTCGAATGAGCGCACCAGGCTTTGCTTTTTCTGTAGACACAACCTGGCAAAAAGAATTAGAGAATAGCTTTCCATTTGTTGAAACGGTAGACCAGCAAGCAACTATTGATGAAGTAAAGCGCGATATGGAAAAGCCAAATCCAATGGATCGAATTGTTTGCGGTGATGTTGGTTATGGCAAGACAGAGATTGCTGTGCGAGCAGCATTTAAAGCAGTACAAGATGGAAAACAGGTTGCAATATTGGTGCCAACTACACTTTTAGTACAACAACATTTCAAGACTTTTTCAGCCAGGTACTCTGGTTTTCCAATAAGACTTGCTGCCTTATCTAGATTCAATACAGTTAGGGAATCAAAAGAAATTATTTCTAATCTAAAATCCGGCGTAGTAGATGTCGTTATTGGAACTCATCGGCTTTTATCTAAGGATGTTGAATTTAGAGATTTAGGTTTATTAGTAGTAGATGAAGAGCAGAGATTTGGCGTAGAGCATAAGGAGGAATTGAAAAAAGCTCGGACAAATGTAGATGTTTTGTCTATGTCTGCAACTCCCATTCCAAGAACATTAGAAATGGCTATTACGGGCATTAGAGAGATGTCTAATATAACAACCCCACCAGAAGAGCGACATCCGGTACTAACTTATGTTGGCCCATATGATGATAAACAAGTTAGTGCTGCTATACATCGAGAATTATTGCGAGATGGGCAAGTGTTTTACATTCATAACCGAGTTGAAAGCATTGAATTAGTTTCTGAAAAGATTAAAAGCTTAGTGCCAGGCATAAAAATAGGAATTGCACACGGTCAAATGAATGAAAAACTATTAGAAGATGTAATTTTGGCATTTTGGAATAGGGAGTATGACTTATTGCTTTGTACAACCATTATTGAAAGTGGAATTGATATTCCAAACGCAAATACACTGATTGTGGATCGCTCTGATCTATTTGGATTATCCCAACTACACCAATTGCGCGGCCGAGTAGGACGAAGTCGAGAGCGGGCTTATGCATATTTTCTATACCCAACAGAGCAACCAATTTCAGAGTTAGCTCATGATCGACTAACAACAATTGCAACAAATACAGATTTAGGCGCTGGTATGCAGGTTGCTCTTAAAGATTTAGAGATACGAGGAGCAGGTAATTTATTAGGGGGTGAGCAATCAGGCCATATCGCTGAGGTTGGATTTGATTTGTATATGCGTATGGTGGCCGATGCAGTTGATGAGTTTAAGAGTGGCTACTTTGAAGATAAGCCAAAGAAACAAGATTGCAAAATTGAATTACCACTTGATGCTCATCTACCAACTGATTATGTTGACTCTGAAAGATTGCGGCTAGATATTTATCGCCGCCTTGCTGATGCTGCAAGCTATGAAGTATTAACTGAAATCGAAGAGGAATTAATAGATAGATTTGGGGCACTTCCAATGCCAGCAAAGGAATTAATCGCAGTTGCATCATTGCGTTTACTTGCAAAGAATTTAGAGATTGCTGATATCTCAATGGTGGGTAAGAATTTACGACTTTCGCCAGTAGATCTTGCAGAGTCAGGACAAATTAAGCTTTCAAGGCTTTATCCTGGATCTATCTATAAGAATGCATCACAGACCCTATTAGTTAGCAGGCCCACTACAGCGAATTGGATAGATTCGCCAAAAGTAGGGAATACTTCTACCCTGACTTGGGTAAATGAAGTGATAACTAATTTAATCAAGCCAAATAATAAAATTAGCAGCCACTAGAGATATGAGGATCGGTTTGTATAAGAAAATTTCTGCATCACTTGCTGTTCTGCTTCTAGTTACTGGCTGTGCAGGCATGAGTTCTGGAATCTCTGTAGGTGAGGAGCATATAAAGTCCACGCAAATTCAGGGTGTAGTCGATGAAATTTTAGCTGCACGCAAAACTGTTGATACCGCTGGAATGGAATTGATTGTGGGTAAACAATTACTCCGAAATCAAGCACAATTTGCAGTGATTAGAATTTTGTTTAATCAAATTGCCATAGATAAGAACTTTACAATTAGCGATTCAGATGTTGCTGTAAGAAGAAGCGATGTTATTAATCAAGTAGGTGGATTAGATCGATTAGAACCTGCCTTAGTTAGTGCAAATTTAGCTGCATCAACTTTTGATGAGTACCTACGTATATTGATAATTGTAGATCGACTAAATGAAAGCTTTATTTCATCTGGTATTCCTGAGGCATTAGTAAGTCAAGAAGTTTCTAAAACTCTAGTCGCTACTGCTGAAAAACTTGGCGTAGAGGTCAATCCAAAGTATGGAACATGGAATCCAATAACTGCTGCAATTGAAGCAAGTGATGTAACCGATGGTGCTGTAACACCACTTCCTTAATTATTCGATATGAGTTCAGAGCTACTTAGGCTTCGCGAGGTGATGGATAAACTCCGATCTCCCGGTGGTTGCCCTTGGGATGCAGAGCAAGACCATGAATCTCTCCTTAAGTATCTATTAGAGGAATCTTATGAATTTATTGAGGCGGTTGAAAATAAAGATCGAACCTCTATGCAGGAGGAGCTAGGCGACTTATTGCTTCAAGTTTATTTTCATTCACGGATGGCAGAAGAGGATGCCGATAATCCTTTTAATGTCGAGGATGTTGCTAAAACAGTTACCGATAAGTTAATTCGAAGACATCCTCATGTATTTGGTGATACAAAAGTTGAAAGCAGTAGTGAAGTGCTTGAAAATTGGGAGGCTCAAAAAGCTGCTGAAAAAGGAAGATCCTCAATTATTGATGGAGTTCCACTGGCGCAGCCGGCGCTGCCACTTGCTGCCAAAGTTTTGTATAGAATGAATAAATTAAATTTTGCACTTGAAGTTGATAAACCAACCAAAATTTCAGAGCAGCTAAACCAGGATCAATTTGGAGATTTACTTCTTGGATTAATTGCCCAGGCGGTAGATTTAGGGATAGATCCAGAGGCGGCATTGCGCACAGCGACTAAATCATTAATAAGTAAGATTCAAGAGCACGAAGCAAGGTAGAATTACTCATATAAATCTAATTTAAAGATCATGGGAGATATTTGTGTCAGTAATCAAAGAGGTTAAAGCCAGAGAAATTTTAGACTCCCGTGGAAATCCAACTGTTGAAGTTGAGGTAAAACTTGATAATGGATCAATTGGAAGAGCTGCAGTGCCAAGTGGAGCTTCCACTGGTGCATTTGAAGCTGTTGAATTACGAGATGGTGGCAAACGTTATTTAGGTAAGGGTGTTGAGACAGCAGTAAATAATATTAATCAGAAAATTGCACCAGCTGTTATCGGGCTAAGTGCAGAAGATCAAAGAGCATTAGATGAAAAAATAATTTCACTTGATGGAACGAAAAATAAATCATCCTTAGGAGCAAATGCAATTTTAGGTGTTTCATTAGCGGTAGCAAGGGCAGCTTCATTAAGTAAGAGCCAATCTCTTTTTAAATATCTTGGTGGAAGTGATGCAAAAGTTTTACCAGTTCCAATGATGAATATTTTAAATGGTGGCGCACACGCCGATACAAATGTAGATATTCAAGAGTTTATGGTGGCACCAATTGGTGCAAAAACTTTTAAAGAATCTCTTAGGTGGGGCGCTGAGATTTACCACAGCCTTAAATCTGTTTTAAAGAAACAAGGATTAGCGACCAGTATTGGCGACGAGGGTGGATTTGCACCAAATTTAGCAAGCAATCGGGCTGCACTTGATTTAATCTTGGAAGCGGTTGAAATTGCTGGCTTTAAATCAGGCAGTGAAATTGCACTTGCTATGGATGTGGCAGCAACTGAGTTTTGTGAAAATGGCGAGTATAAGTTTGAGGGCAAGAAGTTAACCTCAGACCAAATGATCACCTACTACAGCGAGTTAGTAGCTTCATATCCACTTGTTTCAATTGAAGATCCACTGGATGAAGATGATTGGTCTGGTTGGGCTGAGATGACAAAGCAATTAGGGGATAAAATTCAAATTGTTGGTGATGATTTATTTGTTACCAATCCAGAGAGATTGCAACGAGGAATAGATAGTAAAACTGCAAATGCTCTCTTAGTAAAGGTAAATCAGATTGGAAGTCTGACTGAAACTATTGATGCCGTTACCTTGGCGCATAAAAATGGCTACCGATCCATGATGAGCCACCGATCAGGTGAAACTGAAGACACCACAATCGCTGATTTAGCGGTGGCTTTAAGTTGTGGCCAGATTAAGACTGGCGCTCCGGCAAGATCTGAGCGGGTTGCTAAATACAATCAATTGTTAAGAATTGAAGAAGAGTTAGGTTCGATCGCAACTTATGCAGGTAAATCAGCATTTCCAAGGTTTAAATAACAAATGGCTAGACGTAGATTTATTGCTGCTGGTGTTATAGCCAACTCTCGTAAGGGTATTAAATCTAATCTGAAAAAGCGTGGCCTTTCTAATCGGGCTTTAATAACTGGCATAGTCTTGTTTGCAGTGGCAGTAACTTTGGCACCACCATTGCAGCACTACTTTACCCAGCGCGCGCAGATTAATTCACTTGAAAATCAACTAGCTGATAATCAAGCTATGTTAGAAAAGGCAACCCAAGAATTAGCACTATGGAATGATCCTGAGTATGTAGCAAGCCAAGCCCGGGCAAGATTACATTTTGTATTTCCAGGTGAGCGGCAATATATAGTTGTTGGAAATGATGAGATCACAGATCAAAATGATGAACCTAAGGTTTCTGAGCAATTACCTGTGGGTATACCTTGGTATTCAAGATTAATCTCATCTATTACAAGCACTAATGTAAATCAATAATTATGGTAAAGCCTCAAGCTGCATTTACTAGAGAAAAACCATCACAATCTGATCTAGAGATTGTGCAAGCACAGCTAGGTAGAGTACCCAGAGATATTTCTGCAATTGCACATCGCTGCGAATGTGGTTCGCCAGATGTAGTTGAAACCCCACCACGATTAGCAGATGGTGAGCCATTTCCAACTTTTTACTATGCAACTTGCCCAAGACTTACTGGTGCAATTTCAACCCTTGAAAGCTCTGGAATTATGGCAAAAATGAATGAGCGTTTATCAACTGACCCACAGTTAGCAGGTGATTATCAAGCAGCACATATTGACTATGAGGCAGCAAGATCCGCACTCGCTAAAGAATTAAATATTGATGTGCCAGAGATTGCAGGTATTACAGCAGGTGGTATGCCCGATCGAGTTAAGTGTTTGCATTCACTTGTTGCGCACTCACTTGCTGCTGGTGCTGGTGTGAATCCGCTAGGAGATGAGGCATTAAGTGAACTAGCTCAATGGTGGCAATCTAAGCCCTGTAGTGAGATAAGTAATTTGCTTGACGGAGATAATTAATTTGAGTCGGGTTGCAGCGATTGATTGTGGAACTAATTCAATCAGATTACTAATTGCCGATATAAGTGGTGGAAAATTTAAAGAGGTTCTTCGCGATATGGAGATTGTTCGACTTGGACAAGGGGTGGATGAAAATAAGTCCTTCCATCCAGATGCGATAAATCGAACGCTGGCTGCCGTAGAAAAATTTAGGAATCAGTTAGCTGGCAAAGGTGTTGAAAAGATTAGATTTTGTGCCACCTCAGCCACAAGAGATGCTGCTAATCGAGATTTATTTATCGAAGGGGTACGTCAGATATTAGGAGTTGAGGTTGAGGTTATTCCAGGTGAGGAAGAGGCCAGACTTTCATTTAATGGTGCAACTAAAGAGCTTTTACAAAGCGATGCCCCATTTTTGGTAGTCGATATCGGTGGTGGCTCTACAGAGTTTGTTTATGGAAATAAAGAGGTTGAGTTTGCAAAAAGTGTGGATATTGGCTGTGTGCGAATGAGTGAGCGGCATCTGAAATCTCAACCAGTTGAAATGAGTCAGGTAGCGCAAGCAATAATTGATATTGATACAGCAATCGCGCAAGCTGCTGCAATTGTGCCAATCTCAAAGGCAAAAACTTTAGTTGCAGTTGCTGGGACTGCAACCACAATTGCTGCAGCTGCATTAGAGCTTAAAACTTATGACCGTTATGCAATCCACCTTTCAAGAATTCCAGCAGAAAAAGTTCATAAAGTTTCTGCTGCTTTTCAGGCAATGACTAAGAGTGAAATATCAAAGCTTGGATTTATGCATCCTGGAAGAGTTGATGTAATTACTGCT
Organism: Candidatus Nanopelagicus sp.; assembly: GCA_035441405.1. Lineage (GTDB taxonomy): Bacteria > Actinomycetota > Actinomycetes > Nanopelagicales > Nanopelagicaceae > Nanopelagicus. The sequence goes on from DAOROF010000039.1 coordinate 8,631, forward strand.
GGCTCATTAGTTCTTTCTCGTGTTATGGCAGCAACTGGTGCGACCGAGTTTGTTGCCTCAGAGTCAGATATTTTGGATGGGATGGCTTGGTCATTAATAAATTAAGCCAAGAAGGCCTTGGATTTAGAGAGTGAAAAATACGGGTAGATTTACCCCCTGAAGATTCGCCCCTGTAGCCCAATGGCAGAGGCATGCGACTTAAAATCGCACA
>DAOROF010000040.1:0-6400 GCA_035441405.1 Candidatus Nanopelagicus sp.
TAGCCCCGGCTAACTGAGCGGCAACCCTCCACCACGGTGGGGTGCTCCGGGTGAGGACCAGATCGATTGCAAGGCGTAATCGATAAGCGTGGATCGCTAAAAGAAAAATTAGGGGTTATCCCTATTTAATTTTCGATCCCCTTAAAACAAGGAGGCTACTTTGAGTTACTCATTTGAAACCCAACAAATCCATGCTGGTCAAGTTCCAGATCCAACAACTGGCGCTCGCGCTCTACCGTTGTATCAAACAACTTCTTACCAATTCCGTGATACCAAGCATGCTGCTGATCTATTTGGCTTAGCTGAGCTTGGAAATATTTACACCCGAATTATGAATCCAACTCAAGATGCAGTTGAACAACGCATCGCAGCCTTAGAGGGTGGAGTGGCAGCATTACTTGTTTCATCAGGATCTGCCGCGACTGCTTATGCGATTATGAATGTTGCTCAAGCCGGTGATCACATAGTTTCATCACCATCTTTATATGGTGGTACTTACAATCTTTTCCATTACACATTACCTAAGTTTGGTATTGAGGTTACCTTTGTGGATAACCCAGAGGATCCAGAGAGCTGGCGCAAAGCGGTTAAACCAAATACCAAGGCTTTCTTTGGTGAGACGATTGCCAATCCAAAAAATGATGTGTTAGATATTGAAACTATCGCAAAGATTGCCCATGAAAATGAGGTGCCATTAATTGTTGATAACACTGTGGCAACACCATACTTAATTAAGCCAATTGAGTGGGGTGCAGATGTTGTTGTTCACTCAGCAACTAAATTCCTATCGGGCCACGGCACGGCAATTGTGGGTGCGATTGTTGACTCTGGAAAGTTTGATTACGCCAGATATCCAAAGCGATTTAAGAGCTTTAATGAGCCAGATCCTTCCTACCATGGCTTGGTTTACGCTCAAGCACTTGGCGTTGGCTCTGCCTTTGGTGCAAACCTTTCTTACATCTTTAAGATTCGTCTAACTCTGCTTAGAGATATTGGCGCCGCAGTTTCACCATTTAATGCTTGGCTACTTGCCCAAGGCTTAGAGACATTATCGCTGCGTATGGAGCGACATGTTGAAAATGCTAAGGCAATCTCTACTTGGTTGGAAAAGCATCCACAGGTGGAAAAAGTTAATTACGCATCCTTGCCATCATCTAAGTGGAACAAGTGGGCAACTAAGTACTGTCCAAAGGGCTCTAGCTCAGTTCTATCTTTTGAAATTAAAGGTGGAATTGAATCTGGTAAGAAGTTTATTGAAGCGCTCAAACTTCACTCCCATGTGGCAAATATTGGCGATGTCCGAAGCTTGGCAATTCACCCAGCCTCTACAACTCACTCACAATTAACACCAGATGAGCAGTTAACCGCTGGTGTTACTCCAGGATTAGTTCGACTATCTGTTGGTATTGAAACTGTTACAGATATTCAAAAAGATCTTGAAACTGCCTTTGCAGCAGCTAAGTAATTTAATCTCTTTAAATTTTTATTTAAAAAGATTGGCTTACTAAAATGAGCAAAGTTAATCCGGCAGTTACCGGGGCATGGCTAGAGGGCCATCACCCCGGTGATCGCCAATTTCTAAAAATTGGTGATTTAGCGCTGGAGTCAGGTGAGGTATTACCTGATATTACGATTGCTTATCAAAGTTGGGGCAAATTAAATTCAACAGGTGATAATGCAATATTGGTAAATCATGCCTTAACTGGCTGGGCAGATGTTAATGGTTGGTGGCCACAGATGGTCGGGCCTGGTCTGCCATTTGATACTGATAAATACTTTGTAGTTTGTCCAAATGTAATTGGTGGCTGCCAAGGAAGTACTGGTCCATCCTCCTTAGCACCAGATGGAAAAAGATGGGGCTCAAGATTTCCATCACTGACCATAAGAGATATGGTGGCGGCAGAGCTAGCGTTTACCAAAAAGATTGGCGTAAATAAGTATCAATTAGCGGTGGGCCCATCCTTAGGTGGCATGCGAAGTTTAGAATGGGCCATAGATCACCCAAATTTAATTGGTTCGATCTGCACTATCGGCTCATCCGCCGTTGCAACTGGTGATCAAATTGGTTCGGCCACAATTCAAATTAGAGCAATTAAGAGTGATCCCTACTTTAATAATGGTGATTACTATGAACAAGATATTGGCCCAATTGAAGGCATGGGAATTGCAAGAAGGATTGCGCACCTAACTTATCGAACTGAATCTGAGATGGATGTTCGCTTTGGTCGAGAGTTGCAAGGTGATGATACGGGCCGGTTTGCAGTTGAGTCCTATCTAGATCATCAAGCAAAAAAGTTGGCCAAAAGATTTGATGCCAATACCTATATTTCATTAACCGAGGCGATGCTCTCCCATGATGTTGGCCGAGATCGCGGTGGGGTGGCAGCCGCCCTTTCTAAGGTTAAGGTGCCAATACATATCGTCTCGATCGATAATGATCGATTATTTCCACCTAGGTTGCAGCAGGAGATCGCAGAGCTGGCCCCATCGGTTTCCACCCTGCACACCATTTCCTCCCCATTTGGCCATGATGGCTTCCTAATCGAAGTCGAAACTGTGGGTCAGATCATTAAAAATGCGCTCAACCTGGCAAAAATCTCAAATTAATCAATTTGGATGTGCATTTACCCCTGTGGACAATTTATAATATAGCCAGGAGGTCAGGCGGTTTAAAATAAATCGCATCGGCAAAGACTTCTAAAAACAAAGGATGAATTGTGGCTGTATCTCGTGCGCCCAAAAAAGGTGCAAAGGCTAGTAAATCTAAGAGTAAGCCTGCAGCAAAAAAGAAGTTAGTAAAAAAATCTTTAGTAAAAAAAGGTAAACCTGCCAAAAAAGTTGAAAAGGTGCCATTAAAAACAAATCTTGAGGCTAAAGATGTGGCTCAAATTTTAAAGGTTAAAGATTTAGTTATTCAGCAGAAAAATGTCTTAAGTGAGTTGGAATCTAGAGGCATTACAAATATTCATCGCATAGTTAAAAAGGCTGATCAAGATCTAGTTTTAATTGCTAGAGAGCTTGAGGCCACTGTGCCAAAGCAGATTGAAAAATTACGTAAGGCAGGTCTTGGTTCACCTTATCGAATGCTGAAAAAAACTGAGTTAGCACTGGTTGCACCCCCTGCGCCAAAGCCAAGTACTGCAGCACCAAGTAAGGGTGAAAAGGTTGCTAAGGTAAAAATTGATGGTGAAGAGGTTGAGTTAGAAGAGGTCGAGTTAGAGGATCTAGATAGCTTAATTGAAGAGAAGGAGGAGACACCAGCAGAGGATGGTGCCTCTGAGATTAGAGTTGTAAATGTTGCTGAAGAGTCTCAAAATGAGGAGAACTCATTTGTACTTAAAGATTCAGAGGAAGATGATGCCCCCGCACAAACTGTATTAACCGCTGGTGCAACTGCAGATCCAGTAAAGGATTACTTAAAATTAATTGGCCGAGTACCGCTATTAAATGCCGAACTTGAGGTATCGCTAGCCCAATCTGTTGAGGCTGGTCTTTTTGCCGAAGAGCGGTTAACAAATGATAAGAAGATGGATAAGAAGTTAAAGCGTGAGTACCAACAAATTGTGTTAAATGGTCGCCGGGATAAAAACCATCTACTAGAGGCAAACCTTCGATTGGTTGTTTCCCTAGCTAAGCGTTATACCGGACGAGGCATGTTGTTTCTAGATCTTATTCAAGAGGGTAACTTGGGATTAATTCGCGCGGTTGAAAAGTTTGATTACACAAAGGGTTATAAGTTCTCAACCTATGCCACCTGGTGGATTAGACAGGCAATTACTAGAGCGATGGCAGATCAAGCTAGAACTATTCGTATTCCAGTACACATGGTTGAGGTTATTAATAAGTTAGCCCGCGTTCAGCGACAGATGTTGCAAGATCTTGGCCGCGAACCTACACCAGAGGAGTTAGCAAAAGAATTAGATATGACCCCAGAAAAAGTGGTTGAGGTGCAAAAGTATGGCCGGGAGCCAATCTCACTTCACACCCCACTTGGCGAAGAGGGCGATAGTGAGTTTGGTGATTTAATTGAAGACTCTGAAGCGATCGTGCCAGCTGATGCAGTTTCCTTTACATTATTACAAGAGCAGCTGCACTCAGTATTAGATACTTTGTCAGAGCGTGAGGCCGGGGTAGTGGCAATGCGATTTGGCTTAACCGATGGCCAACCAAAAACCTTAGATGAAATCGGCAAGGTTTATGGAGTTACTCGTGAACGTATTCGCCAAATTGAATCTAAGACTATGTCTAAATTGCGCCACCCATCTCGTTCCCAAGTACTTCGTGATTATCTAGATTAATCACCTTAATTAATAGGAGAAAAAAATGAGCGATAAGATAAAGATGCAGTTTAAGAAAAATGGCTCAATTCGAGTAACTGGTACCGTTGATTTTGTTGATGCTGATGGAAATGTCATTGAAAGTAAAACAGATTTTTCACTATGTCGATGCGGGGCATCAAAGGAGAAGCCATTTTGCGATGGCAGCCACCGCGAGGCTGGATTTACTACAGATTAATTAGCTGCTTGCTGAGCTAGCTTTTCACTCTCATCTTGAATGGTAGCTACTACAGGCTTTAGCCCTTCAGCATAAGTTTTTGCATGGTGAGCACAAAATAATAGTTGGCCACCAGATACTAAAATTGCTCGGACATAGGCTTGGGCACCACAACGATCACAACGATCTAATGAATTCAATGGAGTTTGCTCCATCGTTATCTGATTGCTCATTGCCTTGCCGCCTCTCTTATATTTACTACAGGGGAACATCAAACCATGAATACTTTATTCCCGGCTTGGAATTTGGTTTCAATTAAGTAAATTTTTTGCTCAAATACTGAGAATTTGTTGTCAATATCTCATTTTTGTATCAATTGGGCATAAATACGGGTCAATCTCGGCGCGGATCATCTGTTGGTGGTACAAGCCTCGATAACCTTACCAACCGTGGCAACTAAGAGCTCTAAAGCAGATGATGGTACCTCTGCAGCAATCATCAGTAGTTACACCGCAAAAGATTTATCTGTTCTAGAAGGTTTAGAGGCGGTTCGTAAACGTCCTGGTATGTATATCGGCACCACCGACTCTCGTGGCTTAATGCATTGTTTGTGGGAAATAATTGATAACGCAGTTGATGAAGCACTTGCTGGGCATTGTAAGAAAATAGAAATTAATTTAGAAGCTGATGGTTCAGTTGAAGTACATGATGATGGTCGCGGTATTCCAGTAGATAAAGAGCCAAAGACTGGGCTAACTGGTGTTGAAGTTGTGATGACTAAATTACATGCTGGTGGAAAATTTGGTGGCGGCTCCTACGCTGCCTCTGGTGGATTACATGGCGTGGGTGCATCAGTAGTAAACGCCTTAGCCTCCAGATTAGATGTTGAGGTTGATCGAGATAGCAAAATTTATTGGATGTCATTTAAGCGCGGACATGCTGGCATTTTTGAAGGCGATGGACCGAATGCAAGCTTTACTGAAAAATCTGGACTTAGAGTTATTGGCAAGGTTTCTTCTAAGGTAACTGGCACACGAATTAAATGGTGGTTTGATAAACAGATATTTCTAAAAGAGGCTGAGTTATCAATTGAAGATATCTATGCCAGGGCAAGGCAAACCTCATATTTGGTTCCAGGATTAACACTGGTAGTAAATGACAGTCGCACCAAAGCTAAAACTATTGAGACTTTTACTCATAAGGGTGGAATTTCTGAGTTTTGTACTTTCTTAAGACCAGATGATCCAGTTGGTGAAGTTATTCGAATTTCAGGCAGTGGTGCCTACACTGAAAATGTTCCAGTCTTAGATGAAAAGGGTCATATGACTCCAACTGAGGTTGAACGTGAGATGGGTGTGGATATTGCAATGCAATGGGGAAATGGTTATGAGGCAACTGTTGCCTCCTTTGTAAATATTATTTCAACTCCCAAGGGCGGCACACATGTTGCAGGTTTTGAAAAAGCGTTAACAAAGGTAGTAAATGATGTGTTACGAGCAACTAAAACTTTAAAAAATAATGAGGCAGATGTCATAAAAGATGATGTGCAAGAGGGGTTAACTGCAGTTGTAACTGTTCGAATGTCTGAGCCACAATTTGAAGGTCAAACTAAAGAGGTATTAGGAACAGCAGCAGCTGCCAAAATTGTTGGTCAAGTAGTTGCCGATGAGATGAAGGCATTTTTTAATACGACAAAGAGAGTTGATAAGGCCACCGGGCGCTTGATATTGGAGAAGATTGCTAATGCTTCTAGAACAAGAATTTCAGCTAGAGCCCATAAAGATTTACAGCGTCGTAAAAACGCACTTGAGAGCTCATCATTGCCAACTAAATTATCTGATTGCAGATCTGATGATCCAACTAGAACAGAGTTATTTATTGTCGAGGGAGATTCTGCGCTTGGCAC
>DAOROF010000040.1:6500-8788 GCA_035441405.1 Candidatus Nanopelagicus sp.
CCTGAGCACCGCACCCTGCGCAGAATCACCATGAAGGATGTAACAAAGGCGGAGGCAATGTTTGAATTGTTAATGGGTAATGAGGTTGCCCCAAGAAAAGATTTTATTTCTAACGCTGATATTGATAGAGAGCGAATCGACGCTTAATCAATAGTTACTAGATCAAAATACTCATCTTTCCATAAATCCTCATCACCATCTGGCAGAAGCAGTACTCGCTCTGGTTTTAGTGCTTCAACAGCGCCAGCATCGTGGGAAACTAAAATTACCGCGCCTTGATATTCAGTAAGAGCGCCAAGGATTTCTTCTCTAGAAGCTGGATCTAAGTTATTTGTTGGCTCATCTAGTAGTAAAACATTTGCCGCACTCACCACTAATAATGCCAACGCCAGTCTGGTGCGTTCGCCACCACTTAAGACCTTAACCTGCTTATGAACATCATCTCCGGTGAATAAAAATGAACCTAATACATTTCTAGCTTCAGGCTCTCTAATATCTTTAGTTGCACTTAACATGTTTTCAAGCACTGTTCGTTCATAATCTAAGGTCTCATGCTCTTGGGCGTAGTAACCGATTTTTAAACCATGACCAGCCTCTACCTGACCAGTATCTGGTTCTAAATCACCAGCTAAAATTCTTAGCAAAGTTGTTTTACCAGCACCATTTAAGCCAAGAATCACCACACGAGATCCCTTATCAATTGCCAGCTCTACATCGGTAAAGATTTCAAGTGAGCCATATGACTTAGATAATTCACTTGCAGTAATTGGTGTCTTTCCACAAGGAGCAGGTGTTGGAAAGCGAAGTTTTGCAACTCGATCAACTTTTCTAACATCTTCTAAGCCACTTCGTAATTTTTCTGCTCGTCTTAGCATGCCTTGTGCGACACTTGCCTTACTTGCTTTAGCTCGCATCTTTTCACCCTGCTTTTGCAAAATTTCAGCCTTCTTTTCAGCATTAGCTCGCTCACGTTTTCTTCTATGCTCATCTGCTTCCCGCTGGAGTAAGTAGTTCTTCCAGCTCATGTTGTAAACATCGATTACATTTCGATTCGCATCAAGGTAGAAGACCTTATTTACTACAGTTTCAATCAAATTAACATCATGGCTGATAATTACTAATCCACCTGGATACTTAAGTAAAAACTCGCGCAACCAGATAATAGAGTCAGCATCTAAGTGATTAGTAGGCTCATCTAAAATTAGAGTTTCTGCACCAGAAAATAAAATTCTAGCTAGCTCAATTCTCCTTCTTTGCCCACCAGATAAGGCGCTTAGTTGTTGGTCAAATAGGTTATTGGGCACACCAAGGGATGAGGCAATTGCCTCTGCTTCAGCCGCAGCTGCATAGCCACCAGCTGCCGAAAATTCATGTTCTACTCGGGTGTAGCGCTCCATAGCTTTTTCTAATTCTTTTCCTTGCGAGGTCGCCATTTCCTCTTCAACTGCACGCATTCTTTTTGCGATTAAATCTAATTCGCGAACTGAAAGTATTCGATCAATTACAGTTCCCTGATCCTCACCAGTTCTTGGATCTTGCGGTAGGTATCCAATTTTGCCAGTGCGATTTACCGCACCACCTGCTGGCATAGTTTCACCAGCTAAAACTTTGGCAAGTGTTGATTTGCCGGCACCATTTCGGCCAACAAAACCAATTCGATCACCATGGTTGATTCGGATAGTTACATCTTTAACCAATAACCTGGCGGCAGCGCGAAGCTCTAGGGCGTTAGTGGATATCAAAGTTGCTTATGCAACAAGGCGGGTGCGGCGAGGTGAGGCGTACTTCTTTTCAATATCACTTAGCTCCTCAGACACCTTGGCTTTGATGCTCTCCTCTGTTTTTAGGATTGCAGTTAAGGTGGCGATTGTAGCCTTTAATTCTTTGGCCTCTGTTTCAAGTTCAATTTTGCTCATTTTAGTAAGACGTCTAAGCGGCATATCCAAAATATATGTTGCTTGCTCATCGCTTAATTTAAAAGTTTTAATTAATCCCGCCTTTGCCACTGTGGCATCCTCGCTACCTCTAATTAATTTGATTACCTTATCGATATCAACGATTGCTTTTAATAGTCCATCAACTAAATTCAATCGCCCCTGAGCCTTAGCTTTTCTAAAGATTGATCTGCGCTTTACAACCTCAATGCGATGATCGATGAATACTTGTAGTAGATCCTTTAATCCAAGAGTGAGTGGTTTTCCATTTACCAAGGCCACCGCATTAATCGAGAAGGCATCCTCCATCGGAGTTAATCGATATAGGTGCTCTAATACTTCAGCGGGCTCATA
>DAOROF010000041.1:0-8356 GCA_035441405.1 Candidatus Nanopelagicus sp.
CCAGTTGCACCTGTCGCACCAGTTGCACCGGTATCTCCTTTAACGCCAGCAGCTCCTGCTGCGCCAGTTTCACCTTTGGCACCGACTGCACCAGTTTCACCTTTGGCACCAGCTGGACCTGCTGGGCCTGCTGGACCGGCGGGACCTGCTGGACCAGTTTTTCCATCAGCTGTACTTCCAGTTGATCCATTTTTACCATCAACTCCTGAAGGACCAATTGGTCCTGCGGGGCCGCGAAGTGAGGTGGGTATTGGCCAGCGATTATTTTTCTTTGGTCCATAGAAATTCATACTCTTTATATCTATGTAAAAATCGCCATTAATTCCAATCGTGGTAGCTGGCACACCACTGCCACTTAATATTGTGTTGGCTTCAGAGGAGCTTCGGCCAGCGGCATATGATGTCGATTGGGTAAGCAAAAGTGAAATAACTGCAAAAATTACTGCTTTAGATATATGTTTTCCAAACATAGTTCTTTCCATCCCCCCATTTGTTGGGGCTAAGCGCAACGTCAAGATGACCAAGCGTTATGGAAATAGTTCAATAAATTACGCACAGTGAATAGAGCGGTACCACTCACCAAATTTATTCCGCTTGAAATTCTCAGGCATATGAGGGCTAGCACTCCTGGATTTACTAATACAGTTACCTATGGGAAAAACTCTAACCTGGCTCACAGGTAGTTTGGATATCCAGCACAGCATTTAACTCTTAGATCATCCTATTAAGCACAAGTTGTGCTTGAAGAAAGCAGGGATAATGAAAAAGAAAGTATTAGCCGCAGCAGTAGCTTTAGCAGTTGGTCTAAGCGTTTCAGTAACCAGTGCGGCATCAGCAGATCAGGGTAGAGGAAAAGAGCGAATCTCCTCATTCCTATCAGGTTTAGTAAGTAATGGCACTATTACTCAATCGCAAGCAGATGCAATTACTAAAGCGGCTGAAAATGCTGCAGCTGCTGCAAAAACTGTGATGAAGGAAAAGCATGCTGCCTTTGATGCAGTAATTACCTCAACACTTGGTATTTCACTTGATACCTTAACTACCCGACTTAAAGCTGGTGAATCCCTAGCAACTATTGCTGGAGATAAGAAAGATGCATTGATTGCTGCCATGATTGCTGAGATTAATAAGCAAATTGATGCTGCCCTAGCTGCTGGAAAAATCACTACAACTCAAGCATCAGCACAAAAAGCCAAAACTACTGAGCGAGTAACCAATATGGTTAATAAGGTTAAGGAGTTTGGCAAAAAAGGTCATGGTAAAGGCTCAAAAGCTTCTACCATCTCATTTAAGGCAGCATAAGCACTTCGCAAATTAACTTCATTTATTCTCCTCCTAGACACAACTTGCCTGGCTTGATAAAACTAGCCAGGCAGTTTTGTTTTTATGCCAAACTAGCGTTATGAAGATTCATATTGGAAGTGATCACGCCGGCCTTGAGTTCAAATCAAAGATTATTGATCACTTAAAAAAAGGTGGCCATGATGTGACCGATCACGGACCAATTGAGTATGACGCCCAAGATGATTATCCGATTTTTTGTATTCCAGCAGCTCTTGCTGTTGCTAAAGATCCAAACTCATTTGGCATAGTTTTAGGGGGATCTGGAAATGGTGAGCAGATTGCCGCAAATAAAGTTAAGGGGGTAAGAGCGGCGTTGGTTTGGTCAGTTGAAACAGCAAAGCTTGCCCGAGAACACAACAATGCAAATGTGATATCCATTGGTGGGCGCTTACATGAAGAGGCATTTTGTTTGCAATTAGTTGATACCTTTTTAGCTACGCCATTTTCTGGCGATGAACGCCATATAAGAAGAATTAATCAGATCTCTAATTATGAAGATAGGGGAAGTATTTAAAGTTTTTCATATCTAAAATCTGTAACTACATGCTCCTTCTTTAATCCTTGAGCTTCAAACTTTGAAAGCACCCGCCAACTAGGTCTAGGAACAATCCCACCGGAAAATTTAGGATTTGCATCAAAGCGTATCTTTATCCAATCAGCGTATGGCTGCCAATCAGTTGCAATATGAATAAATCCGGCTGGCTTTAATTTTTGAGCAACCAACTCAACAAACTCACTTTGCACCATCCGTCTTTTATGTTGGCGATTTTTTGGCCATGGATCTGGAAAAAGTAGATGAATGCCATCTAATGAGGCATCTTCAATAAAATTTGCTAGTAGATAAGTTGCATCCTCGCGGATTAATTTAATGTTGTTAATCTGGTTTTCAATAATTAATAACAGCAATGCACCGAGCCCTGGCTTATGCATCTCAACTGCCACATACCCCTGATCTGGATTATTTAAGGCAATCTGCGCGGTTGCCTCCCCCATCCCAGAGCCAATCTCCATAATTACTTTTGTTTTCTCAGGGAATAAGTCATTAATACTTATTTGATTTGTGATCTCTAATCCATATTGATTCCACTTTGAATCCATCGCCAAACTTTGCGCTCTTGTCATTCGATTACCCCGCAGTGAGTAACTTCGATTTGAAGGACGTTCCATCTTGGCTTAACCTGCAATCTCTGCTTGGATACTGCAATAGATATATTTAATTTCTATGGGCAATTATTACTTATATTAAGGATGGGTTCATGCCAGGTTTAAACTCAACTAGAGCAGAGGCAGCAGAGCGGGCTGCTCACCTGCATGTTGAAAGTTATGAGCTAGCCCTGGATTTAACCGCAGGGGATGAAATCTTTCACTCTAAGACCATTATTAAGTTCACCTGCAATAGGGCCGGCTATGACAGCTTTATTGATGCAGTTGGTAAATCGGTAATCTCCGCCACCTTAAATGGTCTACCAGTTGATACGACAAATTATGATGGTGAAACCATTTACTTAAAGAATTTAGCGCCAAGTAATGAATTAATTATTGAGATGAATGGTGCCTACTCAAATACTGGTGAGGGCTTACAAAGATCAGTTGATCCAGTAGATGAGCAGGTTTATATCTACTCCCAAGGTGAGACGGCATTTATTCGAAAGATGTATCCCTGCTTTGATCAGCCAGATTTAAAGGCCACCTTTGGTTTAACGGTAATTGCTCCTAATCACTGGCAGGTAATCTCAAATAATCCAGTGAAAGAAAAAGTTGAGCTAGCTGATGAGAAAAGTAAGTGGAGTTTTACTACTACCCCAAGAATTTCTACCTACATCACAGCCTTAATTGCTGGGCCATATTATTTTGTCAAAGATGAGTATGTGGGTAAGAAAACAGTCCCACTTGGAATTTACTGCCGAAAATCTCTAGCTGAGTTTTTAGATCCAGATGATATTTTCTTAATTACCAAACAAGGCTTTGCCTACTTTGAAAAGGTGTTTGGCTTGGAGTATCCATTTGAAAAGTATGACCAGATTGCAGTTGTGGATTTCAACTGGGGAGCGATGGAGAATGCCGGCGCGGTTACCTTTTTAGAGCGGTTACTAGTTTTTAGATCAAAGGTAACAGAGCGAATGTATAACGCACGGGCAAACACAATCTTGCATGAGATGGCCCATATGTGGTTTGGCAATATGGTCACAATGTCTTGGTGGGATGATCTTTGGCTTAATGAATCATTTGCCGAGTGGTCTTCATATCTGGCGATGGTTGAGGGCACAAGATTTAAAAACTCTTGGACTGGCTTTAATCAAGAGCGAAAAAATTGGGCATACCGGCAAGATCAACTCTCATCAACTCATCCAATTGTGACCGATATGGTTGATATTGATACCGTCGCTGGCAACTTTGATGGCATCTCATATGCCAAAGGCGCCTCAGTTTTGCAGCAATTAGTTGCCCATGTGGGCCGAGATAACTTCATCTCTGGCTTACAAAAATACTTTGCCAAACATGCCTTTAAAAACACTACCTTAAATGATTTATTAGATGAGTTAAGTATGGCAAGTGGTAAGCAGCTAAGTGATTGGGTTAAAACCTGGCTCCAAACAGCGGGGGTAAATACCATGAGAGCTGAGATGGAAATAGTGGGTGATACTTATAAATCAATCTCGGTTATTCAAGAGGTGCCTACCATGCCGAAGGATTCCACCCAGTTGCGCCCCCACCGAATGGCGGTTGGCTTATATGACTTAGTTGGTGAAAAAATTACTTTGCGCAGGAGTGTGCAATTAGATGTTTCAGGTAGTAAGACTTTGGTAGCTGATTTAGCTGGTGAAAAAATTGCTGATCTTCTACTTTTAAATGATCAAGATTTAACCTATACCAAGATTAGATTTGATGAAAGATCAATTAATACTCTTAAAAATCATCTAGGAAAGATTTCAGACTCACTGACTCGGGCGCTTTGCTGGTCTGCTGCCTGGGATATGTTGCGAGATGGCGAACTTTCGGCCACAGATTTTATTGATATCGCACTTGCTGGCATTGCAAGTGAGCAAGAGATCACCACCTTAACCATAATTGCTGGCCAACTAGCTACCGCAGTTGAGCTCTACTCAAATCCTAAAAAACGAGATTCAGCTAGATTAAAGGTTGGTAATGCCTTTGAGCAGATGATTGCCAGCTCTGCTAGCGGCAGTGATCATCAATTACAGTTTGTAAAAAGCTTCACCGCATTTGCCTCCAGTGCCGAACACAATGATCTATTAAAGGATTTTCTAGCTGGAAAATTACCTGGGCTTAAGGTTGATCCAGAGATGAGATGGTCGCTAGTAATTGCCTTAACTGAGCGAGGCTTAATGGATGAGGTGCAATTAGCAGATGAGCTTAAGTTAGATCAAACCCTAACTGGCAAACTCTCCTACCAAACCGCCCTTGCTGCCCGGCCAATTCAATCTGCAAAACAACAGGTATGGGATGAGATTACAACTGGTGATTTATCAACCTCACAACGTGAGGCAAAGGTAGCTGGCTTTGTCAGGCCATTACATCGGCCACTACTTGCTGCCTATGTTGATCCATACTTTGATCTACTACTAGATACCTGGGGTAAAAAATCCTATGAGGTAGCAAGTAAATTTGTATCTGGTCTTTATCCAATCTATTTAACTACCCAAGAGGTATTAGATAAGACCAACGCCTGGCTTGATGGGGTGGGTAAGAATGGTCAAGCAGGGTTGCGCCGATTAGTGATTGAGGCCAAGGATTCACTTGAGAGATCCCTTAAGGTGCAACAAAAAGATTAAGAGTTTTTAACTAGCCCTATTCAATACTGGTGAGATTTACTGCCTTACGCTTTGATTTTGCTCTAACCTCTTTAGCGGTGATGTAGGAGAAAAATGAGATCACTACAAAGAGCACAGTTGGTGCTACAAAAAAGTAGGTAAATGTTTCTAGGAAGGTTAACCCCTCCCCTGCCATCGTGCCATCCTCAATCATGCGCTGGCTGCTCCGATCGCCTCTACCCCAAATGGTTTCAAATATGGAATCCAAACTCTATTTGGTTTACCAGTACCTAGAATACGCCAAGCAGCACCCACTGGCTCACGTGGTGTGTGGCGCAGGCGCCAACCTAAATCCTTTAAAGTTTTATCAGCTTTTAGATGATTACATTTATGACAAGCTGAGACCACATTCTCCCAATTATGTCCGCCCCCTCTAGATCTTGGAATTACATGATCAATTGAGGTTGCAGTTACACCACAGTAAACACATCTATTGTTATCGCGAGCAAAGATTGCTCTTCTAGATAATGGCACCGCATGCCGGTATGGAATCTTCACAAATTTATTTAATCTAATTACCGACGGTAGGGTAATTGATCCTCTGGCATAGGTAAGGATTCGATCTGAATCCTCCACGCTAACTGCGCGCGCATTTAACACCAGGATTAATGCTCTTCTCTCTGATACGACACCTAGTGGCTCATAGGTAGCGTTCAGTACCAAGGTCTGTGACACTTTTAAAACTTCCCCTAACAATTACAGCGCGTGGCTCGCACCGGTGGGTATATCTTGCCTGAGGTTGGCCAAAAAATCAGCATTTCTAACCAGATTCCCAATTACATTTGGGTTAAGGTTTTCATCTAATTATGGAACTTTCTGAGAGTATGCAATCTGCGCTGGATTGGTTCACCGGCGCCCCGCTAAATATCACAGTAATTATCCTGCTTGCCATCTTTATCTCACGGCTTGGCCAAAGATCCATCACTCGCCTTTTGAACCGAGTAGCTAGTGCTGATCTAATTCCAGGACCAAAACGAAGTGGGGCGCGGCAAAAGGAGCGAGCAAAGACGACAAGTACGGTTTTAAAATCCACACTTAATGGCACAATCTGGTTGATCGCCATCTTTATGATCTTAGCTGAGTTTGGTTTAAATCTAGGTCCCCTAATTGCCTCCGCTGGTGTAATTGGTGTGGCATTAGGACTTGGTGCCCAAACTTTAGTGCGGGATATTTTATCTGGCATCTTTATGTTAGTTGAGGATCAATATGGTGTTGGCGATAAGGTGGATGTGTTAGAGGTACAAGGGGTAGTTGAAACTGTTGGACTTAGAATAACTACGGTGCGAGATGCCAAGGGCACAATCTGGTATTTGCGAAATGGTGAGATCTTAAAGGTTGGTAATAAATCTCAACCACGAAAGTAAGTATTACTCAGCTGCATTAACCATGGCAGCAGCTGCCTGCGTTAAGTAACTCCATAACTGATCCTTTAGATCCTGATCTATCTCTAAATCATCTACCGCCTGCTGCATACAATTAATCCAGGCATCATGCTCAACTCTTGAGATATGAAAGGGTGCATGTCGCATCCGTAATCTGGGATGTCCTCTTTGTTCACTATAGGTAGCAGGCCCGCCCCAGTACTGCTCTAAAAACATTTGTAATCGCATAGCTGCCCCATGTAGATCATTTTCTGGATACATCGGGCGCAAAATTGGATCAACTGCAACGAGAGCGTAAAAGTGGGAGACTAATTGGCTAAAGGTTTTCTCTCCGCCAATTTGTTCATAAAAACTCTCACTCAAGCTTAGCTCTTTTCCTTTATTGTAATTTGTAATACAAAGTAACTAGTTATTACACAAAGTATGCCAGTGATGTAAAAAGCTGCAGCGTAATCGCCAAACTTAACTCGCAACAGGCCTGCACCAAAAGCAGCCAGGGCACCTCCAATTTGATGGGCAGCAAATACCCAGCCATAGATAATTGCACCCTTATCTGGGCCTAATACTTGGCGGCATAACATCACCGTTGGTGGCACAGTGGCGATCCAATCTAAACCATAAAAAATTACAAAAACTAGAGTAGAAGCTTCAACCGTTGAAAACAGGATTGAGGGCAGCAAAAATAGGGATAAGCCTCGAAGTAGGTAGTAGAAAAATAGTAATTTCCTAGGATCAATTCGATCGGTTAAGTAACCAGAGGTAATAGTTCCAACAACATCAAATACACCAATTAAGGCTAGTAAGGAAGCGGCGGTAACCTGCGCCATCCCATGATCATGAGCTGCTGGAATAAAGTGGGTACCAATTAAACCGCTGGTAGATAAGCCACAAATAAAAAAGGATCCAACGAGATACCAAAAGTTTCTAACCTTGGCCGCATCCCTTAATGTCTCTATTGCCACCCTAGCTGCATTCCCTTTTTCCAATACTGGTGGCTGCCAATTATCTGCTGCGCCATAGGGAGTGGTATTTATAGATTGTGGATCCTCTTTTAGAAATAAATAAATCAAAGGCACCATCAAAAAAGCTGCGATTGAGATCATGACTGAAGATGCTCGCCACCCTGGATCTTGGGCAAGCCTGGCTAATGTTGGCAAGAAAACCAATTGCCCAGAGGCACCAGCTGCTGTTAATACCCCAATTACCAAACCACGTTTTTTTACAAACCATCTATTTGCAATTGTGGCGGCAAAAACTAGTGCCATTGAGCCAGTACCAATACCTACCACAACCCCCCAAAGGAGCATTAGATGCCAACTTTTATTCATCCAAATTGTAAGAAGTGCGCCAATCCCAATAACTGTAAGTGCACTCATGACTACCTTGCGCACAGTAAAGCGATCCATAAGAGCTGCAGCAAAGGGTGCGGTCAATCCAAAGAGTAAAACATTTATTGCAAGAGCAGCAGAGATAACATCACGCCGCCAGCCAAACTCATTCTCAAGTGGCAAAATTAATACTGAAGGGGCACTTCTAAAGCCGGCGGATGCAAATAAGGTAGCAAAAGTAATTGCAGCAACGATCCAGGCTGGATGGATCTTTGATCTCATTATTTAACTCTACCTTAAGTGAAGATTAAATTACTTAAATTAAAAACTTGGTTAAAAAATCACGCTCTGCATCATTTATTGGTCTAGATTTTCTACTCTTTAAATCAATTGTTACCTGTACCGTTTTCATCTTGGCATAAATTACGCCATCCTTTGAAATCTCATATCCATTAACAAAGGATGAGTT
>DAOROF010000042.1:0-8238 GCA_035441405.1 Candidatus Nanopelagicus sp.
CTGCTCTGTAAAACATCTCCTCTGCCAACATATGAGAATGCCCTGTACCAAAAACATGAATCAATCCATCATTCTGGAGTGATTGGGCGATTAGGCCAGCGGCCTCTTCAACCTGTTGGCAGTCTTCCCGCAAAATTGTCAGTAGTTCAATTAAATTTGATAGGTACTCGTGATGCGACTTCATGAAATTCTTTGACTCCTTGTTTCTTTAATAGTTGCACTTACCTCTATTTGTAATTCAAATAAGTCACTTCTATATAGACACTCAGCTGTCATTACGGGTTTACCAAATTGATCGAAATCCAACATCTTAATCAAAAGACAGGGAGTTTCTAATGAAGTCTTAAGAAGATCTCTGTCTCTTTCACTTGGGTTGTGAGCAGTGATACCTGCCCTAGCACTCATGATTCTGATTCCCGACTTCTCAAACATAACATCGTATATAGAACCTTTGAAATCTTCAGGAGTTAGACTTGGTATTGAGCTGCAAGAAATTCTAAGTGTTTCTAGGGCAACAGGAATATGATCTGCCAGACGTAGTCTTGTGACAAAAAATATTTCCTCTCCTTGATTGATTCCTAATAATTTTGAAACATTTAGACTCGCTTTAGTCTTCTTAAATGAAATTAGGCTAGAAGATGGTTCTTGCCCTCTTGCTCTAATTTCTTCAGTGAATGACTTAAGACGCATCTCTGATGAAATCATGGGTCTTTTAATGTAAGTCCCTGAACGGGCTCGTCTCTCAAGTCTTCCATCTGCAATAAAGTCTTCAAGTGCTCGCCTTAAGGTAACGCGACAAACTCCAAATTCTTCAGAGAGTGTTCTCTCACCAGGTAAACGTGCGCCTTGGGGAAGCTGAGAAAGCAAGCTAAACAATTGCTCTTTTGCCCTGATTGCAGCTTTGTCGGCATTCATGTTTCTGAGGGTATTGTGTGAGGGTAAATAAATCTAGGGTTGAGCGGGAATTAATATCAGACCAGTCTCAAGAAGATCAAGTTTTTTACGCTTGAATAGGGGTTATTGGCTTGAATGGCGATAGACCAGAGGACTCTCGCCAAAGCAACAGCGAGTAGGAGATTATTCTCACATGCCAGAAATTGAGATTAGACCGGCAACGCTCGATGACTTAAATGATTTGTACTTTGTGGCTTTAAAAACTGGCAACTCTGGAAGTGATGCGACATCCCAATTTAGAAATGATCAGATGCTTGGTGAAGTTTTTGTTGGGCCATACGTTACTCATGCAAGTGAGACCAGCAACCTTCTTTCTGAATCAGGAAAAACTGTTGGATATGGGCTTTGTGTCCTTGACACCGACCATTTTCAAAATCTCTGCAAAATGCACTGGTGGCCACAATTACAACTCAAATATGCTGAGTTAAAACAATTTAGTGAAGATGAATGGCTAGTCCGTGAGATATTTTCTCCTACCCCATCACCTTCCGAAGTACTTAAGGACTTTCCCTCCCACGGACATATCGATTTGCTGCCTCAGGTTCAAGGGCAAGGCTGGGGTAGAAAAATGATGGTGCAGATGGAGAATCAGTTGAAGAATCTTGGCTCTCCTGGCTTTCATCTTCGGGTCTCAGCTTATAACGAGCGAGGTTTGAAGTTTTATGCAGCGCTTGGATATACCGAACTATTAAGGCGTGGAGATGAAGTCGTGGTTGGAAAGCGTCTCTCTGTATGACCGAATTTCTCTGGGGTGTTGCCACATCTTCATACCAAATTGAGGGAGCTGCTAATGAAGATGGTAGAGGTCAATCCATCTGGGATACCTTCTGTAAAGTTCCCGGCACGGTAGCTAATTTTGACAATGGAGATATCGCCTGCGATCACTACCACCGATACAAGGAAGATCTTGATTTGATGAAGTGGATGGGCGTAAAGGCTTATCGATTCTCTGTGGCCTGGCCAAGAGTTATTCCAAATGGCGTTGGCAAGATAAATGAAATGGGGTTAGATTTTTACGATCGCTTAATTGACTCATTATTAGAGCGGGAAATAGCCCCCTGGTTGACCATGTACCACTGGGATCTGCCAGAGGCGTTGCAGGTACGTGGTGGTTGGAATAACCGCGAAATTGTGGAGTGGTTTGGGGAGTACGCCGAAGTGCTCACCTCTCGATTTGGCGATCGAGTCAAAAACTGGATGACATTGAATGAACCATTATGTAGCGCCTGGCTTGGCCACTTATACGGTGATATGGCTCCTGGTATAAAAGATCTTCAAACAGCCTTAAATGTCTCTCACAATCTGCTCATGTCGCATGGATTGGCTTGTCAAGTAATTAGAAGCAACGTTTCTGAAGCAAGCGTTGGAATTGTTATTAATGTTACTCCGGCAGTGCCAGCAACTGATAGTCAAGAGGATAGCATCGCTGCTCAATTAGCTGATGGCTTTGATAATCGATGGTTTCTTAATCCAGTCTTTGGCGGAACCTACCCTGCAGATGTAATCGATGCTTTAGGAGCATCTCCAGAGATTCATAGTGGAGATATGAAATTGATTGCTCAAGATTTAGATTTTCTTGGTGTTAACTTCTACTTCAGACAGACCGTGGCAGCAGATCAAAATTCAAAGCCACTACCAATAAGAAGTGTCAATTGTAAGAACGTTAAAAGAACTGCAATGAATTGGGAGGTTAACCCCCAGGCCTTTGAGGAGATTTTGCTTCGAATCTCAAAGGAATATTCACCAAAAGCGATATACATTACCGAGAATGGCTCTGCTTGGAATGATGAAGTGATTAATGATGAGATTATTGATGATGAGCGTATTGACTATTTAGCACGTCACCTAGATGCGATGAAATCAGCAATAAGTCAAGGTGCACCAATCCTGGGATACTTCGCTTGGAGCTTTCTAGATAATTTTGAATGGGCATATGGATATGAAAAGAGATTTGGGCTGATCTATGTTGATTACAAGACTCAAAAAAGAACGCCAAAAAAGAGCGCTTTCTACTATAGACAACTACTCCTTAACAGCCCCGCTTGAAAGTCCAGCTACCAACCAACGCTGAATTACTACCGTTAAGAGGACTATAGGTATTAAGGCCACCGTGGCAGCGGCGGCCATAGGGCCCCAATCAAGGGTGCGATTGCTTATAAAACTGGCAACCAGCACTGGAAGAGTTTTTGAGTTCTCTCCAGCCATAATCACAGGAATTAAAAACTCATTCCAAGAAAGGAGAGAGACAAATATCCCCGTTGCTACCAAGCCAGGCGCCGCTAATGGCAAGATAATTCGCGTAAACATTTTGAAAGTTGAAGCCCCATCGACTCTAGCTGATTCTTCAATTTCAACAGGTATCTGTTCAAAAAAGCTCATCAGTAACCAAATTGCAAATGGGATATTAAATCCTGCAAAAATGAGGATTAACCCTATCTTGGAATCATAAAGACCTAGATACGAGCTCAGTTTATATATTGGTAAAAGCAACACGATTGCTGGAAGCGCTCTTATCGCAATCATTAATCCCTCTAAGGGAGTTCTGCCTCTGAATTTTGGTTTTCTTGCCAATGCATAAGCTGCAAGACTTCCTACCACTAAGCAAATAAGTGTGCTTCCCAAAGTAATAATGATGCTATTGGAATAGATTTGCCAAAACTTTTCCAGAGAAAAGAGTGATGTGTAGTTCTTTAGGGTAGGAGTGAAGCTAAAAAACTTTGGTGGCAAGCTATAAGTATCTACTCGATCCTTTATTGAAGTGCTAATAGTCCAAAATAGTGGAAACAGTGAGAGAAACGAGGCAAGAAACAAGAGAGAGTAAGAGGCGCTTCGCTTCAGAATCATCGCACGCCCCTTGAGGCTCGACGCCAGAGGAAATAGACCGGAAGCGTGATTATAGTAATTATTACCCCAAGCGCTGCTGCTCTAGAGAACTCAAGGAATACAAATCCGGTCTTATAAGTCCAAAGTCCAAGGGTTGTAGTTGCATTTCCTGGACCTCCTCGGGTGAGAATAAAGAGTGTGTCAAAAAGTTTTAGAAAATCCATAATTTTAATCATGGTTATTACCAAGAGCGTTGGTGTGATTAATGGCAGCGTAATTCTTCGAAATATCTGGTTTGCTGATGCTCCATCAACTCGAGCTGCCTCATATAAAGAGGGTGAAATAGCGGTCAGGGCCGCTAGAACCAAGAGCATAACGAAAGGGATTGATTGCCAAGAGTCCACAATTGTTATGGCGAACAGCGCACTAGTCTGCGATCCTAACCAGTTAACTCTCTCGATTCCTAGACTTTCTAAGGCCCAGTTAATAACACCAAGATCAGTATCAAACATAAATCTATAAGTCAGGCCAACTGCGACCGGGGTAAGGAGCATTGGGGTGATTAAGATTGAACGAAATACTTTTGTGCCACGCAAATTTTCATGCAGTACTAAAGCTAGAAGTATTCCGATTGGTATCTGCGTAAGTAAACCAATAAAAGTAATAATCAAGGTGATTCGAAGTGTTGACCAAGTCTCAGAAGCTGCTAGCACCGCCTTATAGTTATCAAATCCCACAAAGCTGGGTGGGAGAAATGAGGCCAGATTGATATCTAGAAATGATAGGTAAACCCCGTAGAAGAAAGGAATCAACACAACCAATGCGAGAAAAATCCAAGTTGGAATCGTTAATTGCGCAACGGGACGAAGATTCTTCCTACGCAGCAAATTGGGCCTGGGCACTTTAGTGATCATTCTCTTTCACTATTGTGCCAGGCCCAAGCCTTAGTCTTTGAGCTGATTAGCTTTTAGGCTCTTTTGCAAGTATTGGTTTGAGCTTCTCATTAAGCGCATCCAATGCTGCTTGAGTCTTCTGCTTCCCAGTTAGGACCTGAGTAACAGCATCAATTGCGGCAACTTCAAACTCTGGCCAAACCGCAATTTGTGGGTATCTCTCAATGCGTGAGCTTGATGGAATCTCCAACTGTGGGAGATATGGATTTTTAGCCACTAAATCCGCATTGTTGATAATTGACTGACGACCAATTGCCGCGGCGCCAGACTCAAGATACTTCACTGAATTAGTCTTTCCTAGAACGAATTCAAGGAACTTCCAAGCTGCATCAGGGTTCTTTGCATCGGCAGGTATTCCGATATTCCATCCAGCAAGATGAGTTATATCTGAACTACCCATTGGCATTGGAGCTGTACCAATCTTCCCAGCATTCTTATTGATGCTTGGATCAAGCGCCATTCCATAGTAACCCGAGTAGTTAAGCATCGCTCCAATATCTTCACCAAGGAACTTACTTGTTGTGTCATCGCCGGTCGCGGTGATTGCTCCCTTTGGCGATACTTCAAGTAACTTCTTCAGATAATCCGTTGCAGCAACTGCTTCTTTTGAATTTACTACTGGGTTGAGGTTTTCGTCATATAGAGCTCCTCCGAATGACCAAACTAGAGTCATCCACCACCAAGATACGTTAGGACCAAAACCCATAATCTGTCCGCCATATCCAGCTGCTTGTACTTTCTTTGCGTTGTTGTAGTACTCATCCCATGTCTTGGCTGGAGTTAATCCAAGCTTCTCGTAGAGATCGGTTCTATACCACTGAATCATCGGCTCAGTGCTTAGGGTTAGACCTAAAGTCTCTCCATTGCACTTTCCATAATCTTGTTGTCCCTGTCCAAAATCACTAATGTCATATTCATCAGATCCAGAAATGTATGAATCTAGTGGCAACATAGCATTGGCTTGGCAGAACGGAGCTAGGAATGAATTATCAAATTGTGCAATGTCATAAGCCCCCGCTTTTTGATTGTAGCTGAGGAGTTGTTTCTGATGTGCTTCACCGTATGGAGTCTCAGACACATTTACTTTGATTCCAGTCTCAGCTTCAAACTCTGGAATAAAACTCTGAATTGATGTTGATGATGGGCTAGGAATCAAAAAGACATTAATCTCTCCCCCTACTTCACCACCAGATTCTGAGTCACTGCTACATGCGCTCAGAGTTAAAACTGCAGCCGCAACTAGAGCAACTGCTTTGAAATTTCTTCCCTTTAACAAGTGTTTTCCTTTCATTGAGGGGCGCACCCCTAGTGTCCTAAAAATACCCACCAACGCTTGATTTATTAAGGGTTTACTACAACAATCTCATAACAAGACTCATTCTGGTCTGGTCTATTTTTGGAGGTAAATTGTCTAAAAGGCTTCAGATTCCACTCACTAAACAAAAAACTGGTCTGATAGTTATCTCTCATGCCGATGACTTGCTCTTATTTTGTGGGGCGGCCACCTTGGCGCTATTGGATGAAGGTTGGAAAATCCATGTTATTAGAGTTACTGATGACCGTTGGGATAGCTGGGGTCTTGATGAAATTGAGACTATTAGGCGTAATAAGTCTGAGTTTGACGAGGTCTTATCTGCCCTTGGCATTAATTCTTTATCAGAATTTGGATATCAGACAGATACTTTAGGAGATAAAAGTGAGGTTTCACTTCGAAATCAAATAGTCGAGGTAATTAGAGAGACTAGGCCATATTTAGTGATGAGTTTTGATCCAGATTCAATTAAATTCGAGGATAACCAAGATCACATTTTGGTCGGCAAAGCAGTGGCTGAGGCTTGTTGGACCGCGGGATTTGATAAACACCCAAGTGGAAAAGTAGACCAGTTGGCACCTCATCTCCCAATAGAGCGATGGTATTTCGGAAGAAGCGTTGTAGAGGAAACTCATTATCTC
Organism: Candidatus Nanopelagicus sp.; assembly: GCA_035441405.1. GTDB lineage: Bacteria > Actinomycetota > Actinomycetes > Nanopelagicales > Nanopelagicaceae > Nanopelagicus. The sequence goes on from DAOROF010000042.1 coordinate 6,684, forward strand.
GATCTTTCGGATTACGAAGATCGTTTAATTGAACTAATCTCATTACATAGAACTATGATTAGCAACATGGTTGCGCAAGCCAATTTGCAGGCAGAGTTTTTGGGCTATTCATTAAGTAAATTGCAAAATGAATATCAGAAGAATTCAAAGCTATTTGCTAAATTACTACTGCGTGACCGTAGGTTAGAGAAGTATAGAATTATTGGTCCAGAAAGAATTAATCAATTAATTGATGAATATGGAGAGTCAAAATGACGTTTAAGGCTCAAGGCTTTAATGCAACCTATGGAAATAATATTTCTGTGGATGCAATAAATAATGCTGGCGATTACATACTTATAACTCAACCTGAACCTTGGGCCTTGCTTGACCATAAAATTGATAACAGACCATTGCAAATAATTCAATCTGGCGATCTCTCTCCACAGCACCTGGATACTCTCGCTAAAGAATCTCCGGCCGTCACAGTTATTGGCCTTGGCGGAGGCGGAGCCATGGATACTGCCAAGTGGATTCATTGGAGAAGACAGTTACCTCTGTTGCAGTTTCCCTCTCTTCCAAGTGTTGATGCTTGTTTCACACGAATGTCTGCTCTTCGAGATAGAGGCGGTGTGCGCTACGAGGGCGATGCGGTCCCTGAAATGGTTTATGTTGATTTTGAGCTCTTTCGCGCTGCACCAAAGTCCATGGTTACCAGCGGAATCGGTGATGTTCTCTCTTGCCAAACCGCCTGGTTTGACTGGAAATTAGCTCATGAGGCTGGCAAGGATGAGTTTGGTTGGACTGCCGAGATGCCAAAAATTTCTCAAACATACCTAGACGAGCTTTATCTATGTGCTCCGGGAATTGCTGAGCTTACCGATGATGGCTTACGGAGATTAATGGAATTACATCGCGATATCGGTTGGCGTTGCCACGATATGGGACATGCAAGATTTGAAGAAGGATCAGAGCACTTCTTTGCCTACACTTTTGAGGAGGTAACAGGCAGGACAATTCTTCACGGAGAATTGGTAAGTATGGGGGTTTTGATAATGTCTTACCTCCAAGGCAACAACTTCCAACGAGCAAAAGAGACTATAACTTTAGCTAAAACTCGGCATCGCTTAGAAGAGCTGGGGGTTAAGCGTGAGGAAGTTATTGAAAGTTTAAGAAGACTTCAAACGTATACAGTTGAGCAAAATCATTGGTATTCACAGGCCAGACTAGTAGATCCGAATAGAATAAATGATGACGAAATTATCAGCTTATTAGATTGGTAATTTTTAATTAGTAAGGGTCACCTTACTAAGTCCAGCAGGTGAATCTGGATTGAATCCATTCTTGACTGCAAATCCCAGAGTCAGGTACTGAATTAGCGCAGCATCAATTATTGTTGAATCTTCTTCTTTCACTTGGTTTGAACCCCTTATGACTTTCTCTTCCTTGAGGGCAAGTTGATTGCTTCCAAGCCAGATTAACTCTGGCCCGCTCTTACGAATACGAACTATTGAATCTTCCAGTGCTTTCTTAGGCATTCCCGAAGGAGATAAGACAATTACTTGGCTGTTTTTAT
>DAOROF010000043.1:0-7329 GCA_035441405.1 Candidatus Nanopelagicus sp.
TCATTAAATAATGCAGCGCCCATTAACGGCCTCTTAGACTTATCTCTTTGACCACCACAACCTAAAACCGATATTACGTTACCGGTAGTGAAATTCTTTACAGTTTTCAAAACCCGCTCAACTGCATCTGGTGTGTGAGCATAATCTACTAGAGCGGTAAATTCTTGTCCTAAAGAAATTTGTTCAAGTCTGCCCGGTACAGACTTTAATTTCGATAAAGAATTAGAAATCTCTAAATCAGTCAGACCAGTCAAACTTGCTGAAACAACCGCAAGGAGTAAATTATCTAAATTAAACTCACCCTTTAACCCAAAAGCTCCAGAAATATGGTTACCTAATTTACTCTTTATCTCAACCTCGTAACCGAAATCTTTTGAAATAATCTTAGAGTAATTCCAATCCGCATTATTCTCTAATCTGGAAATTGTTACTGTTGGAATTTTTGTGATTTTTAGTAATTTAACTCCATAAGAATTGTCAATATTTATAACTGCTTGTTCGGCGTACTCTTCAGTAAATAATGCTGCTTTTGCCTCAAAGTAGTTTTCCATATTTATATGGTAGTCAAGGTGATCTTGAGTTAAATTAGTAAAGCCTGCAACCTTGAATCTACAGCCTTTTATTCGCAATTGGTCAATTGCATGGCTACTTACCTCCATGACCAAATGTTTTATGCCTTCTTTCACCATTTGTGCTGTGACTTGCTGAAGTTCATTAGCTTCAGGTGTAGTTCTAGTACCAGGCTCTAAGTTAGCCTTAAAGCGCGTTCCTAGCGTTCCGATTAATCCAGAACTAATACTATTAAGCTCCCATAGCTGATTAATTAAATCGGTCGTAGTAGTCTTTCCATTGGTGCCAGTAATTCCAACAGAGGTAAGTTTTTTAAATGGATAATCAAAAAACCATGCAGAAAGTTCCCCGAGTATTTGACGAGGTGAAGTACACACAAAACTTGGAATAGAAGAATTAATTGGAATGTCACTAAGCACTGCTACGGCCCCATTTTTGATTGCAGTATCTAAAAAATTTGATCCATGGGTTTTAGCCCCTGGCAGCGCTACAAATAGATCACCTTTTTGAATATCTTCTGAATTTATTGAGATACCAGATACTTCAATACTTTTATTAAATATTTCAGAATCAAAATCTGCTAATTGCCTTGTAGCTCTGATGGAAGGAAGTGACATCATTTTATGCCCCAGCCTTCTTAGAATTTTTATTGACTAGTATTTTACTTTTTAAAGCTGCTTCAGTTAGCGATAGGTGTGTCTCAGATACAGGTGTAGGTTTTATCCGCTCATTCTGAAGTACAAAACTCATAACTTTTTTGAATACTGGACCTGCAAGCACCCCACCCCAGTGCATTCCCTTTGGATCTTGAATAGTCACATTAACTACGTATTTTGGTTGATCAGCAGGGGCAAAGCCAATAAATGAAGCGGTATATCCACTGTAGCAACCGCAATTTGAGTTATATCTTTCTGCGGTTCCGGTTTTACCAGCAACGCGGTATCCATCAATTGCAGCAGATGGCGCTGTGCCGTTTGGAGAAACAACACTTTCCATCATTTTGCGAAGACTTTGAGCGGTTTGTTGACTTAGTACTTGAATAGATTCGGATTTTTCTGAAGCTGTAAATTTTCCAGTTTGATCAACTAATCCAGCCAAGATTGTTGGTTTTACTCGAACACCATCATTTGCAATTGTGGCAAATACTGAAGTAGCTTGCATTGCAGTTACTGAATAACCCTGGCCAAATGCAATAGTAGGTAGTGATGTACCAGACCAATCCTTCACTGGGTGCAAAATTCCAGCAGACTCACCAGGTAATTTTGAGTTTGTATTTTCACCAATACCAAACTTTTTCAAATAGTTATATAGAGTATCCTTACCTAGAGACTGGCCAAGTTTGATTGAACCTGTGTTACTAGAAACCGCCAATAACCCAGTGGTAGTAAGTCTTTGTGGTGGATGTTTCTCGTGATCCCTAAATGTTTCACCAGCAACTTTTAATGAATATGGAATAGTAAAAACTGTGTCTGGTGTAACAAGTTTTTCCTGTAGCGCTGCGGCTACAGTAATTACTTTGCCAGTTGATCCTGGCTCATAGACTTCCTGTACCGAAGGATTTCGTAACTTATTTTGGGTAATACTTTCTGAGTCATTTGGGTCAAATGTTGGAGCACTGGCTTGAGCTAAAATATGGCCAGTTCTTGGATCCATAACAATAACTGTGCCTGATTCAGCTCTAGCTGCTGCTACTGCCTGACTTATTGCATTCTGGGCCACCCATTGAACATCTCGATCGATCGTTAATCGAATACTTGTGCCGGATTTTGCCTCAGTTCGGATCTGCTCGGAACCGGGAATAATATTTCCGCGCCCGTTTGCATAAACATATTTTCCATTAGTGCCAGAAAGGATTGAATTTAAACTACTCTCAATACCAGATGCGCCAACTCCCTGATCATTAATAATGCCAACTAAAGATGCACTCAATTTTCCATTTGGATACTCCCTGATATAACTACGCTCAGGCACAAATCCACCGATTCGCTTACTTATTCCTTCTTGTGTTTTTAGAATTTCAATATTGTAGGCGGTGATAGCGGCGTAAACATCTCGCCATTTTGAAGGCTCCACATCTTTTGCAATTAGCACATAGCGCCGTTGGCCAGTTAGATTTTGAATTAATTCCGACTCGTTTAAACCTAGTATCGGTGCAACGACCTTTGCAGCATTTATTGGGTCATTTACTACCGTTTGATCAACTGCAATATTTATAGCCGAAATGCTCCTGGCTAGCTCCACACCGTTTTTATCAAAAATAGCACCTCTAGGTGCTAGCAAAGTCGCTGATTTATTTAATTCAATATCTACTTTTTCAACATACTCTTGGGCACGAATTGCTTGAATTTCAATTAATCTTAATCCGAATAACATCATTAGAATGATTAGAACTGCGACTACTTTTCGAATTCTGTCTTGAACTATTTGATCTTGGTTCATTGACCACCCACACTCATGTCCAGAAAGTATGGCTTCTTGGCAGCAATCATTCCCAAATTACTTGCACTCTCTGCTAGTTGATCTGGAGATGACTTTTTAGCAACCTCTTTAAGAATCGCTTCTCGCTCATCTTTTAAAATTTGCGCTTGCACTTTTAATTCACTTAATTTGAAGGCATCTTGAGCGAGCGCAGTATTAATCACCAGTAATGCAAAAAGTCCTAAGGTAAAAATGGTGGCGAGAATTATGCCAAATGTGCGATCGGCAACCGCTTGGCCTGATTTGACCTCCGGCACTAATTTAAGAACAACTCTATTGGTTTGTTCTTTTACGACCTTACGTGAGATTTTAAGGGCAGGTGCTAATTCAAAAATAGCCATTAAGCAGCCACCCGTTCGATAGCACGTAGCCTCATTGACTGCGATCTTGGATTACTTATTTGCTCACTTTCAGCAGAAGATTCACTGCCACTTACTAATAATCGATAATGGGCAGCCGAGTTAGGTAAATCCATTGGTAGACCACGTGGGGTTTTAGCTGCGCTAACTTGGGTAAAAAATCGCTTTACAATTCGATCTTCTAAGGATTGATAGGACATGACTACTAAGCGCCCACCAATACTTAAAGCTGATAATGCTGCTGGAATTGCCCGCTCTAGGATCGCTAGCTCCTGATTGACCTCAATTCGTAGTGCTTGGAAGGTGCGCTTAGCTGGGTTGCCACCGGTTCGCCGAGCAGCAGCCGGGATTGAGTTTTTAACTATCTCAGCTAGATCTTTAGTTGTTTTTAATTCACCTTGGGTGCGAGCTTTAATGATGTTTTCAGCAATCTTGCTAGCAAATTTTTCTTCGCCATAGGTTTGAATTATTTTTGCGAGTTGCCCATGGGAGTAAGTATGTAGAATTACCTCAGCTGATAATTTTGCACTTTGATCCATGCGCATATCAAGCGGGGCCTGTTTGGAGTATGAAAAACCGCGCTCTGCTAAATCTAGCTGCATGGACGAGACGCCTAGATCAAATAAAACTGCATCGACCTTTGTCACACCAGCTTGCGCCATTACAGCCTCTATTTGATCGTAGGTGGTATTTACCAAGGTGCTTCGATCAAGGTATTTTTTTAGCTCATTTTTTGCAATTTCTAGTGCTGACTGATCACGGTCTATTCCGATCAAATGTAAGTTATCAAACTTTTCTAAGAACAATTTGGCATGACCGGCTAGTCCTAAAGTAGCATCAATTAAAAATGGCTTTTCTTTATTGGTTATTGCTGGTGAAAGTAAATCCAGACAGCGATTTAATGCCACTGGTATGTGGGCAACATCTGTACTCATTTACTCTCCCCCTTTTCTCTATCTTTGCTAACTTTTTTGCTAACTTTTTTGCTCAGATATCTACTTAGGTCACCGCCACTTGACGGAGCTTGACTAATAACGCGCGGCACCGGGGAAGTGGCGCCGCGAATGGTTTAGTGGCGGTGGCCTAAATAGATATTTGATTGGATTTAAAACAATCCAGGAAGGACCTCCTCTGAGACATCAGCAAATGTTTTTTCTCGATCTTGCAAATACTTATTCCATGAAGTTGAATCCCAAATTTCTAATCTGGTATTGGCGCCAATGACTACGCAATTTTTTTCTAAAGATGCATATGTTCGAAGCCCAGTAGGAATAGTTACCCGTCCTTGATTATCTGGAACTTCATCGTGGGCGCCAGCAAACATCACACGTAGGTAATCCCGAGAATTCTTTTGAGTAACTGGTGCTTGTCGTAATCTTTCGGTAATCAATGCAAACTCAGAGGCTGGAAAAACATATAAACAATGCTCTTGACCTTTGGTAATTACTAAGCCATCTGCTAATTCATCTCTAAATCTGGCTGGCAGAATCAATCTGCCCTTCTCATCAAGTTTTGGTTCGTGGGTACCCAGAAACATCTACTGGCCTCCCCCTTACGCTCAAGCTAAACCTCAGATCACCACTTTACTCCCTTTTTCCCCACTTTCAACCCCCCGCACCCACTTTTCATCCATTCGCCCCACCATTTTTGGGCATAAAAAAACCACCTCCCTTGAGGGGGGTGGAGTATCTGTCTGAGTGGTTTTACCCAGCTAAGCGATCCCTAAATCTCGTTGTTATTCCTTCGATCCCACCGCTCTTCCAGGTTTGAGCCGATACCAAACTTCTTATTACCCCTGCTCATTTGCGGTTTTAGGCTGATATTGGTGATGATTAAAAGCACCCCAGTTAAACTGATTAAAAAGGCGATCACGCCCACCACTGTTTGCTTGGCTACTAAACCTGAGACCAGTGCTAAAAGGCCAACTAATAGGATGCTAAAACCTAAGAGAACTCGGGAGCCCTGCTTGGTCCTAGCTTTTCCCGTTAGGGTCGATCCAAGGCGTGGATCCTCTTGCTCTAAGGCAGCCTCCATCTCAGCTAGTAACTTACGCTCGTGATCTGAAAGTGCCATATTCGCAATATAGAGCAATTTTGAATTTTTTAAAACTCAATCGGACTACTCCTCTAAGTGATCTTCAACTAACCGTGCTGGGCGCAAACTGGAGCCGCCAAATTTTGCCCTAATTCGATCTGCTACCCGATCAACTTGGCGCCAACCGCTGGCGCGCTGCCCTAAAACCATCTGTTGAATATCATCATTTTCCACCAATGAGTCAAGGGATACGCCTACTAATCTGATCAATTCCCCCGCTAAATCAAGTGCTTGATATAGATTTTTTACCACCTCGAAAATTTCCCGAGTTGTTACGGTAGGTAAATCTAAAGTTTTAGATCTAGAAATTGTTTTGAAATCTGCAAACCGCACCTTTATGCTAATTGTGTGAGCTGCATACCCTTTTGCTCGCATTCTCTCTGCACTTTTTTCAGTTAATCTTAAGAGGATTTTTAGAATCTCCTCCTGATTATCTAAATCCTCATCGAAGGTTTCAGATGAGCTAACACTTTTATCAACTCTTTGTGTTTCAACATCTCGATAATCTCTACCCCAAGCTAGTTCATAAAGTGAAGTACCACTTGCCTGTCCTAATGCTCTAATTAGTGTTTGCCTAGGCGTATTTGCTATATCTGCAACTTTGATTAAGCCTAGTTTTGCCAATTGTTCATTAGTTTTAGGCCCAACACCCCAAATCTCAGATACTGGTAATGGGTGAAGAAAATCTAAAACTTTTTCAGGGTCAATCTCTAGTACGCCATTGGGTTTGCAATGTGCTGAAGCAATCTTGGCGATAAATTTGTTGTGTGAAATTCCAACTGAACAAGTAATTCCTTGTTCAGCTTCTACTCGCTTGCGAATAATCTCTGCAATCTCTTTAGCACTGCCCAATAATCGCTTTGATCCAGTTACATCTAAAAAAGCCTCATCTAATGAAAGTGGCTCAACTAATGGTGTTATATCCTCAAAAATATTCATTACATGCTCAGAGACTTCGCTGTATCTTTTTAAGTCTGGTGGAATAAAAATTGCATGAGGTGCTAATGCTTTCGCTCGATACACCGGCATAGCCGCTCTAATGCCAAATTTTCTTGCCTCATAATTTGCTGATGAAACAACTCCCCTGACACCTGCGCCGACTACAACGGGTCTGCCTTTTAACCGTGGGTTATCTTTCTCGGCAACTGATGCAAAAAAAGCATCCATATCAACATGCAAGATACTTGCAATACTTTGATTCATGCGATGATCTTCCTAGTCGTCACCCTTGAAGTAATACTAAAAATTGTGAACACACCCCAAAGGTTAGTTCATATACCTGACAGTAGCCCCTATCTTTTAACTAACCAGCCCGAAAGTGGGCTACTAAAGAGGTAGGAAAATAATGACCGAAATTGTATTAATTGTTGGCCGAATTCTGTTTGCACTTCTGTTTATTAATTCTGGAATTGCTCACTTTACAAAAAACTCAGCCATGACTGGATACGCGCAGTACAAAAAGGTTCCATTGGCAAAGGTATCTGTTTATGTCAGTGGCGCCATGATTTTTCTTGGCGGCCTATATATCGCTCTTGGCTTCTACGCTGACCTAGGTGCACTTTTAATTGCAATTTTCCTAATTCCAACCTCTTTCTTGATGCATGCTTTTTGGAAAGAAAGTGACGCGACTGCCAAACAAAATGAAACAATCTCATTTTTTAAGAATCTTTCGCTAGCTGGTGCGGCATTAATTATTTTTGCACTACTTAGAGGTGGCGCAGATTTTGGTAGCAATGTAGGCACCCTGCTTTTCTTTAGCTAATTTAGGCGTCTACCACCCTTGAGTACCTACTCAAGGGTGGTTTTTTATCTTCCAAAACCGGTTTGT
>DAOROF010000044.1:0-6842 GCA_035441405.1 Candidatus Nanopelagicus sp.
GATGACAAGATCCATGCTCGTTCAACCGGTCCGTACTCAATGATTACGCAACAACCGTTGGGTGGAAAAGCACAATTCGGTGGACAGCGATTTGGTGAGATGGAAGTTTGGGCACTAGAAGCTTATGGAGCTGCCTACACATTACAAGAGTTACTTACCATTAAATCTGACGATGTCTTAGGCCGAGTAAAGGTTTATGAGGCAATTGTTAAGGGTGAAAATATTCCAGAGCCAGGAATTCCTGAGTCATTTAAGGTTTTGGTAAAAGAAATGCAATCACTTTGCTTAAATGTTGAAGTACTTTCTTCAGAGGGAGTTGCAATTGAAATGCGCGACACCGATGAAGAGGTATTTAGAACCGCTGAAGAGTTAGGTATCAACTTATCCCGAGTTGAACCAAGTTCTGTAGAAGAAGTGTGAGGAGAGGATAACTATGTTAGATGTTAACTTTTTTGATGAGTTAAGAATCGGTCTTGCCTCCACTGACAATATTCGTGAGTGGTCATTTGGTGAGGTTAAAAAGCCAGAGACTATTAACTACCGAACACTTAAGCCAGAAAAAGATGGCCTATTTGATGAAAAAATCTTTGGTCCAACTCGTGACTGGGAATGTTATTGCGGAAAGTACAAGCGCGTTCGATTTAAAGGAATTATCTGCGAGAGGTGCGGAGTTGAAGTAACTCGAGCAAAGGTTCGTCGTGAGCGAATGGGACATATTGAGTTAGCAGCGCCAGTAACTCACATCTGGTACTTCAAAGGTGTGCCAAGTCGTCTTGGTTACTTACTTGATCTTGCGCCAAAGGATTTAGAGAAGGTTATTTACTTTGCCGCCTACATGATCACAGAGGTTGATACTGAGGCTCGCGCTGAGGATATGCCGACATTAGAGAAGAAGTATTTAGCAGATTACAAAAAGATTGAGACTCGTCGTGATCTTGAATTAGATGCTCGTACTAAAAAGATGGAAGCTGACTTAGCAGAACTTGAAGATGAGGGTGCAAAGGCTGATGCCCGTCGTAAGGTGCGTGAAGCTGGTGAGCGTGAGTTAAAGACACTTCGTGATCGCTCGCAACGAGAGTTAGATCGACTAGAGGCAGTCTGGACTCGATTTAAAAATCTTAAAGTTCAAGATCTTGAAGGTGATGAATCACTTTATCGCGAACTTCGTGATCGCTTTGGTGTTTACTTTAAAGGTTCAATGGGAGCAGAGGCAATTCAAGCTCGTCTACAAACCTTTGATCTACAAACTGAGTTTGATAAATTAACTGAACTTTCACAAACTGGAAAGGGTCAGAAGAAGACTCGCGCCATTAAGCGATTAAAGGTTGTTAACTCATTCTTAAATACTCGCAACAAGCCAGCATCTATGGTGCTTGATTGTGTGCCAGTTATTCCACCAGATCTTCGCCCAATGGTTCAGTTAGATGGTGGCCGATTTGCAACTAGCGATCTAAATGATTTATATCGTCGAGTTATTAACCGAAATAACCGCTTAAAGCGCTTAGCTGATCTTGGTGCACCTGAGATTATCGTTAACAACGAAAAGCGTATGTTGCAAGAAGCGGTTGACTCATTATTTGATAACGGCCGACGTGGCCGACCAGTAACTGGTCCTGGAAATCGTCCACTTAAATCTTTATCTGACATGCTTAAAGGTAAGCAAGGACGTTTCCGTCAAAACTTACTTGGTAAGCGCGTTGATTACTCAGGTCGTTCAGTAATTGTTGTGGGACCACAACTTAAATTGCATCAGTGCGGTCTGCCAAAACAAATGGCACTTGAATTATTCAAGCCATTTGTGATGAAGCGATTGGTTGATTTAAATCATGCACAAAATATTAAGTCAGCAAAGCGAATGGTTGAGCGTGCTCGGCCAGTAGTTTGGGATGTATTAGAAGAGGTAATTGCTGAGCATCCGGTATTACTAAACCGTGCACCAACACTGCACCGACTTGGTATTCAAGCATTTGAACCACAATTAGTTGAAGGTAAGGCTATTCAAATTCACCCATTAGTTTGTACTGCATTTAACGCAGACTTTGATGGTGATCAGATGGCAGTTCACCTTCCATTATCAGCTGAAGCACAAGCAGAGGCTCGAGTATTAATGCTTTCTAGCAATAATATTTTGTCTCCAGCTTCAGGTCGACCAATTACATCTCCTACCCAGGACATGGTGCTTGGTCTTTACTTCCTAACCTCACTTCGTGAGAAGCAATTAGGAGAGGGCAGAGCATTCTCATCAATTGCTGAAGGCGTAATGGCGTTTGATCAAGGTTCACTTTCACTACAAGCAAAAATTAAATTGCGAATTGATAAGAGTGGTGTGGCCGAGACTCGCGAAACCACATTAGGTCGAGCATTATTTAATGAAGTGCTACCAGCTGACTTCCCATTTGTTGATTACGATGTAACTAAGAAATTACTTGGTTTGATCGTAGATAACTTAGCTGAAGGTTATGCAAAGGTAACTGTGGCTCAAACTCTAGATGCACTTAAATCACTTGGCTTCTACTGGGCAACACGCGCTGGTGTAACAATTTCAATTAATGATGTTGTAACTCCAGGACGTAAGCGCGAGATCCTAGAAGGTTATGAAACTAAAGCCGATAAGGTTCAATCACAGTATGAAAAGGGATTGATTACTGATGATGAGCGTCGCCAAGAGTTAATTGAGATTTGGACACTTGCTACCAATGAGGTTGCAAAGGAGATGGAAGATAACTTCCCTCGCACTAACCCAGTTTGGATGATGGTTTACTCAGGTGCACGTGGAAATATGATGCAGATCCGCCAAATCGCAGGTATGCGCGGACTTGTAGCTAACCCAAAGGGTGAAATTATTCCGCGTCCGATTAAATCTAACTTCCGTGAAGGTCTTTCAGTTCTTGAATACTTCATCTCTACCCACGGTGCTCGTAAAGGTTTGGCCGATACCGCACTTCGTACTGCAGACTCAGGTTACCTAACCCGTCGTCTGTGCGATGTGGCACAAGATGTAATTATTCGGGAAGAAGATTGCGGTACCGATCGTGGTCTAACACTTCGAATTGCAGCTAAAGATTCAACCGGCACATTAGTTCGGGATGATCATGTTGAGACCTCATTATTTGGTCGTAACTTAGCCGAAGACATAAGCGCTGCCGGCAAAGTTATTTTGGCCGCTGGCACAGATCTAGGTGATCGCAATATCGATACCCTGGTTGCTGCCGGTGTTGAAGAGGTAAAGGTTCGCTCAGTATTAACTTGCGATAGCAAGGTTGGTCAGTGCGCAATGTGTTACGGCCGATCAATGGCTGCTGGAAAGTTAGTTGATGTCGGCGAAGCAGTAGGAATTATTGCCGCGCAATCAATTGGTGAGCCAGGAACTCAGTTAACCATGCGTACCTTCCACACTGGTGGTGCTCAGTTACTTGGTGAAACTCAAATTACTCATGGTCTACCTCGTGTTCAAGAGCTTTTCGAAGCTAGAACTCCAAAGGGTGTAGCACCAATTGCTGAAACTGCTGGAACTGTTTCATTCCTAGAGGATGCAAAGGGTAAGAAGATTGTTGTTACCCCAGATGATGGTGGAGAAGCAGTTGCTTATCCAATTACCCGTCGTCAAAAACTTCTAGTTGAAGAGGGTGCACGAGTTATTGTGGGTCAACAATTAGTTGTTGGCGCAATTGATCCTAAGCAAGTACTTCGTATTTTAGGACCACGCCAAACTCAAATTCACTTAGTAAGTGAAATTCAAGAGGTTTATCGCATGCAGGGTGTTTCGATCCACGATAAGCACATTGAAATTATTGTTCGCCAAATGTTAAAGCGCATTACTGTGCTAGAACCAGGCGATACCGATCTACTTCCAGGAGAGTTAGTTGAGCGCGGTCGCTTTGAAGAAGAGAACCGTCGCGTAGTTTCAACTGGTGGTAAAGCAGCTTCAGGTCGGCCAGAGCTTATGGGAATTACCAAAGCATCGTTGGCAACTGAATCCTGGTTATCTGCCGCATCATTCCAAGAGACAACTCGCGTCCTAACCGATGCTGCGTTATCTGAGAAGAGTGATCCATTACTTGGACTAAAGGAAAACGTAATCATTGGTAAGTTGATTCCAGCTGGTACTGGTCTTGCTCGATACCGAAATGTTCGAGTTGAGCCAACTGAGGAAGCAAAGGCTGCAGTTTATGCCGCTTACGATGAGTATGAATTCACACCATTTGAATCACAAGGATCAGGTGAAGCGGTTCGTTTGGATGAGTTCGAGGTTAGATAATTACTTAAAAGTTAAAAGCCGGTGCTAAAAAAGCACCGGCTTTTTTATTAACCTTTTAAAAATACCGTTAATGCTCCCGCTATGAAGTGGCAGATAAAGCCAGCTGCGGTTAAGACATGAAATAATTCATGAAAGCCAAACCAGTTGATTGAAAAATTTGGCTTCTTTATTGCATAAATTATGCCGCCAACTGAGTAACAGATTCCACCAGCGAGCACTAGGACAAAGATTGCCACGCCACCCTGATCTAAAAATTCAGGTAGATAAATAACCGCTGCCCAACCAAGTGCGATATAACCGCCAACATATAACCATCTCGGAGCTGAAAGCCAAAAAATTCTAAGTAGTGAACTAAGTAGTGCTCCACCCCAGGCCAGAATTAATAGCAATCTTGCTTGTCCTGGTTCTAATAAATAAATTGCAAATGGGGTGTAGGTACCAGCAATTAATATTGCAATATTAGAGTGATCAATCCTGCGCCAGATCGCTTTATTTTTATCATTCCACGCCACCCGGTGATAAAGAGCGCTGCAGGTAAATAAGGTAACTGCGGTTAGGGTAAAAATTCCTAAGGTAATTCGACCCCGAAGCTCATCGGCCAGCGTGATCAGAATTAAGCCAGCCACCAGGCTGATTGGTGACATAACCAGATGCACAATTCCTCGAAGTTTTGGCTTTTCCATCCATTAACCATAAGCGCCAATCGACCCAAAGCCCCGGCGTGTCGTAAAGGCGAGATTGGGGATAGTAGGAGTAAAAGCACCGTTTTGACCCACCCTGTATTACTGGGCTACCCTTGCCGACCTTGCTCTTTTAATTTAAGAGCCGCACCAAGCATGCAATTTATTTGCATGTTATCTGCAAGGAACGGGCAACACACCCGACCTCGTGGGTCGGGAAGCGGAGCGTAAATTTAAAAGTTTAAGGGTAAATAATTTTAAAAAAAATTATTTAAAAATTCTAGAAATAGGAGAAAAGTTAAGTGCCAACAATTCAGCAGCTGGTCCGTAAGGGCCGCTCCGAGAAGACAGACAAGACGAGCACACCTGCATTAAAAGGTAGTCCGCAACGTCGTGGTGTTTGCACTCGTGTTTACACAACAACTCCTAAGAAACCAAACTCTGCCCTTCGTAAAGTTGCACGTGTTCGCTTAACCAGTGGAATGGAAGTAACTGCATATATTCCTGGTGAAGGACATAACTTACAAGAGCACTCAATTGTTTTAGTTCGCGGTGGTCGTGTTAAAGATCTACCTGGCGTTCGTTACAAAATTGTTCGCGGCTCCCTTGATACTCAAGGTGTTAAAGATCGTAAGCAATCACGTTCTCGCTATGGTGCTAAGAAGGAGAAGAAGTAATGCCACGTAAAGGCCCAGTTGCAAAAGAGCCAGTTGTTGCCGATCCGGTATACAGCTCACCTGTTGTTACCTCACTAATTAATAAAATTTTAATGCACGGCAAGCGAAGCACTGCTGAAGCAATTGTTTATGGTGCACTTGAGAATTGCCGAGAGAAAACCAGTACGGATCCAGTTATTACCTTAAAGCGAGCATTAGATAACGTAAAGCCAACAGTTGAAGTTAGATCCCGCCGTGTTGGTGGCGCTACCTACCAAGTACCAGTTGAAGTTAAGCCAGCTAGAGCATTAGCTCTTGGCCTTCGTTGGATTGTAGATAATTCAAGAGAGCGCCGTGAGAAATCAATGGCTGAGCGGTTAGGCAATGAATTAATTGATGCCAGCAATGGTTTAGGGGCCGCAGTTAAAAAGCGTGAAGATACACACAAGATGGCTGAAGCAAACAAGGCGTTTGCTCACTATCGCTGGTAATTAAGAGATAACGGGAGAAGAGAAAAAATGTCAGTTGCAACCGCAATCGATTTAGCCAAGGTTCGAAACATTGGAATCATGGCGCACATTGACGCGGGTAAAACTACGACAACTGAGCGAATTCTTTTCTACACCGGTATTAACTACAAAATTGGTGAGGTACATGAGGGCGCAGCCACCATGGACTGGATGGAACAAGAGCAAGAGCGCGGAATCACTATTACATCTGCAGCAACTACCTGTCATTGGAAAGATCACATGATTAACATCATTGATACACCTGGCCACGTAGATTTCACAGTTGAAGTAGAAAGATCTCTTCGAGTATTAGATGGTGCAGTTGCAGTATTTGATGGTGTTGCCGGAGTTGAGCCACAATCTGAAACAGTTTGGCGTCAAGCAGATCGTTACAACGTTCCTCGTATTTGTTTTGTTAACAAGCTAGATCGCACCGGTGCATCATTTGATCGCTGCGTAGATATGATCAAGTCTCGTCTTAATGCCACACCATTAGTACTACAGATTCCAATTGGATTAGAGGGTGATTTTTCTGGCCTAGTAGATCTAATTGCCATGAAGGCCCTGGTTTGGCCAGGAGAGACCAAAAAGGGTGAAGATTATTTAATTGAAGAGATTCCAGCTAATTTAGTTGAGAAGGCTAAGCAAGCACGTCATGAATTATTAGAAACTCTTGCTGATTGCGATGATGTTGTAATGGAGAAGTACCTAGAGGGTGCTGAGTTAACTGAAGAAGAGA
>DAOROF010000045.1:0-5430 GCA_035441405.1 Candidatus Nanopelagicus sp.
ACATGGGCTGGTTTTTTTACAACAGTTTCTAAGTAATTAATAAACTCATTTACTTGAAAATCAAAGTGAAAGTAACCCTTGCGCACCTTGGTTCTGCCATGAGCGGTGCGATCATAAGCAAATACCTCATGGGTTTTATAAACAGCTGGCAGGATTTGCCTCTCCCACTTTTGGGTATGGCTTAATCCGCCATGCAGTAAGACAAGTGGTTGGCCATTTTTTTGCCACTTAACACACCAAAGTTGGTGCTTATCTACCTGGATAAACTTTCGATAAACCGGTTTTGGCATAGGTTAAATTCTGTTTAAGAATCCATAATATGGCGATTGCCACGATCAAAGGTTAGGTAATTCCAAGTCCAATCAGCCATGGTGCCGATCTTGTTTCGACCCCCCAATAAATAGAAAAGATGTAACCAAAGCCAAATTAACCAAGCAATCGCCCCTGCGATCTTGATTCCCTTTACCTGAACTATCGCCTTGTTTCTACCAATAGTTGCCATTGAGCCCTTATCTAAGTACTTAAAGCTTTCTAATTTTTGGCTCTTGCTAACTCTGGCAATTTGTTTGGCGATAAATTTTCCTTGTTGAATTGCAACTGGGGCCACCATCGGCAGCTGATTGCCTTTTTTATCAACACCGGCTGCGATATCACCTAACGCCCAGATATATGGGTAATTTTTAACCTGCATAGTTGGTTCAACTGCCACTCTACTACCAGTAGTTGGTAGATTTAATTGCGCAATTGCATCATTGCCCTTTACCCCAGCTGCCCAAATAGTTATCTCAGAGGCGATGGTGGTGCCATCTTTTAACTTTATCTTTCTATGCTCTACCTCTTGCACTGCAGCATTTAGTAAAACCTTAACCCCTAATTTTTCTAAATCTTTTTTAGTTCTAGCAGATAGGGAGGGTGCAAATGGTGGCAATAACCTTGGCCCAGCCTCAATTAGCGAGATACTGATATGTGAGGCAGCTTGGGCTTGATCTGATTTTAATGGCCCGCGAATTAACTCAGCGATCGCACCTGCCATCTCAACTCCAGTTGGTCCACCACCAATTACAGTGATAGATAACTTTGTATCATCTTCAAATCTACATAGATCCTCAAACCGCCGCATGATCTCAGCTCTAATACTTAACGCCTCTGCCACACTCTTCATCCCTAAGGTGAACTCATTAACTCCTGGGATTCCAAAATCAGCGGTGACAGAACCTAGCGCCACAATTAAGTGATCAAATTTTAAAAGCTCTGAGCTATCTAACTTAACCTCTTTATTTTTATGATCAATTGAGATGGGAGAGCCCATTCGAAATTTAACTGGGGTTTTTCTTAACGCACCTCTGATTGGATAAGCCACATGATCGGCGGCAAGTCCTGCGGTTGAAACCTGATACAACAGCGGCAGAAAGGTTTGGTAATTATGGCGATCAACCACTGTGACATCGGCTGCTTTATGCAGCGCGCGAGCGGCGGCTAGGCCACCAAACCCGCCACCTAAGATCACTACCCTTGGTTTATTCATTGAATTAAGTCTACTGTTTTCACCATGAGCCAAGCGCGCAAAATTCTAGTCACCGGAGCCTCAGGGTATGTGGGCGGCCGGTTAGTTACTGCATTACTGGCAGATGGTGTGGATGTGAGAGTTTTTGTGCGAGATACCAACAAAGCTCAGAGTCACTCTTGGGCTAAGCAAGTAGAGATTGCAACTGGAAATGCATCAGATTTTGAATCTACCAAGGCTGCATTAACTGGTGTTCACACCGCTTACTACTTATTGCACTCCATTAATTTAGGACCAAATTTTGATGAGATTGAATCTGCGATGGCTAGAAATTTTGCCAGGGCAGCGCAAAGTTGTGGCGTTAAACAAATTGTTTACTTAGGTGGAATTAATAATGATGAGAAAACTAGTAAGCACCTAACCTCTAGAGCAAATACTGGTAAGGAGTTAGCCACAACATCTGTGCCCGTACTTGAGCTTCGAGCTGGAATTATTATTGGCTCTGGCTCTGCCTCCTTTGAGATGTTACGACATTTAACTCATCGCCTGCCAGTTATGACCACACCTAAATGGGTAATGAATAAAACTCATCCAATTGCGATCCGAGATGTGCTTTGGTATTTAAGAAGTTGTGCCAAGTTAGAAAAACCAGTGGCAGGAGTATTTGATATTGGCGGTCCTGAGATCTTGTCATATGCCGATATGATGCAAAAGTTTGCCAAATTATCTGGGCTTAGAAAACGCTTAATTATTAAGGTGCCAGTACTAACCCCAAAATTATCTAGCCTTTGGATTGGCTTTGTAACTCCGGTGCCAACCTCACTTGCTCGCCCACTAGTTGGCTCACTAATTAGTGAGGTGGTAGCGGATCCTAAAAAATCAATTGATAAATTAATTCCAAAACCAAAAGAGGGCTTAATTGATGTTGAAGGCGCAGTTAGCTTGGCGCTAAGTAATGTTTCAAGTAATACCGTTTCTACTCGCTGGTCTGATGCCACATTGCCAACTGCGCCATGGCAGAAAGCTCAATCTGATCCAGAGTGGGCAGGTGAGATGTTATTAAAAGATAAAAAGGTGCGCACCACTGATGCATCAATTAAAAGTTTATGGGCGGCGATCGAGGAGATTGGTGGCGATAATGGTTGGTATGGCTCAGATTTTCTCTGGTACCTACGTGGTTTATTAGATCGAATGATTGGTGGAGTTGGACTTCGGCGAGGTAGAAGAGATCCAGTTCATTTAAGAGTTGGCGACTCACTTGATTTTTGGCGAGTGGAATCATTGGTGCCAGAGCAATCACTTAAGTTATATGCCGAGATGATTTTGCCGGGAAAAGCTTGGCTTGAGTTTAGAATTTCAAAGCTAGCTAATGGTCAAAGTGAGGTAGTGCAAGAGGCATCATTTTCACCCCGTGGCCTAGGTGGTCAGTTGTATTGGTATGCAGTTTTGCCGTTACATACATTTGTTTTTCCTACCATGATTAGAAACTTAATTCGAAGTGCTAACCGTAAGGATTATGCTGAAATGATTAAAACCAATCCAGTTGATAATTTTGACCTTAGTTAACTTTAAATAGTTTTTTCTCATTTTTTCGCCACGCTCAAAAGCGGTTAATAACCTGAAAATGTCACACCCTGCTTTTAAGATATGGCTATGTCAGCATTTATCCAACCAGCCCCTGGGCCAACTGGCTTATCTGAGTTAGAGCTTAAGCTGCTTGATTTTGAGCGAAATTGGTGGCGCCATGCTGGTAGTAAAGAGAGTGCAATTAAAGAGTTATTTAATTTAACCCCACCTGCCTACTATCAAATGCTAAATAATTTAATAGATCGCAATGATGCCCTGCTGGCTGAACCTATATTGGTTAAGCGATTGCGCCGAATTCGGGATGCCAGAACTGCGGCCCGATCCAGCAGCAAGCTCGGCTTTACCCTCTAGCCACCGGCACTTAAAAAAACCGGTTAAGCCTAAAATCCTGGCCAATTTGGCGCATCTGGAATAAATCCTCTAGATTTGGCTTTTAGCACTCTATAGGTGTGAGTGATAACAACACCTAAAACCAACTTTAGGCAGCAAACTAAAAATGAGGGAGAAGAAATATGGCAAAGATGATTGCCTTCAATGAAGAGGCTCGTCGCTCACTTGAGCGCGGTATGAATACATTGGCCGATGCGGTCAAGGTAACCCTTGGACCTCGTGGTCGAAATGTTGTACTTGAGAAAAAATGGGGCGCACCAACAATTACTAATGATGGTGTTTCAATTGCGAAAGAGATTGAGCTAGAAGATCCATGGGAAAAGATTGGTGCAGATTTAGTTAAAGAGGTTGCAAAAAAGACTGATGATGTGGCCGGTGATGGCACTACAACTGCAACTGTATTAGCCCAAGCTATGGTGCGTGAGGGATTACGAAATGTGGCAGCTGGCTCTAATCCAATGTCATTAAAGCGTGGTATTGAAAAAGCTGTTGAGGTTATCTCTGATGAATTATTAAAGATGGCCAAGCCAGTTGAAACTAGAGAACAGATTTCGGCAACTGCATCTATCTCAGCAGCTGACACCACAATCGGATCCATGATCGCTGAAGCAATGGATAAGGTCGGTAAAGAGGGAGTTATCACTGTTGAAGAGAGCAATACCTTTGGCTTGGAGTTAGAGCTAACTGAAGGTATGCGATTTGATAAGGGTTACATCTCAGCTTACTTTGTAACTGATACTGAGCGTATGGAAACAGTTATGGAGGATGCATACATCCTGATCGCAAACTCTAAGATCACCAGCATTAAGGATCTAGTACCAATTTTAGAAAAGGTAATGCAAACTGGAAAAGGTTTAGTAATTATTGCTGAAGATGTTGAGGGTGAAGCGCTATCAACACTGGTAGTAAATAAGATTCGTGGCACATTCAAATCAGTAGCGGTTAAAGCTCCTGGTTTTGGTGATCGCCGTAAAGCAATGCTGCAAGATATTGCGATTTTAACTGGTGCAACTGTGATCTCAGAAGAGGTTGGTCTAAAGCTTGATCAAACTACCTTGGAGCTGCTCGGTACAGCCCGCAAGATTGTGATTGCCAAGGAAGAGAGCACAATCGTTGAAGGTGGCGGAGATGCTGAAGCAATTAAGGGTCGAGTTAACCAAATTAGATCTGAGATTGAAAAGAGTGACTCTGATTATGACCGCGAGAAATTGCAAGAGCGATTAGCAAAACTTGCCGGTGGTGTTGCGGTGATTAAGGCCGGAGCTGCTACTGAGGTTGAGTTAAAAGAGCGTAAGCACCGAATTGAAGATGCAGTTAGAAATGCTAAAGCTGCAGTGGAGGAGGGAATTGTTGCCGGTGGCGGCGTTGCCTTACTACAAGCTTCAAAGGTGGCATTAGCTAAATTAAAACTAACAGGGGATGAAGCAACTGGTGCCAAGATTGTTGAGTACGCAGTTGAATCTCCACTTAAGCAGATTGCAATTAACGCAGGTCTAGAAGGTGGCGTAATTGTGGAAAAGGTTCGTGGCCTTGAGACTGGTTTTGGTCTTAATGCTGCAACTGGTGAGTATGTAGACATGATTAAAACTGGAATTATTGATCCAGCAAAGGTAACCAGATCTGCGTTACTAAATGCAGCATCAATTGCTGCCCTGTTCTTAACAACCGAAGCAGTTATTGTTGATAAGCCAGAGCCAAAGGCAGCTGCACCAATGCCTGGTGGTGATGGTGGCGGAATGGATTTCTAATAAATCCAGCTAGAGGTAGTAAGAGCCCCCGCGTAAAAACGGGGGCTTTTTTCTTTTAATCATATGCAGATTACAATTAATACATGGCTAAGAAAAAATCATTATTTAAAAAGCTGCGAAAGAGTGAATCCTCGCTGGTGGCAGAGCCTGAGGCACCAGTTGATGAGGCATTACTTGCTGAGCTTGCTAAGCCAAAAATTG
>DAOROF010000045.1:5530-6787 GCA_035441405.1 Candidatus Nanopelagicus sp.
CCTGAGGCACCAGTTGATGAGGCATTACTTGCTGAGCTTGCTAAGCCAAAAATTGAAGAGCCAGTAAAACCGGTAATTGTTAGAAAGCCATACATCGCACCCCCAAAGACATATCCAGAGGTAGTTGATGTAGTAGTAAATAAATCTGATATTTTTTCAGCTTTAGATTTAGCAAAAAATGCGGCAATTGAGGATGCTGGTAAATCTGAATATGTTGGTGAGTTTTACTCAATAGATTCTGATGAGGACCGAGTTGCCACCTATCTATTTGAAGCAAAATTGCCAGGTTATAAAGGTTGGCGATGGGCGGTAACAATTGCAAAACTTGATGATCAATCAAGTCCAACAATTTGCGATGTAGTTTTACTGCCAGGCAGTAAAGCTTTGCTGGCACCAAATTGGGTGCCGTACTCACAAAGAATTCAACCAGGTGATTTAGGTGTGGGAGATGTAGTACCAACATCACCAGATGATGAAAGATTAGTACCAGTTGCTAACGCACTTCCTGAGGAGGAAGAGTTAGATCTTGCGCAATTATTTGAGTTTGGTTTAGGCAGAGCTCGGGTGTTATCAATTGTTGGTAGAGATGCAGCAAGTAAGCGATGGTATGAAGGCGATCGTGGGCCAAAAGCTCCAATTGCAGCAGCAGCTCCTAAGCCATGTGGCTCATGCGGTTTCTTTATCCCAATTGCAGGTTCGCTAAGAAGTGCCTTTGGTGTTTGCTCAAATGCGATCTCACCTGAGGATGCCAGAGTTGTCTCAATAGATCATGGCTGTGGTGCGCACTCTGAGGCGTTAATCAAGGCTGAATAAACAGTTACCACCATCTTGGTGGGTGCGATAAACTCATCCCCTGCCCATTGAAAAGATGGCCTAAACGAATACTAATTTTTGTAAGGAGATACCAATGCCTAGTGGTCGCGTTAAATGGTTTAGTTTAGAAAAGGGCTTTGGCTTTATCTCAAATGATGAGGGCGAAGATGTTTATCTTGCCGCTGCAGCTCTGCCTAATGGCGTAACCACAGTTAAACCAGGCACCAAGTTAGAGTTTTCAATTGCAGATGGTCGTCGTGGCCCACAAGCATTATCGGTAACAATTGTGGAGGCACCACCTTCAATCTCAGGTAGCTCACGCGGAAAAAATGATGATCTAGCTGCCATGATTGAAGACACCATTAAAATTTTAGATCGCTATAGCAATTCACTTCGCAGTGGTAGATCTTCATCTGCAACTGAGGCCGAGCGCTTAGCTAAGGT
>DAOROF010000046.1:0-6216 GCA_035441405.1 Candidatus Nanopelagicus sp.
GGCATTACTAATGGCAAGGTGACATATCTAAATGTCTCTCGCTCATTTGCATATAAATCCATCGCAGCTTGTTCAAGACGTGGATCTAGCGATGCAATTCGAGCTTTCACAGTCACCACAACAAATGAAATACAAAACATTACGTGCGCAATAACTACTGTCCAAAATCCTGGATTAATTCGAAGATTTAAAAACATGGCCAACAAAGATGCACCAAGTACTACCTCAGGTGTTGCCATCGGTAGAAAGATTAAAAGGTTGGTAGTTTTTCTTCCCCTAAACTTATGTCGGCCTAGTGCAAATGCGATCATTGTCCCCAAGATCGTTGCGAGCACCGTTGAAATAACCCCAATTTGAAGTGAGTTAACTACTGACTCACATACTTGCGGAGCACCGCATGGATTCTTCCAATTATCTAAGGTAAAGCCTTGCCACACAAGATTGCTTTTACCGGCATCATTAAATGAAAAGGCAAATGTATAGGCAACTGGGATAAACAAATAGAAAAATGCAACTCCGGCATAAATACGAATTAAGTTTCTAGCAAACCAACGGGAAGCTCGATGGCTAAGTGATGGTCTTGGTGCGGCAATTTTTGTCATACCAACTCATCCGTTCCAGATTTGCGGATATATAAAGTTACTAGAATCAAAATTGTTGCCATTAAAGTAAAGGAGAGTGCAGCAGCGGTTGGGTAATCTACCACCGCAAAAAATCTAGATTCAATAACATTACCAATCATTTTGGTGTTTGGATTACCCAAAATCGCTGCGTTCACATAATCACCAGCTGCTGGGATAAAGGTTAATAATGTGCCAGCGACAACACCTGGCATAGATAGTGGCAAAGTTACTTTTCTAAATGTGGTTAACCCATTTGCATATAGATCCCCTGACGCCTCTAGGGTTCTTGGGTCAATTCGCTCAAGACTTGCATATAGCGGCAAGGTCATAAATGGTAGGAAGTTATAAGCCAAACCAATAACTACCGCGGTAGAGGTGTTATTAATCCTAAAAGTTTCATCTATAAAGGGTATGACTTTTATCGCCGAAACAACTGGTCCAGAGTCTGCCAAGATTTGAGTCCAAGCAATTGTTCTAAGCAAAAAAGATGTAAAGAAAGGTGCAATAACTAACACTAGAAGTATGTTTCTAAACTTGCCAGATTTAAAGGCAATGGCATATGCCAGTGGATATGCAATAGCTAATGCCAGTAATGTGGCAAGAGCTGCATAAATAAATGATCTTAAGTACTGCTCCCTACTGGCTAAAAACGCGTCAATGTAATTTGCAAATCTAAGCTCTTGAACATAGGTGCCAATTTGGGAACCCTCAGGCCTGACCATGGTTGAGGTACTGGCGAGAGAGAAAATAGGAATGATGAAAAATGTTATTAACCAAATAAGTCCAGGTGCTAAAAGTATGTAAGGGGTAAGTGATCTACTTTTTAAACCACTACCTGAACCTGTGTGGCTCTTACTTAAGCCATGTAAAAATGCCATTAATTACTCTTCGTCATCAAGATCTGCGCCAGCGTTAATATCTTGAGCACCATCTAATGCAAAGGTATGCTCTGCATCCCACTCAAGTGAGACCTTATCGCCAACACGAAGATCATGTAATCCTTCATCATTTTGTTCAAAAACAACTAAATCTAAATCCCACGGAGCCTTAACTAAGTATTGGGTAGATGTACCAACAAATGATCGATCAATTACAACACAATCTTTGATCGAGTTAATGCCATTATCATCTAGCCGTAATTTCTCTGGCCGAACCCCTACGAACACTGATTCATTATCAGTTGCAACTCTCGAAAGTGGCACTTCAAAGGTATGACCTTTTGCCGAGACAACAGCCTTACCATTTGCACGATTTGTAATCTTTCCTTTTATCAAATTGCATTGACCTAAAAAGTTAGCCACAAATGCAGTTTTTGGTGCCTCATAAAGCTCTGTGGCACTTCCCATCTGCTCAATCTTTCCCTGGTTCATAACCGCAATAGTGTCAGCCATAGTCATGGCCTCTTCTTGGTCATGAGTTACATGGATAAAAGTAATTCCAACCTCGGTTTGAATTCGCTTTAACTCAATTTGCATCTGTCGCCTAAGTTTTAAATCAAGTGCGCCCAGTGGTTCATCTAATAGCAAGACCTCTGGCCGGTTAACAATTGCTCTAGCAACTGCAATACGTTGTTGCTGACCACCTGATAATTGATTTGGCTTTCGTTGTGCTAGGTGTCCCATTTCGACAAGGTTTAACGCATTCTCAACCTCACTCTTCACATCTTTAAGACCACGCCGCCTTAATCCAAATGCAATATTTTCAAATATTGTCAGATGTGGAAAAAGTGCATAATTTTGAAAAACAGTATTTACATTTCGTCGATATGATTTTTGAGTTGTGATATCGGTGTCACCAATAGAGATTGTGCCAGCCGATGGCTCTTCTAAACCTGCCACCATTCGAAGTGTTGTGGTTTTACCGCAACCAGATGGTCCAAGGAGTGCAAAGAAGGAGCCATCTGGTACTACTAAAGACAAATCATCTACCGCACAAAAATCACCGTAATACTTAGAGACTCGATCTAGTTTTAGGTCACCGGTATCTTGCGAAACTTTATTGTTCGCCATCACCGGATACTTATCTGGTCCCTATTTATCAGTAACTTAATTACCGATAGCTTCGTCAAAAGCTGTCTGGAATTTAGTTGACTCATCAGCAGATAGTGATCTAAAGACCTTTACCTTTGCCAATGTCTCTGCATCCGGGAATATGTAAGGACTATTTCCTAACTCAGGATCAATTTTCTCTAGCTCAGGTTGAGCAGCCTCAACTGGGCAGATGTAATTTACATAAGCTGCCACTTCAGCGGCGACTGCTGGCTCGTAGTAGTAATTCATTAAGCTTTCAGCATTCTTCTTATGGGTTGAAGTTGATGGAATCAACATGTTATCGCTCCATAATGTGCCACCTGATTCTGGAATAGCAAAGTCAAACTTGCCATCACTTTCCGCACGCAAAATGAAGATATCACCAGACCAACCAATAACCGCATTAGCATCGCCACGCTTTAGATCTTCAGCGTAAGAGTTGCCCTTGACCTGACGGATAAATCCATCGGCAATTTTTTGTTTAAAGAAATCAATTGCATTCATGTACTGATCCTCTGTGAAGTTTGAGGATGGGTCTACACCTTGGTAGAGCATAATTACGCCGATTGTGTCTCGAAGCTCAGATAAAACTACAACCTTGCCCTTGTTAGCCGGTGCAAATAAATCCTCCATAGTACGAACACCCTTTGGAAGTTTTTGGGTATTCCAACCAAAGCCAGCAAAACCTGATTGCCAAGTTAGTGAGTATTGACGTCCCTTGTCATAACCAACATTTGCTAATACCTCACGGATATTGGATTTGTTTGGCACATTTGCTGGATCTAACTTTTGAGCGTATCCCTGCTCAATAAATCTAGCTGCCATCCAATCTGTTGGCGTAACAACGTCATAACCAATATCAGATCCGATGGAAAGTTGTCCTTGTACCTTTCCATAAAATGTATTGTTGTCATCAATTGCTTCTTCATAGGTTGCTTTAATTCCACTCTTTTGCTCAAAAGCTGCCAGAGTTGGATAAACCTTAGTATCTTCATTAAAATCTAAATACAACGGCCAGTTTGCCCAGCGAACAATTTTTTCACTATCACTAACATCAATAACAGCTTCGGCACCAGTGGATGAACCTGTGCCACATGCTGCAAGTAAACCTGCTGCTGATACCGCACCGACGCCAGCAAATAATGTACGACGAGT
The DNA here is from genome assembly GCA_035441405.1 of Candidatus Nanopelagicus sp. Classification (GTDB taxonomy): domain Bacteria; phylum Actinomycetota; class Actinomycetes; order Nanopelagicales; family Nanopelagicaceae; genus Nanopelagicus. The sequence goes on from DAOROF010000046.1 coordinate 3,809, forward strand.
TAGTTGTGCTCGGATTATTGCACGAGCTTCAGGGGAGAGTGATTGCTTATCTTTCTTCATTAGGTCACTTTCTTTTCTCTAGTCGGATGAGTCGGTACTTAAGGGAGTGTGGGGAAATCTATCAGGCGTTGAGGTTAGTCATCACATGTTTGATGCGAGTGTATTCCTCAAATCCATATGAGGATAGGTCTTTGCCGGTTCCAGAGTGCTTAAATCCACCATGCGGCATCTCCGCCACCATTGGAATGTGGGTGTTAATCCAAACGCAGCCAAAGTCAAAAGCCTTTGCCATTCGCATAGCCCGACCATGATCCTTAGTCCAAACACTTGAAGCTAATCCATACTTAACCCCATTTGCATGGCGAACCGCCTCAGCCTCATCGGTGAACTTTTGTACGGTAATAACTGGCGCAAAAATCTCACTTTGAATCATCTCATCATCTTGCTTTAGGTCAGCCACCACAGTTGGGTTCCAGAAGTAGCCAGGGCGCTTAATTGCAGTACCACCAGCTGTTACACGAGCATGCGCAGGTACGCGATCTAAAAATCCTTGAACTCTTGCTAATTGGTTTGCGTTATTTACTGGACCAACTAACACATCCTCATCTGGCATACCAACTTTAATAACATTTTTAGCCTGCTCACTGAGCAGTGCCACTACATCTTCATAAGCACTTGCCTCAACTAAAACTCTAGTAGCAGCTGTGCAATCTTGACCGGCGTTAAAGTAGCCCGCAACTGCAATCCACTCACATGCTGCTTGTAGATTGGCATCATCAAATATCACTACCGGTGCTTTTCCACCCAACTCCAAGTGCAGTTTCTTTAGATCTTTAGCAGCACTAGCAGCCACCTCCATACCTGCTCTGACTGAGCCGGTAATTGAAACCATTTGTGGAATATCATGCTCAATTAAATGTCGACCAGTATCTCGATCGCCAACTACGACATTTATTACACCTTCAGGTAAAAATTCCTGCATTAACTCTGCCATCCAAAGTGTTGATACTGGAGTGGTATCACTTGGTTTTAACACCACAGTATTTCCAGCTGCAATTGCTGGTGCCCACTTCCAAACCGCCATCATCATTGGGTAATTCCAAGGTGTAACTTGCGCGCAAACTCCAATTGGCTCTCTTCTAATAAAAGAAGTATGTCCTTTAAAGTATTCAGCGGCAGACTTTCCTTCCAAATTTCTAGCAGCACCTGCAAAGAATCTAATTTGATCCAACATTGGGCCGATTTCCTCAGCACGAGTTACCGCAATTGGCTTTCCGGTATTTTCAGATTCAATACCGATCAACTCTTCACTTCTGGCCTCAATTGCATCTGCAATCTTATTAATCGCTTTTTGACGCTCACCTGGTGTGGATTCTTTCCAAACTTCAAATGCGGCAGCTGCAGATTTCATAGCCTTATCTACATCGGAAGCATTTGATACTGGAGCCTTTGCAAAAACCTCACCTGTTGCTGGGTTTATTAAATCTTGCACCTTATCTGAGGTGGCACTAACTTTTTTTCCATTAACAAAGTTCTGCAGGGTTTTCACAATTACTCCTTGGTTGTTTACTGAATAAACTTAGACGGGAGTCTAGTTAGAAAGATCGGAGTAATCAATAGTTTTCTAGGGCCCCTTAAAATTAAGCCAATTTAAAACAATTCCACCTTTATGCCAGTACCAATCAAGCCCGCAGATACTTTGGCTAGATTTTCTAGCTCCTAGCAAAAAAACGAATCGGACCTACGTGTGTTAAACCAACTTTTTGACCAACTTCAAAGTCAAGTGGGCCGGGAATTCTAACCTGCAACAAATTATCGGCCACATTAATTGAGATCATGGCATCATGGCCATAGTAGTCAATCTTATTTATCTGCCCACTAATCATTCCCTGGGCTGGATCAGCGGAAATCTTTATCTCCTCTGGCCTGATCACCACTTCCCCAGTTTCTAAATCTGATGAACTTAATTTAATAGGTGCAAATAAATAATCAGTCTTACCATCGGAGAACTTTCTTGCCTGTAGTACTAAGGCATCCCCGGTGCTGATAGCGGTTGTAGCGGAGTTTGGCGAAGAGTAAACCTGCTCTGGTGGTCCTTGCTGAATTATCTTTCCGTTTTGCATAAGAGCTAATAGATCTGCAGAGACTAACGCCTCTTCCCTATCATGGGTGACTAAAATCGCAGTTGTATTTTGAGAACGCAACAACTTAATTACATCACCTCGTAACTCAATTCGAAGCTGAGCATCTAGGGCTGAAAATGGTTCATCTAGCAAAATCATCGCTGGCTTTACCGCTAGCGCCCTAGCTAATGCCACTCGAGTTTGTTGTCCGCCAGATAATTGATTTGGCATTCGTTTTTCAAAACCTTCTAAATCAATCAGCGCTAGCATTTCTTTAACTATTTG
>DAOROF010000047.1:0-6184 GCA_035441405.1 Candidatus Nanopelagicus sp.
TTTCAGATTTTCTGAATCTGCCATGTGCCTACTTTTCTATTATGGCTTTTTTGCCATCATCTTTTGAGCAAGAGTTAATAGGAGTACAAAATCAGTTGATCTCTAAACTGAACAAACCGGTTACTTTCGGTCTAGGGCCAAGATATCTGCATTCGACCGGGCAAATTCATAAGGGTGGTCAAAGTAATGGTGGATTTATTCAAATAACTCAGGAGATAAAAACGGAGCTAGTTATACCGGGTGAACAATATACATTTGGCCAGTTAATTTCTGCGCAAGCATTGGGAGACGCAAACTCTTTGACTACTAGAGGAGTACCACTTCTTAGGATTCACTTAAAAAACAAAGATTGTGATTTGTTACAAATATTTAATTAATCCTCACCACGTAGCTTTTTAAGAGCTATTTCGAGAATCTTATTTGCTTCAGCCTCGGTACGACGCTCTTTTACGTAAGCTAAGTGAGTCTTGTAAGGCTCGTTTTTTAAAGGCAGTGGCGGCTTATTTTTATCTCTACCTGCTGGGAAACCGCATCTTGGACAGTCCCATTCGGCCGGAATTTCAACGGTTCCATCTTCAGCAAAAGAAGGTTTAGTCTCATGACCATTTGCGCACCAATATGAAATTCTAAATCTTGCAATTGATTCACCGCGCTCTGCTTCGCCCATTGGGCCAGCACCAACACGAGAGCCTCTTATTGAACTTCCACCAGCCATGATTAACTCCTAATTCTTAAGCACTAAAGAAAGTGCAATGACGGATGCAAGCCAAACGCCACCAACAACAATTGTTATTCGATCTAAATTCTTTTCGACAACTGAGGACCCACCATAAGTTGAAGAGATTCCTCCGCCAAATAAATCCGATAAGCCAGAGCCCTTGCCCTTATGAAGCAGTACAAGAATGATCATCAATACACTTGAAAGAATAAGAATTATCGTTAGAGCTAAACTCATTTTCTCGCCTTCAACGCTCGGTCAATCAATAGGAGAATAGGATACTATCTTTAAGCGAAATAACTTAAATTTTCACTACTAGGCCTTATTTAACACTCTATGAAACTTGGAAATACGAGCAAACTCCTCAGGGTCAAGGGAGGCTCCACCTACCAAAGCCCCGTCCACATCAGCTTCTTTCATGATGTCCAGGGTATTGATAGATTTAACTGAACCACCATAAAGAATTCGACAATTATCAGCAATCTCATCACTACCAATTTTTCTTAACTCATCCCTTATAGCACTGCACACTTCTTGAGCATCCTCAGGAGTGGCAGTTTTTCCAGTACCGATTGCCCATACTGGCTCGTAAGCAATTACTATTTTCTTTAAATCTGGCTTATGAAAGCCTTTGAGTCCATTTCGTAACTGTTCTAAAACAAACGAGATGTGATTACCCGCTTCGCGGATCGCAAGTTCTTCACCAATACAAAAAATTGGTTTTAGTTCATTAGCTAATGCTGCTTTTATTTTCTTATTTACCTTTGCGTCATCTTCATTATGATTGGCTCGGCGCTCGCTATGACCGACTAAAACATATGTACAGCCAAGCTTATTTAACATGGAGCCTGAAATTTCACCGGTATATGCTCCGACTTCGGCCGTTGATAAATCTTGCGCTCCGTAAAGAAGTCTTAAGCGATCCCCATCCACCAAAGTTTGAACCGACCTAATATCTGTAAATGGAGGAATTACAACAATTTCAACTGCATCATAATCTCTATCTTCCAGTGAATAGGCAAGCTTTTGGGTAACCGCAATTGCCTCTAAGTGATTTAGATTCATTTTCCAGTTACCAGCAATAAGTGGTTTACGCATTTACTACTCCTAACTTAAAGCCAATAGGCCTGGAAGTTCTTTTCCTTCAAGATACTCAAGTGATGCTCCACCACCAGTCGAGATATATCCAAAGTCTTGATCTGCAAAGCCTAGTTTACGAACCGCAGCAGCTGAATCTCCCCCGCCGACTACCGCCATTCCATCTACTTCTGTCAGTGCTTGGGCAATCACCCTTGTACCATTTGCAAAATTAGGAAATTCAAATACTCCCATAGGCCCATTCCAAAAAACAGTTTTACATTTTTTTATCTCGAGTGCAAATAAATTTGCACTATTTGGGCCGATATCTAATCCCATCATATCCTCAGGAATTTGGTCTGCTCTGACAATCATTGGAGTAGAGTCTGCAGTAAATTCGGCTGCAACAACAATATCCTCAGGTAGGACTAACTTAACTCCAATTTGCTCTGCTCTTGTAATTAACTCTTTCACTGTTTGAATTAGATCTACCTCGACTAGAGATTTTCCGATACTAAATCCCTTTGCTGCTAGGAAAGTAAAAACCATTCCGCCGCCAATTGCTAGTACATCAACTTTCTCAAGTAGATTTGAGATTACTCCTATTTTGTCTGAAACCTTTGCACCGCCCAGTACAACCCCATATGGACGAGATGGATTCTTGGTCAATTTTTCAAGAACTTCTACCTCATTAGCAATCAGATCACCTGCGGCATGGGGCATGAGATTTGCTAATTCAAATACAGAAGCATGCTTGCGATGTACTGCACCAAATCCATCACCAACATAATAGTCAGCGTAGGTTGAAAGCTCTTTTGCTAATTTCAATCGCTGGCTGTCATCTTTACTAGTCTCGGACTCCTCAAACCTTATATTTTCTAGTAATAAAATTTGTCCAGGTTTAAGACTCTTCGCTAGATCGTTAGCACCCAATGCTGATTCAGAAAAAAACACAGATGTTCCTAGCAATTTTTCTAATCTTTCGGCAACCGGGCGCAAGGACATCTCCGGTTTCCGTTCACCCTTTGGTCTGCCTAAATGGGCGACAATAACGATTGAACAATTAGCCGCAACTAGTTTCCTAATAGTTGATATGGACGCAACGATTCTGCCATCGTCAGTTATAACGCCGTCTTTTATTGGCACATTCAGATCACATCTTAAAAGCACTCGATGTGATTGAAGGTTTAATTCAGAAAGTTTCTTTAGACCCATCTAACTAAATAGTTTTACCAATATATTTAATTAAATCAACCAAACGATTTGAATAACCCCACTCATTGTCATACCAACCAACAACTTTTGCTGTGGTGCCAATGACCTTGGTCAGGCCAGCATCTAAAATACAAGAGCTTGGGTCTGTCACTATGTCAGCAGATACGATCGGATCTTCCGTGTAAGTCAAATACCCTTTTAGGGAGCCCTCGCTAGCTTTCTTAAGTGCAGAATTTATCTCACTAACGCTAACCTCTTTTGCAAGCTCAACTGTTAGGTCAGTTGCAGAACCAGTTGGGACTGGAACTCTAAGGGCATAGCCATCAAGTTTTCCTTTTAACTCTGGCAAAACCAACGAGATTGCTTTAGCAGCGCCAGTTGAAGTTGGAATTATTGAAAGTGCAGCAGCTCTAGATCTTCGCAAATCTTTATGCGGGAAATCCAAAATAACTTGATCATTTGTATATGCATGAATAGTTGTCATTAAGCCCCGAACAATTCCGAATTCATCATTTAGTACCTTTGCCATTGGTGCTAGGCAGTTGGTAGTACAAGAGGCATTAGAAATAATATTGTGTTTAGCTGAATCATACTTATCATGATTTACACCCATAACAATTGTTATGTCTTCATCGGTAGCCGGAGCAGAAATAATCACTTTCTTAGCCCCAGCAGTTATATGCTTTTTGGCATCTGCAGCCTTCGTAAAAATTCCAGTGGACTCAACCACAACATCTACACCCAATTTACCCCAAGGTATATTCGCAGGATCTCTTTCCGCACTTACGGCAATTGTTTTGCCACCTACGGTGATACTTGATTCGGTATGGGTAACGGTCTGTGAGAGTCTGCCTAGAATTGAGTCGTACTTTAAAAGATGCGCCAGGGTTGCATTATCGGTTAGGTCATTTATGCCAACAATTTCAAAATCTGCTCCAGACTCGAGTGAAGCCCTAAGAAAGTTTCTACCGATTCTGCCGAAGCCATTTACGCCAACTTTTAACATGAGTTCCTTAATCTAAAATAAAAAATTATCGCCACAACTCTGTGAGAGGGCAATCTTATCAGGAAAAAAATACTCTAATTCAACAGATCTGGACTAATGCTTGCCTCAGTATCTGGCACTCCTAATTCCCTGGCTCGCTTATCGGCCATCGCAAGTAAGCGACGTATCCGTCCTGCAATTGCATCTTTTGTCATTGGAGGCGAGGCTAAGGAACCAAGCTCTTCAAGGCTAGCTTGGCCATGTAAAACTCTTAACTCTCCTGCTTCTTTTAAGTGACTTGGTATTTCTGGTCCAAGTATTTCCATTGCTCGCTGAACTCTGGCAGAAGCTGCAACGGCGGCTCTTGCTGACCTACGTAAATTTGCATCATCAAAATTTGCTAAGCGATTTGCTGTAGCTCGTACCTCACGTCGCATTCTGCGCTCTTCCCAAGCAAGTACCGTTTCATGAGCACCAAGTCTTGTTAATAACGCACCAATTGCATCACCATCTCGAATAACTACACGATCCACACCACGAACTTCACGTGCTTTTGCGGTAATTCCAAGTCGCCTTGCAGCGCCTACTAACGCAAGAGCAGCTTCAGGTCCTGGACAAGTAATTTCCAATGCAGAGGAGCGACCCGGTTCAGTTAATGAGCCATGAGCTAAAAAAGCTCCCCGCCATGCTGACTCTGAATCACAAATTGCTGCCGAAACTACTTGTGGGGGTAAACCTCTAATCGGTCTATTGTTTGCATCAACTAAGCCAGTTTGTCTAGCCAATGCATCTGCATCAGCAATCACTCTTACAATATACCGACTGCCTTTTCTAATTCCACTGGAAGAAACAACAGATAACTCACTTTCATGACCAAAAATTTCAGATATATCTTTGCGTAGCCTTCTAGCAGTTTGAGCAGCATCGAGTTCAACCTCAACAATTATCTTTCCAGCTGCAACGTGAAGTCCACCAGCAAATCTAAGTAGAGCCGATACCTCGGCTTTTCTACAGCATGGCTTAGTTACGGAGAGCCTTCCTAGCTCATCTTTTACTGCCTCTGTCATTGCCATTTAATCTCCCCCGTTATTTATGTGAATATCTAAGCAGGTATTACCCTAAAATGTGGCTGAAAGCGGAAATTAGTTTCTCTCTATCATGACGGTAGTTCTGCTCACTATTTTTCAAATCTAATGCTATGACTTGGCCACCGCACTTTTTTACAAGGTCATAAAACCTTGAGTTAGCATCATTTTGGGAGTAATCAATTAGCGCATAGTCAAATCTAAAACTTGGTGCATGTTTCAAAACTAGGAGTAGGTGCTCCTCTAAAGGCTTGTCGTAGTACTCATCGGCTACTTTTTTATCAGGTAAATTGAAGATGATAATCTTTTTAGCTTTACTTTGCTCTAGCATTCTTGCTTGTTCTTGATGGAGAAAATGTGGCATAACACTAGATAGCCATGATCCTGGACCTATACATATCCAGTCAGCATTTGTGATTGCAAGATTTGCCTCATTGGTGACCTTGGGGTTACTTGGAATCAATCTCAAGTCTTCAACTTTGCCCTTATATTCTGCAACCTCTATCTGGCCTCTAACCACTTTTTGTCCATCCCCAGTAGTAAAGGTAGCTTCTATATCCAAAGGTTCTAAGGCCATGGGTAGTACTCGACCTACAACTTTAAGTAACTGCCCGACTTTATCTAGACCCTGCACGGTCTCTAATCCGCGATCCCATAGAGCAGTAAGCAGTAAGTTGCCTATTGCATGATTATTTAATTCACCTTGACTAGTAAATCGATATTGCAAGATATCAGCCCAACTTCTTCCCCACTCATCATCTGCGCATAAAGCAGCTAAGGCCATTCTTAAATCTCCTGGTGGCAAAGAATTGAACTCTTCCCGCAAACGCCCTGAGGACCCGCCATTATCGGCAACGGTAACTATTGCAGTTACCTCTGGAGTTAAGTTGCGCATAGCACCTAAAGTCGCAGCCAGACCATGTCCGCCGCCCAAGCAGACGACTTTTAGGTTTGTCACTAGATTTCTCTACCTAAATCTCTATGTGTGGCTTGAGAATTAATTTTGAACTTATTCAACTTATTTCCATTTTTTAACCGATTCAATAACTCTTCTGTAATTGCAACAGACCGGTGTTTTCCACCAGTGCATCCAATTGCAAGCGT
>DAOROF010000048.1:0-5907 GCA_035441405.1 Candidatus Nanopelagicus sp.
GCGTATTGAATAATTGTGGCCTGACTATTTACATATGCATTTGGATCTGGAATTGAAACAGTGAAGTAGGCAAAGCCAAATACGAAGACACCTGCGACAAAGCTAAAGCCTGCTCCTAAAACTAAAATTCTAGGAAGTTTTTGTACCCAGTTGTTCACCTGCCAAGATTACCGCTAATCCTCATCGGCTAATGTGCGAACCTTTCGTGGTGGCTTTCTATATTTTCCATCACCTAGTAAAAAGGATTCAATTAGATGATTCCAGTGGCAACTGGTGCAGATTTCGACAACATAAACTCGAAATTCACCATACTCACTTTGCATTTGGATCAACTCCACTTGATTCTTAATTCGACCTGAGTATTGACCGAGTTGATCCCCAAAGGCATACCGAAGCTCTACGATCTTTAATTTCTTACAAACTGGGCAAGAACGATTAGTTAACTCACCATGGTGTTTTGCAGCTCGCCTTAAATACGGATCGGCATCACATGCATCCATCGCGCTGGCTGCACCTTGGAAAAGTGCAATCAGGGTCCGCCTTTTACTCAATGAGTAATCGATTGAGGATCTCATCGTGGCTAACATAAGATCCAAGGTTAATCCTAAATTAATAACTACGCTTGCCTTATGGGTATTTGGCCAGTTAGTAGCGGTTCTAGATTAAATAGAATCTTAACTATCCGTTGGAGCGGACAGTTAACTGATGGTTTATTTCAATCTGCGCTAGCTAGCTTTATTTTATTCTCACCAGAGCGGGCACCAGATGCGATGAGTGCTGCTGTGGCATTTGCGGTAGTGCTGCTGCCCTACTCATTAATTGGTCCCTATGTTGGAACCTTTCTAGATCGCTTCTCTAGACAACGGATTATAAGAAATTGCAATTACTTACGAGCAATAAATCTCTTAATTGTGGCATGGTTAATAAATAGTGGTGCTACTGGAGTTATTCTGACAATTTTTGTGTTATTTGCTTTTGGTATTAATAGATTGATTTTAGCTGGGCTATCAGCTGGCCTGCCATTACTAGTTAAAAAAGAGGAGTTAATTGCGGCAAATGCATTAGCGGTAACTGGTGGCACCATCACAGTAGTAATTGGTGGTGGTATTGGAATTTTAGTTAAAAATTTAGTTAGTCAGAATTATTCAGCTGATTTTGCAGATGCGGTAGTAATTTTGTTAGCCAGCCTTGGTTTTACCTTTGCAGCTCTTGCCTGTTTTAGATTAGAAAAGATGGAGATTGGTCCGCTGCCACATGAGCAACCATATGAAAATCATGGAGTTAAAGAGATATTAGAGGGATTAAAGATTTTAAAATCAATTCCAGATACTCTGCGCGGTATTGCAGCAGTTTCAATGCAGCGAAGTGGCATTACCGCCTTAACATTGATGGCACTTTTGCTTGAGCGTAATACTTTTAATGACCCACTTGATCCAGATGCTGGTTTGGCTGGCTTTGGTATTGCGCTAGCAATTGCTGGCATTGGGATTGGATTAGGCGCAATTATTTCGCCATATGGCGTGATTAAATTTGGTCGCCACCGATGGATGAGATTATTAATGTTTGGTTGTGTGCCGCCATTATTAATTTATGCCTATGAGGTAAATGAGTTAACCATGATTGCCTCAGCCTTTTTTGTGGGCTTATGTGGGCAGGGAATAAAAGTAACTAATGATGCGCTGGTGCAATCTAAAATTAAAGATGAGTATCGAGGAAGAGTTTTTGCCTTTTATGATGTAGTGGTAAATGCTGGGATAGTAACTGGTGCAATCGGAGCAGCTTTGTTGCTGCCAGATAGTGGAGTTACCTCAAATCTGCCAATTATTATTGCCACGATTTACTTACTTTCAGCCTTAATACTGCTGCGCAAATCTAAATTTTCTGCTGCTGCCACCAATTAAGTAACTCCTGCTTAGCTTTTTCCTCACCCATTGGGCCATTTTCTAATCTAAGCTCTAATAAGAAATCATAAGCTTTGCCCACCGCAGGAGATGGTTTTAAATTAAGAATCTGCATTATTTGTTCACCAGTTAAATCTGGCCGGATTTTATTTAACTCCTCCTGTTGCATAAGAACTGTTATTCGATCCTCTAACTCATCATAGGTTTTAGCTAACAAATCAGCTTTTTTCTTATTTCTAGTAGTGCAATCAGCTCTAGTTAGTAAGTGAAGATGGGTTAATAACTCACCGGCATCTCTGACATATCTGCGCACAGCAGAATCACTCCACTCACCTGAGCCATAGCCATGAAAGCGAAGGTGAAGAAAAACTAATTTGGCGACATCATTTATTAAATGATTATCAAATCTAAGGGTGCGAAGCCGCTCCTTACACATCCGAGCTCCCACCACTTCATGGTGGTGGAAGGAGACCCCACCGCCAGCAATTAGCTGCCTAGTTTTTGGCTTACCAATATCATGCAAAAGTGCAGCCAGGCGTAAGGTTAAATTAGGCCCGCCCAATCTCTCCTCTAACGCAATTGCCTGCTCAAGTACGGTAAGTGAGTGTTCATAAACATCCTTATGGTGATGGTGTTCATCTATTTCAAGTTTTAGTTTTGGCACCTCTGGTAAAAAAATATCAGCTAAACCAGTTTCAACTAGCAAAGTAATACCAAGCTTTGGTTTTTGTCCCATAACCGTCTTTATGAACTCATCTCTTATCCGCTCAGATGAAATAATCTCTAATCTCTTTGCCATGCTCTTCATGGCAGCAATTACCGCCGGATCAACTGTGAAATCTAGTTGACTCATAAATCTTGCCGCTCGCATCATCCGAAGTGGATCATCACTAAATGAATCCTCTGGTTTACCTGGGGTTTTAATTAATTTATTTTGTAGATCAGATACACCATTAAATAAATCAATAAAGGTGGGTTTTTCAGTTGTTAACTCCAGCGCCATCGCATTGATCGTAAAATCTCGGCGAGCTAAATCTGCTTCAATGTTATCGCCAAACTCCACCACTGGTTTACGGGAATCTGCTTTATAACTTTCACTACGGTAGGTAGTTATTTCAACAGTAACCTCACCTTTTTTACCGGCGATGGTGCCAAATGCTGCTCCGACATCCCAAACTGAATCTGCCCATTTATTTAAAATCTTTTCGCAATCCTTTGGATTAGCATTTGTAGTGAAATCTAAATCATTACCAAGTCGACCTAAAATTGCATCCCGTACTGGACCACCAACTAGCGCTAATTTAAATCCAGCCTCTTTAAATGCGGCAGCTAAAGTATTTGTTTGCGGTGCGTGTTTAGTTAATGTACTTATCGCAAGTTCGGTTGCGGCATCAATTGGTGTTTTCACGGTAGCACTAGGTTAGAGCAGAGTAGGTAAATGCTGTGTGGGATAGAACTCTGTGGTTTGTGTTTGAGCCGGTATTGACCGGAATTCTTCTAGGGGCAGTATCCTTTTATCTATGACCCCAGCAGCTAATGCGGGCGGCAATCAGGATTTAACCAGTACCCGTAAGGGTGCACAAAATAGTGGTTCTGGTAAGCCCGCTAAAAAACATAATTCACATAACCGTAAAAGTAATAAAAATAGCGGTGCAAATAAAAATCCATCGCGCCAAAAATATGCCAAACGAGTCGATGAGGTTAGCGCCGGTGGCTTAGTAGTCGATAAGAGTGGGACTAAGGGTTTACTAATTGGCAGATTAGATCCTAAGGATGCCTCGCATGAAAGATTGTTATGGTCACTACCAAAAGGACATATCGAAGATGGTGAATCCCCAGAACAGGCCGCCATTAGAGAGGTAGCTGAGGAAACTGGGATAAAAAGTGAGATCACTAGATCCTTAGGTGTGATTGATTTTTGGTTTATGGCAAGTGGTAAGAGAATTCATAAGACTGTCCACCACTTCTTATTTACTGAAGTTGGTGGCAAATTAGCTCCGCAGGTAACTGAGGTAGATGATGTTGCTTGGTTTCCATTAGAAGAGATTGTCGCCAAGCTTGCCTACCCAGATGAGCGAAAATTGATTGCCAAGAGTGGAAAACTCTCGCCGTGAAAAAGGTTTTTACATTTTTATTTACCCTTATTTTAATTATTACCTCATTAGGCAATCCTTTAAATGCAAATGCTGCAGTGGTAGTAAAGATTTCAGAGCCCACACATAGATTAAGTAATGGCGTATTTATTGATGATCAGCTGGCAACCCAATTACTACCTAACGGTGATTTAGGGTTGCTAATTTATCCGCCATATCGCGGAGTTAGAGGTTGGCAGATAGATCCAGCAACTATCGCAGAAATTGTGGCAATGAGTAATGGGTATGGCATAAGTAATGGCCAAACTCCTACCGGCCAGCAAATTGCAAAAGATTGGTTAGATCAATTTAAAAAGGTTAGTAGATTTGAAAAGGTCTACCCACTTACCTATGGCAATCCATCAAATTACTGGCTTAAAAAAATTGCACCAGAACAGGTTGATTATATAAATGCCACTGGCAAAATTGAGTTAGATTTGTTTTTAGGCAAAGCTACGCAAACACCGCTAACTTTTAATGAAAAGCGCCAAAAATTAAGTAAATTTGATGAGAGTATTTTTAACTATGCCCAACGTCAAGTTGATTTGCTTTCAACTTTAGTTGATAAGAAAGAGTTAGACCCACTTCAGCTTAGGCTGGCACAGCTGCTTAATCCTGAGATTGAAAAGGATCGTAGAGTTTTATTAATTAATGATTTTAATAAATTAATTACCCAATATCGAAATAAGTTGAAAATAACTGGCACAAAATTTACTATCACTTCAGAAAAAGAAGAGTTACCAATTACGGTAATTAATGATTTTAAATCTCCAGTAAAAGTAAAGCTCAGCACTAGAGTTGCAAATAGCAAAATTGTGGTTGGATCAGTTGAAAGCATTGAAATTCCTGGGGGAGAAAAAAGTCAGGTATTACTGCCAATTCAAGCCTTAGCCTCTGGTAGCTCTGGATTGCTTGCGCAATTAACAAATTTAGAAAATAAACCAGTTGGCTATCCGGTGAATATCGCATTAAATCTCTCAGTTATCTCACCTGTGGCCACCTGGATTACATCAGGGGCTGCCATACTTTTAATTATTGCTGCCATGGTGCAGAGTTGGCGCAGAGTTAGGCGGAAAAAGAATGTCTGATAGCCAACTATTACGAGCTTCTTCAGTAATGGCTGCTGGCACAATAGTTTCTAGAATCACCGGCCTGATTCGAAATTTATTAATTGTTGCCCTGCTAGGAACTGCAATTTTGGGCGATACATATAACGTGGCAAATACCATGCCAAATATTTTGTATAACTTACTTATTGGTGGCGCCCTAACTGCTGTATTTGTGCCCCAAATTGTTAGATCTTTAAGAGATTCAGATGGTGGGAAAGCATTTATATCAAGGTTGTTTACATTAACAATTACCTCACTATTTTTGTTAACTTTATTGGGAGTGATTTTCTCGCCACAATTAGTAAGTATCTACGCACCAGAGTATGCCGGAAGAGTCGAATTTGATACCACGGTAACCTTAATGCGATATTGCTTACCACAAATATTTTTCTTAGGTCTATTTGCACTCTTAGGTCAAATTGCAAATGCAAAGGGGAGGTTTGGGCCCATGATGTGGGCGCCGGCCTTAAATAACTTAATAGCCATTGGTTTGTTTTCATGGTTTTTAATATTTAAAGATGATCTAACTCTTGGGCAAGTCTCAGGGGCTGATTTATTTTGGTTAGGTTTTGGCACCACTTTTGGTTACATAGCGCAAGCCTTAATCTTATTTCCAGTACTTAGTAAAAGCGGTGTTAAATTATCTTTAAGATTTGATTGGGCAGATTCGCAGATTATCAAATCTTTTAGGTTAGCTGGTTGGAGTTTTGCCTACGCTTTAATTTCACAACTTTCATACTTGGTGACCATAAGTATCGCCACCAC
>DAOROF010000049.1:0-5846 GCA_035441405.1 Candidatus Nanopelagicus sp.
GAGCTGCTGGCGTTAAAGGAGATACCGGTGCAACTGGTGCGACAGGTGCAACTGGTGCTTCGGGAAGTGGTGGAACTCCTTCCATAACTACTGGAAGCTTAAGTTTTTCAGGATTAATTAATGGCGTTGCCGGCTCGTCAACTGTGTCTAGTGGATTTGGCAATTTCTCTGCAACAAAGTCATATCTTGTTGATGTATTTATATATACAACTAACCAATCGACGCCACCGATGTCTTTAAAAGCAACATTTGTATCAAGTTCTGGTGCGTCAATAATTACTACAAAGTTCTTAGTTATGGAAGGAAATAGCTATAGAACATCAAATTCACAATATGAATATGCCATTTATGCAAAACTTCTCATAAATGGAACTGCTGAAACGACTAATTTCAATGTTATTTCAACTGTACAAGCCGGAGAGTCAACTAGTACAAACACAACAAAATTGACTGTAACTGGTGACTACATTGCCCAAGAGATTGGTTCTATTAATTAAAAATGGAGCGGGTGACCGGGATTGAACCGGCACAGCTAGCTTGGAAGGCTAGAACTCTACCATTGAGCTACACCCGCAAAATTGTTGCGTGATCTGCTACTGCTTCACCAAGTTTAACTTGGTATGCGGTAGCAGGTCATACCTTATTACTTCGGTTAGGAGAAGGGAAAATCACCCTCTAGACTTTCAGCCTTCGGGGCGTAGCGTAGTGGCTAGCGCGCCTGCTTTGGGAGCAGGAGACCGTGGGTTCGAATCCCTCCGCCCCGACCAGAGTAAAGAAAAAATAAAAGGGGATGCTTAATTGAAAAGCACAGTTGAAAAACTTTCACCAACCAGAGTAAAGCTTTCAATTGATGTTGAATTCTCTGAATTAAAACCCCATATTGATGGGGCTTATAAAACTTTAAGTGAAAAAATAAATATTCCAGGATTTAGAAAAGGAAAAGTTCCTGCCGCAATGATTGATCAGCGTGTGGGTCGGGGCGCGGTCTTAGATGAGGCGATAAATGCCGCTCTTCCTAACTTCTACTCCCAAGCTGCAAAAGAAAATGATGTGTTGGTAATTGGCCGACCAAATGTTGATATTACCGAGCTAAAAGATAATGAGAAGCTCTCATTTACCGTTGAGGTTGATATTAGGCCAGAGATAGCCCTACCAGATTTTGCCCAGATCAAAATTGAGGTTGATGATGTTGTAGTTACAGATAGTGATCTTGATAAGCAGATTGAATCTTTGCAAATTAGATTTGGCACATTAACTACCGTGGAAAAAACTGTTGAGTCAGGTGATTTTGTAAGTATTGATTTACTAGCAACAGATGGCGGCAAAGAGATTGATGGCGGAAGTGCTAATGAGATTTCATATGAGGTTGGCTCAGCCTCAATGATTGAGGGCTTAGATGAGGCATTAATTGGGTTAAAGGTTGGTGAGAGTAAGAGTTTTGAAACTGCACTAGTTGGCATGCCAGAGAGTCAAAAGGCAAGTGTGCAGGTAACACTAAAGGCGGTAAAAAAACGTGAGCTGCCACCATTAGATGATGCATTTGCAAAATTAGCATCTGAGTTTGAAACCTTAGCTGAGTTAAAAGCGGATTTAAGTAACAGATTACAGCGCGTAAAGGAGTTAGAGCAGGGCGCGCAAGCTAGAGATCTTCTAGTTGAGAAATTAACTACAACCGTTGAAATTCCACTACCGGCAGAAATTATTGAGGCTGAGGTAAATGACCACTTAGAAAAAGAGGGTCGCCTAGCTGATGAAAAACATCGCGCTGAGGTAAATGAAGAGGTAAAAGCGACGATTACCCGTGAATTTTTACTTGACTCAATTGTGAAGGCCGAGGCGGTATCGGTAAATGAATCTGAATTAACTGAGTACTTAGTTCGGGCTTCAAGTAGATATGGCATGAGCCCAGATCAATTTATTAAAGAGGTATCGCAAGCTGGCCAAATTACAACAATGGTGGCTGAAGTAGCACGCGCAAAAGCATTGGCACAGGTTTTAGGCAAAGTTAAGATTGTTGATAAATCTGGCAAGCAGGTAGATATTCAGGCCCTGGCCCCAAAGAGTGATTCTGAGAACAAAAGCGAATAATCGCTGACGGCGAACAGATCCCAGGCTCAGTTGGGGAAGCATTTTCGACAAAAGATTGTTAAGGTCTAGACAGTATTAATATCGAAAAAATAACAAAAGGGAGATAACCGGTGGAGCTAAGCAATACCCCACGAGCTGCAACAACTGGCGGTGGACTTGATGATCAGGTTTATCAACGCCTTTTAAAAGAGCGAATTATTTTCCTTGGATCAGTGGTGGAAGATTCAATGGCCAATGCCATTTGTGCACAAATGTTATTGCTAGCGGCTGAGGATCCAGAAAAAGATATCTACCTTTACATTAATTCTCCCGGTGGTTCAATCTCAGCTGGTATGGCTATTTATGACACGATGCAATACATCAAAAACGATGTAGCAACAGTTGCCATGGGACTTGCTGCTTCAATGGGCCAATTTTTGTTATGTGCTGGAACTGCTGGAAAAAGATACGCACTTCCACACGCGCGCATCATGATGCACCAACCATCTGGTGGTATTGGTGGTACAGCTTCAGATATTAAAATTCAAGCAGAGCAGATGAGCTTTACTAAGAAAAGTATGGCTGAATTAATCGCCTTTCACACTGGACAAAAGGCTGAGATTATTACGGAAGATTCAGATCGAGATCGCTGGTTTACAGCCGCTGAAGCCAAAGAGTATGGATTTGTTGACCACGTAGTTAAATCAGCGGGCCAAGTATCTGGAAGTGGAGGAACCTCACGATGAAGCCAGATCTAAATAAGGTCAATGAGATTACCTCTCGTTACATTCTGCCGACAATTGAAGAGCGTACAAGTTATGGTTATAAGCGATTAGATCCATACACTAAATTATTTGAAGAGCGGATTATTTTCCTCGGTCAAGGTATTGATGACACTGTGGCCAATGATGTTATGGCGCAATTATTGACCTTAGAATCAATGGATCCAGATCGAGACATCATGATGTATATCAACTCACCTGGTGGTTCATTTACCGCGCTAACTGCAATTTATGACACCATGCAATTTGTTCGCCCAGATGTAATGACAATTTGCTTAGGACAAGCAGCATCAGCTGCAGCAGTTTTATTAGCTGGCGGAGCACCTGGTAAAAGGTATGCCCTAGAGCATGCTCGAATTTTAATTCACCAGCCATACTCTGAAGGTGGTGGCCAAGGATCTGATATTGAGATTCAAGCCAAAGAGATTTTGCGAATGCGAACTTTATTAGAAGAGATGCTGGCTCGTCACTCAAAGAAAGATCAAGCTGCAATTGCAAAAGATATTGAGCGCGATAAGATTTTGACCTCAGCTGAGGCGGTTGAATATGGTTTGATTGATCAGGTTCTTGCATCTCGTAAGGCAAAGGCCAAAGCTTAAATTAATGCTAAAAGGATAAGCGATGAATAAAATTTCTAATCTGATCGAAGGTGTTTTATTTAGAGCTCGTTGGTTTTTGGTGCCGCTCTATCTTGGTCTGGTGGCTGCCTTAATTCTTTTGATCTATCGATTTATTTTAGAGTTCATCCATATGATTGAAAATGTGGCAGATAATGATGCCCATAAATTCACCCTAGATTTGCTTGCACTGCTAGATCTAACCTTGTTGGCAAATTTAATACTTATTGTAATTTTTGCTGGATATGAAAACTTTGTCTCCAGAATTGATGTTGCCCATGATTCCAAAGACCGACCACACTGGATGGGAACAATTGACTTTTCTGGGCTGAAGATTAAATTAATTGGATCACTAGTTGCGATCTCAGTAATTGAATTGTTAAAGGATTTTATTGAGCTAAGTGGGCAAGCCGAGGTTACCGAGGGCACAATCTGGCGAATTGTTATTCACATAACCTTTGTAATTTCAGGTGTGTTATTTGCACTTATGGATTGGATTGCAGATAAGCGCGAGTTTGAGGGCACACACTAAGTTCAATTCGCCTATAAGCGAACAGATTCTGAGGTAATTCATATTCATTAGCCTGCATGGAGGTTCTACCCTTATCTATCTTCCTCGATAGAAATTGGAGTAGTTTTGATGAGTACCCGGATTGGTGAAAGCGGCGACCTACTTAAGTGTTCCTTCTGTGGCAAAACTCAAAAGCAGGTTAAAAAATTAATTGCCGGTCCTGGCGTTTACATTTGCGATGAATGTATTGATCTATGTAATGAAATTATTTTAGATGAATTAAATGAGACTAGCTCCCTTGGTTTAGCTGAGCTACCAAAGCCACAAGAAATTTTTGAGTTCTTAGATCAGTATGTAATTGGTCAAGATCAAGCAAAGAAATCATTATCGGTGGCAGTTTATAACCATTACAAGCGAGTCCAATCTGGAGATACCAGACGAGATGATGGCATCGAATTATCTAAGAGCAATATTTTAATTTTAGGTCCAACTGGTTGCGGTAAGACATTACTGGCTCAAACATTAGCCAGAATGCTTAATGTGCCATTTGCAATTGCCGATGCCACTGCCTTAACTGAGGCTGGATATGTTGGTGAAGATGTGGAAAACATTTTGCTTAAGTTAATTCAAGCAGCAGATTTTGATGTTAAAAAGGCAGAGACTGGAATTATTTATATTGATGAGATTGATAAGGTAGCAAGAAAAGCTGAGAACCCATCAATTACTCGGGATGTTTCTGGTGAGGGAGTGCAACAAGCCCTCCTTAAAATTCTTGAAGGCACCACAGCATCTGTGCCACCACAAGGGGGCCGAAAGCATCCACATCAAGAGTTTTTACAAATTGATACCACAAATATTTTATTTATTGTGGGTGGTGCTTTTGCTGGCCTTGAGAAAATTATTGAAAGTCGAAAGGGCAAAGCTGGCGTTGGCTTTAACGCTAAATTACAAACTATTGATGATGCAGTAAAGACTGATATTTTTGGAGATGTTATGCCGGAAGATCTTTTGAAATTTGGCATGATCCCAGAGTTTATTGGTCGCCTACCAATTATGACTAGCGTTGAAAGTTTAGATCAAAAAGCGCTGATGCAGATTTTGACTGAACCAAAGAATGCGTTAGTTAAGCAGTACCAAAAATTATTTGATTTAGATGAGGTTGAACTTGAGTTCTCGCATGCGGCACTTGAGGTGGTTGCCGATCTTGCAATTAAGCGGGGTACTGGCGCTAGAGGTTTGCGCGCAATTATGGAGGAGACATTGCTGGCGGTGATGTATGAAGTGCCAAGCAGAAAAGATATTGAAAAAGTAATTATTACCCCAGCGGTGGTAAGAAAAGAAGAGGCACCAACTTATGTGCCACGCACAGCTGGTGGTCCAAAGCGAGCAGTTAAGGGCGATAAGAGTTCTGAGGAAAAAAGCGCCTAAGATCAGCCCTTATGAGTGGTGATAATAAAAAAGAGTTAGCAGCCACCTTTTCACCTGCCGAGATTGAAGGCCGGCTCTATAAAAAATGGCAGGATGCTGGTTACTTTAAAGCAGATGCTAAATCGAAGAAACCACCATTTACCATTGTTATTCCGCCACCAAATGTCACCGGATCTTTACATATTGGCCACGCGCTAGATCACACAATTCAAGATCTTTTAATTCGGATGAAGCGAATGAAGGGATTTGAAGCACTCTGGTTGCCTGGTATGGATCACGCTGGCATTGCAACTCAAAATGTTGTGGAAAAACAATTAGCAGCGCAAGGTATATCTCGCCATGATTTAGGTCGAGAGGCTTTTGTAGAAAAGGTTTGGCAATGGAAAGCTGAATCTGGTGGGGCGATTTTAGATCAAATGAAACGCTTAGGCGATAGCGTGG
>DAOROF010000050.1:0-5646 GCA_035441405.1 Candidatus Nanopelagicus sp.
AAGTAAGCCGCCGAGTAATCCTGAGATACCGATAAGGTGAAGAACTAAAAATAAGTTATATGAAAATTGCATAGGGGGATATTATCTTGAAAAAACTTAAAAACCCCCGCACCCTAGGGCAGGTGCGGGGGTTTTTAAGGTAGCTAGTTACTTAATCTTTGCTATCTGTGACTTTGCTTTGTCATACAAAGGTCCAGTAATTTGGGCATAACCCTTTTCTGGGAACTTCTTTGCACATTGCTCCAGCAGATATGTGTGCCAAGCGGCAACAATCTTTTGTTTCTCTGGATCCTTCTTAGCAGACTCTGGATATACCAAGCCATAGGAAGCAGTTCCAATTGAGTAAGCACCAGGAATTGGCTTCTTATAATCTGTTGAAATGCTGCCATTGGCTGCAATTGTTCCGCCACCTAAGAAGGCTGAAGTGCCAGCTGCAGATGGTGCAGTGAACTCACCAGCTGCATTTTCAATATTTGCAACCGCTAACTTGTTATCGGTTGCCCAGCTAAGTTCGCCATAGCCAATTCCGCCAACCTTACCTTTAACACCAGCGGCTACTAAGGCAGAGCCGTTAGCACCTTGGAAGTTAAAGAAGGTAGAGATGTTGTTTGGTGTCATGTTAGAGAATGTGCCACTTGCAGTCTTTGGCCACAATCTTTCATTTGCACCAGCATTTGCGCCTTGCAGGAACTTACCAAATTGCTCTGAGGTACCAGAGGAATCGGTGCGGTAGTAAACAGTGATTAATTGGTTTGGAAGATCAATATTTACAGTCTTCTCTGAGGTGCTCTTAACGATTGGCTTACCTTTTTTATCAAGTACTGGAACCGTCTTAGTTACATTCTTGCCACCTACCTTAACAGTCTGCTTTTTTGTTTGATAGGTAACTGTTTTAACTACTCGCTCATTATCTGCAGCGATTAACTTATCATTCCAATTTGTAATGTAGCCAGAGAAGATTTGGGCAAGAGTTGAAGCTCTTAAGTAGATTGGCTCTTTTACTGTTGGTAGGTTATAAAAAATAGCGATCGGTGCTGCGTAAACTGGTGCGTACTCTAGGTGAGCTGGGAAGCCAGATGTATAAACAGCATCAGAGGCTGCAAAATCAACTAAGTTATTAGCAAAATCTGTTCGTCCCTTACCAGAGCCACCTGCTGTGTAGTTAACGGTATGGCCGGTGTCTTTAGTGAACTCAACCTTACAAACATCGATAAGTGGTTGAGCAAATGTTGCACCGCTGCCATTGATTTGGCCAGCAAATGCCGGGGATGATGAAAGTATTAATGAAGATGCAGCGATAGCTACTATCGCTACTTTCTTTCCTAGCTTCATGAAGTCTCCTTATACATACCTTGGTTGGTAAGGCAAAAGTAGTCAGGCTAGGCAAACAAATAAGTTGGGTTAGGCAAACAGTGTGTGTAAGTTAAGTTAACAGTAGGTGTACAACTTAAAGCGAAAATCCTTAAGAATTAACCAAATCTTCCTGAGACATAATCCTCAGTTTGCTTCACCTTTGGATTAGTAAATATCTCAGTAGTAGTTGCACTCTCAATTAACCGGCCTGGACCACCATCGGATAAGAAAAAGCCGGTGTAATCCGAAACCCGTGCCGCCTGTTGCATATTGTGAGTCACAATCACAATACTCATCGAGGCAGATAACTCTCTAATAGTCTCTTCAATTCTTAAGGTTGATCCTGGATCTAGTGCAGAACATGGCTCATCCATTAATAGCACCTGTGGATTTACCGCTAAAGATCTTGCAATACAAAGACGTTGTTGCTGCCCGCCAGAGAGCGCGCCGCCATACTCATCTAGGCGATCTTTAACCTCATTCCAAAGCCCTGCCCTTCTTAGGCAGCTTTCCAATAACTCATCTGCATTTTCAATTTTAATCTGTGCCAACTTCAAACCAGAGAGCACATTCTCTTTGATGGTCATAGATGGGAATGGATTTGGTTTTTGAAATACCATACCAACTCGTAATCTAATCTTGGTTACATCCACCCCTGGCTCATAAACATCTTTACCATCTAAAATTACCTGGCCTGCAAGTGCTGCAGTTGGAATAAACTCATGCATCCGATTTAAAATTCTAATAAAGGTAGATTTACCACAACCAGATGGGCCGATTAAGGCAGTAACGGTGCCAGAGAAGAAATCTAAGGAGATATCCTCCAATACATGTTTGCTGCCAAACCAGGCGTGAATATTTTTTGCCTCCAGCCCAGTTGAGCCAACTGTTGGTGTGCCGACCTTGGCGGTGCGAGCATTAGCCACCTCAGATAGTGAGTGGGTGGCAACCGGTTGAGCTAGGCGCTCCCGATTTGAAGTTGCACTCTCTTGTTTGCCAGTTATTTGACTCATATCTGCCTTTCGATCATTAGTGTTTTGGGAATCATTGTGATCACTCATCTTTTTCCACTTCTTCTCTTACCAGTTTTTGCCGCCCCTAGGTAGCGAGCAAGTGCAAAAAAGATTAGAACTAGCACCATTAATACAAATACACCCTGCCATGCTCTGCTTACCGCATTTGGACTACCAATTAACAGGTTTTTCCAAACATGGTATGGGAAGGCAGACATATTTCCTTGAGTTGGATTTAAGTTAATTGCATCTGCCCCGCCAATAGTTAGTAGTAAGGGAGCGGTCTCACCCACAACTCGGGCAATTCCTAAGATAACTGCAGTTACTAAACCACTGCGAGCTGCTGGAATAATTACCATCGCAACGGTGCGCCATTGGGTGGCACCAAGTGCTAGTCCTGCCTCACGCAGATCAGGTGGAATTAGTTTTAATACCTCCTCCGATGTTCTAGCCACCGTTGGAATCATTAAGACGGTAAGAGCAAAGGCGCCAGCGATTGCGCTATAGGAGTTTCCTAATTGAATCATCCAAACTGCAAATATAAATAACCCAGCCACAATTGATGGCACACCACTCATTGCTTGCACGAAAAATCTCACCGGGGCTGCAAGTCTGCCCTTTACCTCCACAATATATAGCGCAGTTAAGATGCCAATTGGTGTGGAAAGAATGGTGGCAAAGGTGACGATATAAGCGGTACCAATTACTGCGTGTAGTAATCCACCCTCACTTAACTCTGACTCAGATGCAGTTTGTGACATATCGGTGGTAAACATGCCAAAGGAGAGTG
The DNA here is from genome assembly GCA_035441405.1 of Candidatus Nanopelagicus sp. Taxonomy (GTDB): domain Bacteria; phylum Actinomycetota; class Actinomycetes; order Nanopelagicales; family Nanopelagicaceae; genus Nanopelagicus. Next base: position 3,157 of record DAOROF010000050.1, read on the forward strand.
CATTTGCCCCCAGTCGCACAATCTCAAATAAAACTGAGGCTAGTGGAATAATTACAAAGGCAGCTGCAATATAAACCAACACTGTTGTGGTGGCATTGGTGGCAGCTTTTCGATCTTGAGCAATCCAACTTATAGTGGTGGCGGTAATAATTGCCATAAAGATTAAAACTAAGGCAAAACCTAATTTACCTTTTAATGGGGATAAGGCCACAATGGCAAAGGTTGCCGCCACGGTAAAGATTGCACCCAGTAAATCTGGCAGCAGCTGCTTTGGGGTTAGCTTCCACGGCCTTTGTGGTGTTTTTGCAATCAAAGTTTGGCTCATGCTCTTACTCCCGGGCCGTCTTATTAATAATGGTATTTGCTAGGAAATTAACCATCAGCGTTACTAAAAAGAGCACAAAGCCCGCTGCCATTAAAGCTTGCAACTCAACAAAATCTGCCTCGCCAAATTTATTTACAATCATCGATGCCACATTGCCACCAGCACTTAATAAAACTTCAATTCTTATGTCATAAACTAGATTTAATACGGTGTAAACGGCGACTGTTTCACCCAGGGCTCGACCTAAGCCAAGCATCGCTCCGCCAATTACCCCACCTCTGCCATATGGAAAGACCACCGCTTTAATCATGCTCCACTTAGTAGCACCTAAGGCGTAAGCTGCTTGAATTCGCTCCAACGGTGTTTGGGCAAATACCTCCCGGGCAATTGCGGTAACAATTGGGGTAATCATGATGGCAAGTACCATGCCAGCAATAAATGGTGATCTAGTAAATACTGGCGCTGGCATATCAAAAAATGGAATAAAGCCAAAGTACTTATGAATTAACTTTGCCCAGTACTCAGCATGTGGCATTAAGACAAAGTATCCCCAAAGGCCATAAACAATTGATGGAATTGCTGCCATTACATCTACTACAACAACCATTGGTTTTTTTAACCACTCCGGTGCGTAATAAGATAAAAACAAAGCTGTGCCGACAGCTACCGGCACACCCATAATCATTGCTAAAATTCCAGTAACAATAGTTCCATACAACATTGCGCCAATTCCATAAGAAGCTGGTTGGTTCTCCTCTGGAATTGCATCCACCCAATCAAAGCCAGTTATAAATCCAAGACCAGCATTTCTAATTGCTTCAAAGCCGTTATAAATTAGAAAAAATCCAATTAAGCCCAGTAATACAAATGAGACCATGCCACCTGAGGTGACAACTGCTCTGAAAACTTTGTCGGTAAATCTTGGTTCGGTAGTAATTACCCTAGGTGTTGGCGTTGTTTTTGGCTCAAGCAGGGTTTGCGACATGGGCTAATAATCTAGGCCGGGGTGATTATTTGTGGGGACTTTACGTAAAAAGAAGGTGAACGACAGGTGAACTTACCTTTAGCTGGTGATCCCATAGGCTTACCCCCATGAGCCAAGATCTGCCACACCTAATCTGGGTAGATTGTGAGATGACTGGGCTAGATATCAACAATGACGCCCTAGTTGAGATTGCAGTGCTAGTTACCGATGCCCAATTAAATGTCTTGGGTGAGGGTGTGGATCTGGTGATCAAATGTGAGCAGGCAAAATTAGATTCAATGGTAGAGGTAGTAAAAGATATGCATACCAAATCTGGCTTAATAAATGAGATTCCAAATGGCACCACTTTGGCAAAGGCAGATGAACTGATCATCGCCTACCTAAAAAGGTATGCCCCCGCCGCTGGTAAATCTCCCCTGGCTGGAAACTCAGTCTATGTCGATCGCGCCTTTATCGCCCGAGATCTACCCCTATTAAATAAGTATCTGCACTATCGCACCATCGATGTCTCAACCATTAAAGAGTTAGCTAGAAGATGGCACCCTAAAACCTACTTCAGCGCCCCGGCCAAGGCGGGAAACCATCGAGCCTTAGGTGATATTCGGGACTCCATCGCAGAGCTAGATTACTACCGCAGTGCAATATTTATCCCTTAAATTACACTCCAGCCTGCAGCAATGGAAGTAATAAGTGAGGTAATAAGTAAGGAATAAGTAAGGTATAAAAAACAAGTAGAGATTATTACCGTATCATTAGCGTTGAGAAAAACATGGTGGGCGTAGCTCAGCTGGTAGAGCACCCGGTTGTGGTCCGGGATGTCGCGGGTTCGAGCCCCGTCGCTCACCCCACAAATTTATTTCATAGCCATACCTACTTTAATCAAGGAGAGTTAAATGAAACCGATGATCTTTGATGTGGTAATTGAGATTCCAGCTGGCTCTAGAAATAAGTATGAGATCGACCATAAAACTGGTCAGATCAGATTAGATCGCATGCTCTTCACATCAACTAGGTATCCATATGATTATGGATTTGTCGAAAACACATTGTCACTAGATGGGGATCCACTAGATGCATTAGTAATGCTAGATGAGCCAACCTTTCCAGGATGTGTGGTCTCAGTAAGAGCAATTGGCATGCTTCGAATGAGTGATGAAGCAGGTGGTGATGACAAATTACT
>DAOROF010000051.1:0-5440 GCA_035441405.1 Candidatus Nanopelagicus sp.
TGCCACACTCATCACGAGCACAGTATCGATATGGCAAAGCAATTCCGAGAAATCAATTACAAGCCGGTGACTTAGTATTTTTTGGTAAACCAATCTCTCATGTGGCAATTTACTTAGGACCCAATCGAATGTTGCACGCTCCTAGATCTGGTAGTCGAGTAAAGATTGCCACCATGGATATGGGTAGAAAACCTTATATCGGGGCTCGCCGTTTATAACTTGGAAAAAGTTTTATTAGTTACAAATGATCTCGGACCAAGAGCTGGGGGAATTGAAACCTTTATTCTTGGGCTAATCGCCGGATTACCAAACTCTTCATTAGTAGTTTATACATCCTCCCAACCGGGTGCTGCTGAGTTTGATAAACAATTATTTGAAAAACATGGAGTTGAGGTAATTCGAGACCGTGCCAAAATATTGCTGCCAACACCGCGGATTAATTCAAAAGCAGCCAAGATCTTAAAGCAACACCAAATAACTCGAGTTTGGTTTGGAGCAGCTGCGCCATTAGCGCTGATGTCAGGCAAATTAAGAGCTGCTGGTGCAAAACATATCATTGCACTTACTCATGGGCATGAGTTGTGGTGGGCTCGTATTTTTATCCTTAAATCCTTGATGCAAAAAATAGTAAAACAGGTAGATTACTTAGGCTATTTAGGGGAGTATACAAAGAGTGTTTTAATAAAATTAGATAACAGCGAGGATAAATTTGTTCAGATTGCACCAGGCATAGATACTGATTATTTTTCACCACGGCCTAAAAATCCGAAGTTAATTCTTAAACATCGACTTGATCAAAGAAGAGTAATAGTTTCAGTCGGACGCCTAGTACACCGTAAGGGACAAGATCAATTAATTGAGGCCCTACCAAAGGTATTACTTAAATATCCAGATGCAGTTTTACTATTTGTCGGTGATGGCCCCATAAAAAATATGTTACAAAACTCAGCTAGACAATTAGGTGTTACCAACAGTATTGCGTTTACTGGAAAGGTTTCACACCATGATTTGCCAGATTACATAAGCCTAGGTGAAATATTTGCCATGCCAGTGAGATCACGATTTTTTGGATTAGAGGTTGAAGGGCTAGGTATTGTTTACCTAGAAGCAAGCGCATGTGGTCTGCCGGTAATTGCTGGTAATTCAGGTGGCGCCCCAGATGCAGTCCTTAAAGATGTTACTGGTCTAATTGTTGATGGTACTAGCTCAGATGAAATTGCAGATGCAATCTGTAAATTACTAGATGATCCAATGCGAGCAAAGCAAATGGGCCAGGCTGGTAGAGGCTGGGTAATTGATAATTGGCAATTATCCATCTGGTCAGATAAATTTAATAAATTATTATTTAAGAATTAGTTTTTCAGAGATAGCAATACTCACAGCCTGTGCTCGATTGGCAGCTTCAAGCTTTCGATAAATCGCAGCCAGGTGGGATTTAATTGTTGCCTCAGATAAAAACAGAATACTTCCCATGGCTGATGCAGTTGCACCTGAGGAAAGCAGTTGCAGCACCTCTAATTCCCGCTCAGTTAAGCCGAAATCTTTCCGCTTAGCACCGTCTTTAAAACTACCTAGTTTTATGAAATCTTTCCGATCCGTTAGCACAGTTTTTACGACCTCAATTAAATTCTCTATTGGTGAGCCTTTAGTAATGTATGCCCGGGCACCAGCCGCTTTAGCTGCTATGAGAGTATCTAAATCATCCTCCATAGTTAAAACTACAAAAGCACAGTTTGAATTTTGAACCAAACCTACTTTGATTAATTCGATACCACTAGCTGATCCGAGATTTAAATCAACGATGCAGATATCTGGAGTAGTTGAGTTAAGCAGGGCCACCCCTTCACTTAGGGATGAGGCTTCACCAACGACACTTATCTCATCCTTATTTAGCGCTTGACTCAATCCTTTTCTGATAAGTGGGTGATCATCAACTAAAACTACCTTTATCAACTTAATATGATTTCAACTTTTGTGCCAGTAGTATTTGAATCTATATTCATCTTAGCGCCAATTAAATGCATACGCTCACTTACTCCAGTTAGGCCATAACTACCATTTCTACCCTTGGCACCCCCTGATCCATTATCAATAATTGTTATTTTACCTGGCTCTAAGTTGATAGTGATTTGGGAACAGCCAGAGTGGCGCTTAGCATTAATAACTAGCTCTCTAATCGACCGCAGTACATCAAATTTAATGGTGGAGCGCAATTGAATTTGGCCGGTAAAGATTAATTCGATATTAGAGTTTTCTAAAATTGAGCCAACTTGTTCACTTATTTGAAGAGTTGAAGATTTACTTGAATCATTTCGCAGCTCAAATATTTCATCACGAACTTGCTTTATGACACCAGAAAGAGTTGAGCGAATCTCCCTAATTACCCGGCGATTGTTATTGTCCAGGCTGGGATCACCTACTACTTGATCTAGCTGATATCCAACTGCAGCAAGCTCTTGCGCCAAACCATCATGAAGCTCTCGAGCAAGTCGAGATCGCTCAGTATTAGGCGAAGAGTTCATCAATCTCGCGAGCAAACTGTTGCGAAACAACATGTCGCTTGACTGATAACTTGGCAGTTAATTGACCGCCGGCAATGGTGAAATCAACTGGCAGAATAGTAAATTTTCTAATTGATTCAGCACGGCTGACTGCCTTGTTAGTTTCATCAACTGCCGTCTGGATTACATCAATTAAGGTTGGATCCTTAGCTAAGTCAGCAATGGATGCACTCTCTTTTTTATTTGCAACTGCCCACGGCTTAATTGAATCTGGATCTAAGGTAATTAGAGCTGCGATAAATGGTTTGTTATCGCCAACCACCATACATTGGCTAATCAGTGGATGTGAGCGCAAGCGATCTTCAAGAACAGCTGGTGCCACATTTTTACCACCTGCGGTAACAATCAATTCTTTCTTACGGCCAGTTATTGATAAGTAACCCTCTTCATCTAACTGTCCAAGATCTCCTGATCTAAAGTAACCATCTGAGGTGAAGACTTCGGCATTAGCTGCGTCATTTTGCCAGTAGCCATTCATCACGATCGCACCTTTAATTAAAACTTCACCATCATCTGCAATCTTTATTGTGGTACCAGGAATTGGCTTACCAACTGAACCGACCTTATGTGACTTGGTTAAATTCAAAGTTGCACCAGCGGTAGTTTCTGTTAAACCATAACCTTCTAGAACTCTTACGCCAGCGCCACGGTAGAAATGGCCCAATCTGGCACCAAGGGGAGCGCCTCCTGATATTGCAGCCTCCACTCGACCACCTAAGCCAGTGCGAATCTTTGAATAAACTAATTTATCAAATAGCGCGTGCTGTAATTTAAGAAGTGGTGAAATCTTTTTACTGTCTAGAGATTTACTGTATTCAATTGCCACTTCAGCAGCTTTATGAAATATCTTTCCCTTACCCGCTGCTTGAGCTTTTGCTTCGGCACCGTTATAAATTTTTTCAAATATTCTAGGTACAGCTAAGACGAATGTTGGTTTGAATGAAGCAAGATCTGCTGGCAACTTTAGTAGATCACTGCAATGACCAAGGTGAAGCCCAGCAGTAATAGAACCGATCTGAACCATTCTGCCAAAAACGTGGGCTACTGGTAAGAAAAGAAGGGTTGATCCACCTGATTTTAGGAATAGATCACTGGCACCATTTACAACATTTCCACACTCAGAAAGAAAGTTTCCATGAGTAAGTTGTACGCCTTTTGGCTTTCCAGTTGTACCGGATGTGTAAATTAATGTCGCAAGAGTTTCTGGCTTCAAATCTGCTCTACGTTTATTTATCTCTTCTTCACTTACGTTTTTTCCTTCGTGAGCTAAGGTGGCAAGTGCGTTATAGGTAATATTCCAAATATTTTTACAGGTCGATGGCATAACTGGTTGAACTAACTCTGCCAATGCTGGTGTCTCCACAATTATGGCGACCGCTCCTGAGTCGGTAAGAATCCACTCAACTTGCTCAGCACTTGATGTTTCATAAATAGGAACAGGAACTGCTCCGGCATACCAGATTGCAAAATCTAAAACTGTCCACTCATAACGAGTCTTCGCCATAATGGCAACGCGGTCACCAAATTTGATCCCAGAGGCAATTAAACCTTTAGCAACAGATTTAATTTCCTCTTCATAATCTTTGGCAGTTACCGGCTGCCAGCCATTACCAATTGGACGGGATACCAAAATACGTTGTGGCTCCATAAGAGCTCGATCGGCAATTAGATTAGTTAGGTTGCCAGTGGTCGCGGGTGGAACTAATGCTGGAATAGTTATCTGATTCATGCCCACACGCTACTGGCAGGGGGGCGTATTTTGCTAGAGTCCAACCCATCTTTTTACTGGTGTTTAGTAACTGGGTTACTTCAGGGTAACCTAGCGCCATGTCTAATCCAACTAGTTCAACCGTTTCTATATCCGCTTCTGTCGATGAGGTAAGAGCGGTGTTATTTGATATCGCAAATTACCCAAGCTGGTCTAGCTCATTTAAATCAGCAACAGTTTTGGCAAGCGATGCTGATGGTCGGGCCACTCAGGTAAAACTCAGCGTTGATGCCGGCGCCCTGAAGGACAAACCAACATTAAATTACGATTGGTCAGGCTTTCCAGATCGAGTTGATTTCTCATTAGAGGATGCAGATTTGTTAACGGAAATGAGCGGGGCTTACATAATTAAAGATAATGGCGATGAAACTGAAGTTACTTTTGAAATGACAGTAGCACTTTCAATGCCAGTGCCTGAGATGATGCGCACTAAGGCAGAAAAAGCAACCATTGACCTGGCTTTAAAGCAGTTAAAGGAAAAACTGGAAAATTAATTTGAGCAATCAAATTCCCAGCTCAGCTATAACAATTGGTATTGATATCGGTGGCACCAAGATTCTTGGTGGGCTAGTTGATAGTTCAGGAAATATCTTGTCCGCTACTAGACGAGATACGCCTAAAGCAGGTGGTGATGAGCTCTACCTACAAATATGTGAGGTTATTAGAGAGTTAAACGGTAAATCTGAAGTATCCGGAATTGGAATTAGCTGCGCTGCTTTAATTTCTGCAGATCGCAGAACTGTGATCTCTGCTCCAAATATTTCAAACTGGAATTTTGTAAACCTAGGAGAGCGCTTAGAGCGAGATTTTTCACTGCCAGTAGTTGTTGAAAATGATGCTAACGCTGCAATGTGGGCTGAGTATAAATTTGGAGCTGCTAAAGGTTTTAATCCAGTTATGTTTTTTATTATTGGCACTGGCATGGGTGGTGGCTTTGTGGTCGATGGCAAGTTATATCGCGGAGCTTTTGGCATCGGTGCTGAGTTTGGCCACATGAAGGTTCAAAGTGAGGGAATTTTGTGTGGCTGTGGGGCAATAGGTTGTATCGAACAATATGCATCAGGTAGTGCACTAATGCGATATGCCAAAGAGGGGATTGCTGCTGATCCAG
>DAOROF010000052.1:0-5397 GCA_035441405.1 Candidatus Nanopelagicus sp.
GGGATGGAGATTGAGGATTACTACACATTTAGAATTACCAGAAATGCAGATTTAGAGTTAGAGGAGGAGGAATCGGAAGATCTTTTAGAATCTATGGAGCAGGAGTTATTAAGAAGAAAATTTGGTCCCCCAGTTAGATTAGAGGTGGCAAGTGATATCAAAGCTGATTTGGTCGATAGATTAAAATCTGAATTATCAATCCGCGAAGGTGATATCTCGCGATACCAAGAGCCATTAGATTTAACTGGCTTAAATAAAATTGCTGATTTAGATCGGCCCGAGCTTAAGTTTCGTCCATTTAAAAATCAGATCGCAAAACCACTTCGAGATATTGATCTTGAATCTAATGAAGAGTTTTTTTCAGCTATTAAAAAAGGTGAGATTTTATTGCACCATCCTTATGACTCTTTCAACTCCTCCGTGGTTAGATTTTTAGAGGCAGCTGCAACTGATCCACATGTATTAGCTATAAAGCAGACTTTGTATCGAACCTCTGGTGATTCACCAATTGTGGATGCATTAATTGAAGCTGCTGAGGCGGGCAAGCAGGTGCTGGCGGTAATTGAGATTCGAGCTCGCTTTGATGAACAAGCAAATGTTAGATGGGCAAGAAAATTAGAGGATGTTGGTGTGCATGTGGTCTATGGCTTAGTGGGCTTTAAAACTCATGCCAAGTTATCGTTAATCGTAAGGGAGGAGGCAGATAAGGTCAGGCGCTATTGCCATGTTGGAACTGGAAATTACAATCCAAAGACCGCCAGAATGTATGAAGATTTAGGAATTTTAAGTGCGGATGAGAAATTAGGTGAGGACTTAAATAAATTGTTTAATCAATTATCTGGCTTTGCACCCCAAGCCTCTTACAACCGATTACTAGTTGCCCCAAGAAGTATTCGCCCTGAGTTGCTAGCCAAAATTGATCGCGAGATTGAGAATAAAAAACAAAACAAACCTGCCTTTATTAGATTAAAACTAAACTCATTATTAGATGAGCAGTTTGTGGAGGCGCTGTATCTGGCCTCAATGGCTGGGGTAGAGGTAGATCTAGTGGTGCGTGGCATCTGTGCCATTCGCCCTGGAATTGAAGGGCTTTCTGAAAATATAAGGGTTAAATCTATTTTAGGAAGATTTTTAGAGCACTCTCGAATATTTCACTTTGCAAATGGCGGGGATGATGAGATTTATATCGGAAGTGCGGATCTGATGGATCGAAATCTAAATCGAAGAGTTGAGTCCCTGGTCCAAATTGTTGACATCTCTCATAAGCAAGAGTTGATTAGAATTTTTAATCAGTACTTAGATCCACAGATTGCCAGTTGGTTTTTAAAGCCAGATGGCACTTGGCAGCGAGTTAGCCAAACATCTGAAGGTGAGCCGCTAACAGATCTTCACACCCTAATGATTAATGCTTATAAGGAGCAGGTGTGAGTAAAACAATAATTGCAGCTGGCGCAGTGGTTTGGCGCAAAAGTGAATCAGGTCAAGTAGAAGTCGTTGTTATTCACCGTCCAAAATATGATGATTGGAGTTTTCCAAAGGGAAAAGCAGATATCGGCGAAGCAGTAATTGCTTGCGCACACCGTGAGGTATTAGAAGAGAGTAATTTAGAAACTCAATTTGGTCCTTACTTGGGTGATGTTGAGTATGAAACTATTGATGGTCCAAAGCGAGTTTACTTTTGGTCCGCTAAGGTAATAACAGCATATCCATTTACGCCAAATAGTGAGGTTGATAAATTAGAGTGGCACTCCTTAAAAAGTGCTAAAAAGATATTAACTTTAGATTCTGATAGAGAGATTTTAAGTAAGTTTTCTAAACTTGATTTAGATACTAAACCATTTATTCTGCTGCGCCATGCAAAAGCAATAACAAGGGATGAGTGGCAAGGCGAGGATGATGATCGACCCCTTGATTCTCTCGGTAGTTACCAGGCAGATCGATTAGTTCCGATATATGAAGTTTATAAATTAGAGCAGATCCACTCCTCCGATGCTATTCGCTGTTTTGACACCGTAAATGCATTAGCTAGAAAACTAAATATTACCCTCGAAGTTAGCGGTAAATTAAGTGAGAGTGCATATAAAAAAGATAAAGAGAAAGCATTTGATTATTGCAAGGAGTTAATCAAAGCCGATAAAAGCATTTTGATTTGTAGTCATAACCCAATTTTGCCAAAATTATTTAATAAGTTGACCAAAAAAGCAGAGGTAGAGACTGATGATGAGAAATTGCAGCCAGCTGATAGTTGGGTAATTCACCGAAATGGTAAAGAGATTATTCAAGTAGATCGGCTTGATGCGCCAAAAGCGTAAAGTTTTACGCCTCCATCCAATCCATCCACTTTAAAACTACACCCTCTCGTAAGGCCCATGGGCAAACCTCTAACTCAGCTAAATCTAAATTTCGCATCACACTCTCTGCCACAAAGGCACCGGCCACAATTTGCGAGGCTCTATTTTCAGAAACACCAGGTAGTTTTGCTCGCTCATCAGTGTTCATCTCAGATAACTTAGAAGAGATTTTTCTAATGGCATCAACTTTAATATTTTTGCCATTTCCATCAAACCAATCACCAGCTAATCTAGCTAAGGTTCGCAAAGTTTTACTAGTTGCAATCGCACGATCTGAATCTTGGTGTTTAACTAGGGTGGGCAGAATTTGCTCTAATTTATTTTCAATATGATCTCGAAGAGCTCTAATACTTTTATCTGTGTATGGATCACCTACTAAAAAATCTTTAGTCAATCTGGCAGCACCTAGCGGAAGTGAGGTGGCAATCTCCGGTGATTCATCCACCCCGGCTGCCATCTCTAAGGATCCACCACCAATATCAATTACTAGCAATCTGCCACTAGACCAACCAAACCATCTGCGAGCTGCTAAGAAGGTTAACTTCGCCTCCTCTTCACCACTTAAAACCTGTAGATCAATATGAAAATCCTTATTAATTTTACTTATAATCTCTTCACCATTTACTGCCTCACGTAATGCAGATGTGGCAAAGGGTAGTAACTCTTGAGTCTGCACTGAGGCAGATTGTTGAATCGCGCGATTTATGCAAGCCCTTAACTTTTCTACCCCTTCATCTGAGATTTGATTATTCTCTTGGATGTATTGCGTAAGTTTTAACTCTTCCTTGTAATTAAAGGTTGGATTTGGTCTTGCCCCAGGTGAGGTATCAACTACTTGCAGGTGGACGGTATTTGAGCCCACATCTAATACACCAAGGCGCATACGGGCAACCTACATGATTTACTTGCTAAATTTGCTGCGGGATGTGTGGTGATTTATTCATGGCATAATTACGCCCGCAACACGCCTCTCTAGCTCAGTGGTAGAGCAGCCGCCTTGTAAGCGGCAGGTCGTCAGTTCAATCCTGACGGGGGGCTCCAGATTTATCTTCTACTCTTTCCACATCAATCAAAGTAGAGTTTTGTTATGGCTACTAGAGACTTTGATGTCGTAGTAATCGGCTCTGGCTTTGGCGGCTCAGTGGCCGCACTTCGCTTAACTGAAAAAAATTATAAAGTTGCCATCTTAGAGGCTGGCAAAAGATTTAATGATAAGGATTTTCCTAAGACCTCTTGGCGATTGCGCAAATTTTTATTTATGCCCCGCCTTGGACTTAACGGGATTCAGCGAATTCATGTGCTGCCAGATGTTTTAGTTTTAGCTGGCGCAGGTGTCGGCGGTGGCTCATTAGTTTATGCAAACACCTTATATAAACCACCGGCCTCATACTTTGAAGATAAACAGTGGCGAGATATTACTAATTGGGATCAGGAGTTATCTCCTTGGTATGACCAGGCATCTAGAATGTTAGGAGTTGCGCAAAATCCATACTTTTCCGCCTCCGATAAAGCAATGAAGCAGGTGGCAGATCAAATGGGAGTCGGACATACATTTAAGTTAGCCCCGCTTGGGGTTTACTTTGGTGATGGGGTTGGAGTTAAATCTAAGGATCCATTTTTTGGTGGTGTTGGCCCAGATCGAAGTGGTTGTTTGCAATGTGGTGCATGCATGACTGGCTGCCGGCATAATGCCAAAAATACTCTGCCAAAAAATTACTTAGGGCTAGCAGAGTCTGCTGGCGCAAAGGTTTTCCCTGAGCACACAGTGACCAAGATTGAACAATTAGCAGATGGCAGTTGGGTTGTTACTGCGCGCAAGAGCTCAGCTTGGTTTGGGAAAAAACGAAAATTTACCGCTGCCAATGTGGTCGTAGCAGCTGGCACATATAACACCCAAAAGTTATTACATAAGATGAAGTCAACTGGCGTGCTCCCTAAGATTTCAGATTACCTAGGTAAATTATCTAGAACAAACTCTGAGGCCTTAACTGGCTCGATTATGCCTAAGGGTGGCACTGATTTTAGTAAGGGAAGTGCAATTACCTCCTCCTTTTTCCCAGATGATCACACACATGTTGAACCAGTTAGATATGGCAAAGGTTCAAACTTTATGGGATTACTACAGACAGTAATGACAGATGGTGAAAAAATTAGAGATCGCAGAAAGCAATGGTTGCGGCAGGTAGTAACAAAACCATCACTGCTACTTAAAATATTAGATGTTAGGCAGTGGAGTGAGCGAACAGTTGTGGCATTAATAATGCAAAATGTGGACTCAGCTATCTCAGTCAGTAGCAAGCGCGGCCTATTTGGTTTTAGATTAACCTCAAAAAATGATTCAATCACTCCCAATGCCACATATATTCCAGCAGCTAATGAGGTGGCAAGAAGAATCGCTGAAAACAATGGCGGTATTGCCGGTGGCCACATTGGCGATTTAGTTAACGCCCCATTTACCGCCCACTTTGTTGGTGGTTGTGTAATTGGTGAATCAATTCAAACCGGTGTGATCGATCCATACCATCGGGTTTATAACTACCCAACACTTCATATTGTTGATGGCGCCTCAGTGACGGCAAATCTGGGAGTAAATCCATCCCTAACTATTACCGCCCAAGCAGAGCGGGCATTTTCGATGTGGCCAAATAAGGGTGAGAAAGATGAGCGCCCGGCGCAAAACTCACCTTATAAAAAGGTGGCAGCGGTATTTCCACTCAAGCCATTTGTGCCAAAGGGTGCCCCAGGTGAGTTAAGAGTTTCTTAATATCTTTGCTTGTTGTTTTGCCCTTCGATTAGGCATCTTAGTAATTGGAAAATCTAAAGATTTATAAAAATCCTTAATAATCTCCTGCATTAACTTTGTCTTTTCATTTACTAAGTTATGGCTTGCTCCTGGGATAACTGCCAATCTGCCATTAGGAAGCGCCTCATACATCTGCCAGGTCATTTGGCTGGTAAATGGCTCATCATCGCCAGCTAATACTAAAACTGGGCACTTAATCTTTTTTAATTTAGAAAGCTTTATATTTGGCTCACTCTGCCAAAC
>DAOROF010000053.1:0-5327 GCA_035441405.1 Candidatus Nanopelagicus sp.
TTGAAGAAATCTCTCTGGGGCAAGAATTTACCGCTCTAGTAGATTATGCTCATACACCAGATGCAGTTGAGCGGGTTTTGAAAACTGTAAAGAGTTTTACTACCGGTAAAGTAATATCGGTTTTAGGTTGTGGTGGTCAAAGAGATAAGTCTAAGAGACCGTTAATGGGCGCTGCATTATTTAATGAAAGTGATCTGCCAATATTTACTAGCGATAACCCACGAGGTGAATCCGTGGAGCAAATTCTTGAAGAAATGACACATGGTTTAGATGTAGCAGCTAAGGGTTCGGTAATCAGTGATCGAAAAGAAGCCATTGTATTTGCCTGTCAGCAAGCTAAAGCTGGCGATTGCGTAATTGTTCTTGGGAAGGGCCATGAAATAGGTCAGGAGATTAGCGGAACCATCTATCCATTTGATGATCGAATTGAGTTAGCTAATGCGATCAAGCAGATGAGCAGCCGATGATTAGTATCTCAGCCAAGAAGTTGGCCGAAATCGTTGATGGAAAGCTAAGTAACATCCCAGAAGAGTTTGTTGTAGATCAACTACCTATTATTAATTCAAAGTTAGCAACGAATGGTACATTTTTTGTTGCCTTTAAAGGCACTCAAGCTGATGGACATGATTTTGTTCCTGAAGCAATTAAAAATGGATCAGCATTCGCAATTGTTTCAAAAAGCGTCGATGCACCATCGGTATTAGTAAAGGATGTTGGTCAGGCGCTGCTATCGATGGCTAATTACGTGCGAAACAATATTCAAGGACTGAAAGTTGTTGGTATAACTGGTTCTCAAGGCAAAACAACGACAAAAGAGTTTTTATACTCAATTTTAAAACAATTAGGAGAAACGGTAGCAACTGAAGGAAACTTCAATACTGAAATTGGAGTACCACTGACGATCTTAAGATGTAGCAAAAATACCAAGTATTGCATTTTAGAAATGGGAGCTCGGCACGAAGGTGATATTCTAAAATTAACTAAGATCGCAGAGCCAGATGTGGGTGTAGTTTTGGTAGTTGGTACAGCGCATATTGGCGAGTTCGGATCTGTAGAAAAAATAGCGAAAACAAAAGGTGAGCTAATAGCTGGTTTGGGCAGCAGCGCAATTGCAGTTTTAGGAAGCTACGATTCATGGACACCAAAAATGGCTGATGGTATGTCCATAGAAAAGATTTCTTTTGGTGAGCAGCAAGAAATTAGAGCTGCTGATGTAGAAATACATGGTGGGTATGCACACTTTGATTTAGTTACTCCAAGCGGCAGAAATTCAGTTTCACTTCAAGTTATCGGGGAGCAACAAATTCCAAATGCTCTAGCGGCCTCTGCTGCAGCTTATGCTCTTAAAGTATCTAATGAAAATATTGCTACTGGACTGACAGTGGCAAAACTTAGTAGTAAATGGCGTATGGAAGTTACTGAGACTAAGGGCATTCAATTTATTAATGACTATTACAATGCTAATCCAGAAAGTATGAAAGCTGCTATAAAAACCCTGATCTTACTAAGCCAAGAAAGCGGTGGATCTTCATGGGCAATTCTAGGAAAGATGCATGAGTTAGGATCAATTGAAATTTCAGCACATGAAGAGATTGTTAAATATTGCATTGATTTAGGCGTAGATCATTTAGTGAGTGTGGGTACTGATCTATATAAGCTAGCGGGAGACCAAAAAAGTGCTAAACATATGCTCTTTCATAACTGCTCGGATGCAGATGCTGTTTTAGAGTTAGTCGATAACTTTTCAGTGGGGGATGTTGTTTTATTAAAAGCTTCAAGGTCGGAAAAATTTGAAGAATTAGCCCAAGCGGTAAACTTAAGATGGAATGGAGAGCAACTGTGAGAGGAATACTACTTTCGGGTGGAATTTCAGCCATCTTTGCTTTTTTTGCCACACCTGGCCTTATTAGGTTATTAGCTAAAAAAGGATATGGCCAAATCATTCGCGATGATGGCCCAACTTCACATCATGTAAAAAGGGGTACGCCGACCATGGGTGGGTTGGCATTAATTGCCGCCATGCTAGTTGGATACTTTGTAAGTCATTTAATCACTGGAATTGCAACCACAACCTCTGCACTGTTAGTGATTGGACTGGTAGTTGGTCTAGGAATTGTTGGATTCATTGATGATTGGTTAAAGGTCGCGAAGCAGAGATCTCTTGGATTAAATGCAAAACAAAAATTGTTGGGTCAGGCCGTAGTTGCTGGTGCTTTCGGATACGCGGGCTTGCAATTTCCTGATGAAACTGGACTAACGCCTATTTCAAGTTATTTATCTACTGTAAGAGACACTTCAATCAGGCTTGCATTAGCAGTAGTAATACTTTGGGTAATAGTTATGGTTTTAGGAACTAGTAATGGCGTTAACTTAACTGATGGATTAGATGGTCTAGCAACTGGCGCTGCCGTAATGGTGTTTACCTCATTTATCTTGATAGGAGTTTGGGAGTTTGGACAAAGCTGTGCTATTTCACCAGGAGTAAAATGTTACGCTGTCAGAGATCCACTTGATTTAGCTGTTTTGGCTGCTGCGTTTGCTGGTGCATGTGGTGGATTCTTATGGTGGAATGCATCTCCTGCAAAAATATTTATGGGTGATGTTGGTTCTTTAGCACTAGGTGGCGCACTAGCCGGTATTGCGATCACATTGCGAACTCAATTATTACTTGCAGTATTAGGGTTCATTTTTGTTCTTATAACTTCATCGGTAATAATTCAAGTTTTATATTTTAAAATATCTGGAGGAAAACGAGTTTTTAAAATGGCACCACTCCAGCATCATTTTGAATTAATGGGCTGGGGCGAAGTAACTATTGTTATTAGGTTTTGGATTATTGCAAGCCTTGGTGTAGCTGCCGGACTTGGTTTGTTTTATGCGCAGTGGGTAGCTCTGTAGCATGAATTTTATTGAAAAGTTAAAAGATAAGAAATGTCTTGTTATTGGTGCCGGTATAACTGGAATGGCCGTCCAGAAGGCATTAAGTCACTTTGGCGCTAATGTGGTTGTTTTTGATGAGAAAAAAAGTAGCCAAAGTGGTGTGGTTAATACAATTCCCGACGAAATTGATCTAGCAGTTGTTTCTCCGGGATGGCGGTTAGACCATCAAATCATAAAAGATCTTCGCATAAGTGGAGCACAAATAATTAGTGAGATTGATTTTGCCTGGGAGGTAAAGAATGTCTTAGCTCCAAATCAGAAATGGATCGCACTAACAGGTACTAATGGCAAGACCACAACAATAAAGATGGTTGAATCTATTTTTAACTCTGCCAACATAAAGGGTAAAGCTTGCGGCAATGTTGGTGAAACTGTAATTGAAACGGTGTGCCGGCAAGAGCCTTTCGATTACTTAGCGCTAGAACTTTCATCTTTTCAAATTGAGTGGAGTAATACTGCAAAGTTTGAGGCGATAGCTTTACTCAACATATCTGAGGACCATATTGACTGGCACAGAACTTATGAAAAATATATTGCAGCAAAGCTAAAGCTCGTAACTCATTCAAAGGTAGTAATTGCAAATAAGAGTGATCCTATATTGGCTACAAAGTTAAAAAATCAAGAGGTCATTTGGTTTTCACTGGCGACACCTAGTAAAGGTGAGTTAGGTCTGGTCGAGGACTTACTAGTTGATCGGGCTTTTGCTGGCTCAAAAGATCATGCGCACGAGATTGCTGAGTTAGGTGATGTGAAACCATCAGTGCCCCACAATGTATCCAACGCACTTGCAGCAGCAGCCCTTGCTTTAGCCATTGGAATTGATCATAAAGATATTAAAACAGGTTTAAGTAAGTTCACCCCAGACCACCATCGCATGGAGTTAGTACTTGAGGAAAATGATATTAAGTGGATCGACGATTCAAAAGCAACTAATCCTCATGCAGCAATTGCATCCCTACTTTCAAATTTCAACATCATATGGATAGCTGGTGGACTTGCCAAGGGAGCAAGTATGGATGAATTAGTTCAAAGATGTTCAAATAGAATTAAGTCTGTTTTACTAATCGGTGAAGATAAAGAATTGATTGCTGATACTTTTGTAAAACTCTCAAAGAGCGTACCAATAAAGAAATTTGAAAAAAGTACTAATTCAAAACAATTAATGTTGGAAGTAGTAAGTCATGCAAAGAGCATTGCAGTACCCGGAGACACGGTTTTACTTGCTCCTGCCTGCGCATCTATGGACCAGTTTGTTTCATATGTGGAAAGAGGAGAATTGTTTTCAGCGGCTGTTCGGGAGTTAGCTAAATGAAGCAGAGCCTTGAAAACAGTAGATACTCTAAAATTTTTGCGCGACCAGAACTGCCTTTCTATTTGATCCTCTGGAGTACAGTATTTCTAGCAGCTCTTGGTCTAACCATGGTTTTATCTGCTTCGACAGTTACGTCATTGCAGGAAAATGGTAACTCATACTCTATTTTCATACGTCAATTCTTCTTTTTGATTATTGGCACCGCAGCAGCATATTGGGCCTATAAAGTTCGAGGCACGGTTTGGCTTAGGATTGCAAGAATTTCACTTACAGTTTCAATTCTTACTCTTTTATTGCCCTTTGTTTCTTTTCTTGGCAAGGATGTTAAAGGAAATAGAAACTGGATTGAATTCTGGGGTTTTACTTTACAACCATCTGAATTTGCAAAGCTCGGTCTAATTCTTTGGTGTGCCTATCAGCTTAAAAATATTGACTTAAATCGGGATGGTAATAAAAGCCTCTTAGTCCTACTACCTGCAATAGCTGTAATCTCATCAATTATTTTACTTCAGAAAGATTTAGGTACGGCTTTGTTAATTCTATTGATATTCATCGGTATTCTATTTATAGCTGGAGCACCTTTGAGACTATTTCTGTCAGTATTTGTTGTTGGAATTGTTATTAGTAGTGCATTTGTTTTCAGTAGCGCTTATCGAATGGATCGATTTGCTGCTCTTTTTGATCCATTTGACGAGAGGTATTACAAATTTTCTGGCTGGCAACCAGCTCATAGCATTATGGGATTAGCAAGTGGTGGTCTATGGGGTAGTGGCTTAGGAGCTAGTAAACAAAAGTGGGCTAATTTGGCTGAAGCTCATACAGACTTTATATTTTCGGTAATCGGTGAAGAGCTAGGCTTGCTTGGTTCGTTATTGGTTTTAGGACTTTATTCAGCACTTATATTCGCCATAGTAAGAGTTGCATTGAAAACGAAAGATAACTTTTCACGCTACGCCACGGCTGCAATCGCATGTTGGTTTATCGCGCAAGTTGCTATCAATATTGGTTCGGCTACATCACTGATTCCAGTAATTGGAGTTACATTGCCATTTATTTCTTATGGTGGGTCCTCGCT
>DAOROF010000054.1:0-4957 GCA_035441405.1 Candidatus Nanopelagicus sp.
ATATGTGGGAGGCAACCTTTGATAAACGTGATTATGCAAAAGGAACCTCAATTGCAATCGTGCTTTTGATAATGATTGCGGTTGTGGTTGTGCCCTACCTTCGTTATAACAACAAACAACAGGCTTACCGCTGATGAGTAAAGACTTAGTCGACTTAATCACCACAAAGTCAGATGTGCGCAATAAAAAGCGCAAACTAAATGGTAAAGAGCGGTTCTGGTTAATCTTCCGCTACATCTCACTTACTTTTATCTGGTTCCTAGTGGTTATGCCGATTTATGTGATGGT
Source organism: Candidatus Nanopelagicus sp. (assembly GCA_035441405.1). Taxonomy (GTDB): domain Bacteria; phylum Actinomycetota; class Actinomycetes; order Nanopelagicales; family Nanopelagicaceae; genus Nanopelagicus. The sequence continues at coordinate 289 of DAOROF010000054.1, forward strand.
AATTAACTCACTAAAGGGCGTGAAAAATGTTTACCTAACAAATGCATTTAAATTGCCAGAGAAGTTAGATTTCTCAGCTTGGTCAGTTGCTTGGAGCGGTACGGATTACTTCCCACAATCTATCTCTGACTCGATGACTAGAACTCTATTCTTTGTAATTCAAGCTTCAATAATTTCAGCAATTATTGGATCGATCAATGGTTATGTTTTTGCTAAGTGGAAGTTTCGGGGCTCTAACTTAATTTTCACATTATTTCTATTTGGAATGTTTATCCCGTATCAGGCGATTATGATTCCGCTAGTTAGAATTGCTACAACACTTGAGATAAATAAATCTATTTATGTTTTAGTTTTAGCGCACATAATTTATGGAATTCCAATTTGTACCCTAATTTTCCGAAACTACTATGAGGCAATCCCTAATGAACTGATAGAAGCTGCGCGAGTCGATAAGGCATCAATGGTTCGCACCTACCGTTCAATCATCTTGCCCCTATCGGTGCCAGCCTTTGTGGTGGTGTTAATTTGGCAATTTACCTCAGCCTGGAATGATTTCCTCTTTGCGATCTTTTTAACAGGTGGATCTCCTAAGTTATCGGTAGCAACCACAGCACTTAACTTTATAACTGGCTCCTCAAACCAAGTTTATTACGGTGTTAACATGACCGCTTCATTAATTGTTTCGCTACCAACCTTAATTGTTTATATCTTCCTAGGTCGATACTTCCTTCGAGGATTGCTCTCTGGCTCCCTTAAGGGTTAGTTATGTCAATAGCGGTTGAGGTTTTTGATTCCCGGCGTAATCAATTAGGTGAGGGTCCAACTGCAACTGGTACTGGAAATAACCAAATTCAATGGTGTGATATCTATGGTCAACTTATTAGATCTAAGAATTTATCTACTGGAGTTATAGGTGAGTACTCAACTGATGAAGCAGTTGGTTTCCAAATTCCACGCGCTAATGGTGGTGACATATTAGGAACTGCTAATGGACCGGTATTAAGAGATATTGATGGCAAATTAACTAGGCTTGCCACTCGGCAAGATGCCGATGGCTATCCAGATAAACATAAATTGCGATGGAATGATGCAAAGGTTTCACCAGATGGCTATTTATTTTTAGGTTCGATGGCCTATGAAAATCAGAGCAATGAAGGTGCTTTCTATCGTCTTAGTAAGGATGGCCAAACATTAAAGCGCTTGTTTGGTGATGTTGGAATCTCAAATGGTTTGGATTGGAATAAAGATTTAACCAAAATGTATTACATCGATACCTTAACTATGAAGGTTGAGGTTTTTGATTACGATAATGGCAACATTTCAAATCGCAGAACCTTGGTGCAAATCAATGAGGGCATGGGATTTCCAGATGGTATGTGTGCTGATGCTGATGACAATATCTGGGTAGCATTTTGGCTCGGATCTGCCGTTCGTTGTTTTGATGGCAAAACCGGTAAGCAATTAGCTGAGATTAAGCTACCAACTCAGAAGATTACCTCCTGTTGTTTTGCTGGTGAGAAATTAGATCAATTAATTATTACATCAGCTGTGGGAAATCCTGGTGAGTCAATGGATCTAACAGAGTATCCCCAAGCTGGATTTATTTTTATTGCAACCCCTGGAGTAATTGGCAAAAAGACAAATACATTTGGTGCTTAGTTGAAGTCAGATTTATTCACATTCGGCGAAGTACTTTCAGTTTTTATCTCTACCGATACCGAATCGGTTATGAGTGCTAATAATTACCAAAGAGTTACCGCCGGAGCTGAAGCAAATGTTGCGGTAGCAGTTTCAAGATTAGGCTTAAAATCACAATTCTTCTCTAGATTTGGCACCGATCAATTAGGTTCAGTAATGATTAAGGATATTGAATCTGAAGGTGTTGATGTGTCGCTCGTTAAAAGAGTATCCTCATTTTCAGCGGCAATGGTAAGAAATCCAGGCAGGACAGAACCAGTTGAGATAAGTTATTTAAGAAAAGGCTCTGCCGCCTCAACAATTGAACCAACCGATATTCTAGATTCCTATATATCCTCTACTAACTGGCTTCACACAACTGGCATAACCTGTGCTATTTCAAAAACTGGTGCAGATACTGTGAAAGTGGCGTTGGATAAAGCAAGAGCTCTGGGCGTTAAATCTAGTTTTGATTTAAATTTAAGGCGAAAATTATGGAGTGAGAGTGAGGCTAAAGTTGTGTTAGAGCCACTAGCTTCTGACATTGAATTATTAATAGGTGGTGAGGATGAGTACCAGGCAATCTTTGGATTTAGTGATGTTAAAAAAGTCTTAGCAGATGCAAATATAAGGGGCTGTAAAATTGCGGTGATGACTAAAGCAGATCAAATTTTAAGGTATTCAATAAACGGAGAGTATGCCGAATTAACCCCGCCCAAAGTTATCTCAGTTGATCCAGTCGGCTCAGGGGATGCCTTTACTGGCGGCACAATTGCTGGATTACTAAGTGGCTTAAATCCAGAGCAAGCTTTAATCCAAGGAAGTATATGTGGAGCATCAGTTGCAAGTATGTTTGGGGATTGGACCGGCATACCAAGTGGAAAAGCTGGTGTCGTTGACTCAGAAGTATTAATCAAGTTAAGGAGTTTACAGTGAAAGCATTAGATACATTACTTCAAGAGAAGATGATGACATTGGTTAGGGCAAATTCACAAAGTGAAGGGCAAGCTTTAGCTGATGCATTAGTTGAAGCTGGAGTTAAAGTTATAGAGATTACTTTAACTACGCCGGGTGCTCTAAAAATTATTGCTAATTTGTTAAAGCATAAAGGTCTTCTTGTAGGCGCTGGCACAGTTAGAACTGTTAAAGATGTAAAGAAAGTTGAGGATATCGGCGCTAAATTTATTGTTTCCCCAGATACAAATGAGGATGTAATTACTGCAACTAAGAAGTTAAAGTTGGTATCAATGCCAGGCGTTTGTACACCAACTGAGGTGGCAATTGCTGAGGAAAGTGGCGCTGATATTCTAAAGTTATTCCCTGCAGCTATTTTAGGACCAGGACATTTAAAAATGTTACGAGAGCCTTTTCCAAACAATCGCTGGTGTCCAACAGCTGGAATCACTCTAGAGTCTGTGCCTAAGTGGTTTGAAGCGGGTGCTGATTTAATTGGGCTAGGTGGTCCTATTACTAAGGGTGGAGTGGCAAAAGTTAACGAAAATGTAATAGCTTTCCGTAATGCAATTAATGAGGCAAGTAAGGTAGTTTATCGACATGAAGTTAGCCAATAAACACATCTTCGTAACTGGCGGAGCCAAAGGAATTGGTGAAGCTATAGTTAGAGATACCGCAGCTGAATCTGCATCTGTAACCTTTATAGATATCGATGATAATGCTGGTAATAAACTGGCCGCAGAGTTAATCTCTGGTGGAAAAAATGTCACTTATTTTCATGCCAATGTGGCTGATTTTGAGCAACTAAAAAAGGCATTTGAATCTGGAGTAAGTAAATTTGGTGAGGTTACAGGCGTTGTAAATAATGCTGGAGTCAACTCTCATGCAGATCCTGTGACCATGACAGATAAAGAGTGGGATGATTTTTTTGCAATAGATATGAAACCAGTTTGGCTGACTGCTAAATTAGCATTACCAGCAATGCGAAAAGCTAAACATGGCTCAATTGTAAATATCTGTTCAATTCATGGCCGGCTAACTTATCCAGGCTTTTTTCCATACGGAGCTGCTAAATCTGCAGTCCTTGGCTTGACTAGAAATTTAGCGTTAGATGAAGGTAAGCATCAGATTAGAGTTAACGCTGTGTCGCCAGGATATATTCTGACCGAGTTAACGAAAACCTGGCTAAGTGGAGAATCTGGCCGGCTTGATCGAGCTAATTCAATTCAACCGCTCGGCCGAATGGGAGAGCCATTTGAAGTAGCTAAGGTTGTGACATTTTTACTTTCCGATAAATCCACCTATGTCAGCGGATCTGATTGGGCAGTTGATGGCGGATTAGGAGCAAGATCTGCATGATTTTAAAGGGTGAGCATTTATTTATTACCGGCGGTGCTGCCGGAATTGGCGAAGCCTTAGTTTTAGGTGGTGTAAATGAAGGTGCAAAAGTATCATTTGTAGATATTGATGATGATAAAGGTAATGCACTTGCTGAGAAATTAACTAAAGCAGGACATAAAGTTCAATTTACTCACGCAGATGTTTCTAAATTTGAAACCTTTAAAGCAGGATTTGATAAGTTGGTTTCAAACTTTGGTCCAGTGACCGTTGCAGTTTCAAATGCTGGTAGAAATTCATATGCTGATGCTGTTGAGTATGCCGAGAGTGAATGGAATGATTTTTTTGCGTTAGATTTGAAATCTAGTTGGTATTTGGCGAAGTTATGTCTGCCGGAGATGAGAAAAGCTAAATATGGCTCAATCGTAAATATTTCATCTATCCATGGTCGTATGTCAAGGCCAAATTTCTTTCCATACTCTGCGGCAAAGGGTGGAATCATCGGTTTATCGCGAAATCTAGCTCTAGATGAGGGTAAGTATGGAATTAGAGTTAATTCAGTATCACCTGGTACAACAGCCACTCCACTTTTAAAAAGTTACATGGAGAAATTCCCAGATGAAAAAGCTCATTCATTATCTGTAGCACCAAATGCTAGGTTTGGTTCACCAGAAGAAATTGCAAATGTGATTTTATTTGC
>DAOROF010000055.1:0-4852 GCA_035441405.1 Candidatus Nanopelagicus sp.
CTACTTGAGTTATATGAAAATGAGATTAAGTACTCAGCAGATCTTTATGATCCACTAGGACTTACCGAAGATGTTAAACACTTCCTACATTACAACGCTAACAAAGCTTTGATGAATCTAGGTTTTGAAGCCCTCTTCCCACATGAGAGCACCCAGGTAAATCCAGCAATCATGTCTGCCTTATCACCAAATGCTGATGAAAACCATGACTTCTTCTCTGGCTCTGGTTCCTCATATGTAATTGGAAAGCACGAGGCAACAAAAGATGAAGACTGGGAGTTCTAACCCAGATTTTCAAATTAGGATTTATTCACCAATCTTGGTGAAATAAGTTCTAACGGTAGCCTTGTGATTAATCTAGATAATAACCAAGTTGGTTTTATCCTCTCACTTCTTGCGGCCCTTGCCACCATGATTGGTTGGGTAATAGTTGCGGTTAGAAAAAATCTATCTCAGTACTTAGTTGCCGCCTCTTTGCTAGTTGCAGCTGCGGCGATGATTTTACTTAGCGCCTTTGAACTAATTCCAACTGCAAATAAAGTCGGATTATCCAGTAGTTCGATAATTTTGTGGCTAGTAATTGGTGTATTGGTTGTTTTAGCTCTGAGATTTTTATCAGATAAATTAGATATGGCAGGTAGTAAGTTAGAAAAATCAGCCATATTGGTTGCCGCAGCCCTGACTTTGCACAATTTTCCAGAGGGCTCGGTTGCAATATCAACTGCAATTGTTGATTTTCAATCTGGATTAGTAGCAGCCTTAGCTATATCACTACACAATATTCCAGAAGGGCTAGCAATAGCTGTTACCGCAGTTGCCGCTGGCATGAGTTCAAAGAAAGTATTTGCGTTAGTTGCAGCTGCCACAGTTGCTGAAATTTCTGGAGCAGCTGTAGTGCTTTATGAGAGTGCGGCTTTGTCGGAGATTTTAGTAGCAAAGTTGCTAACACTAGTTGCTGGCATTATGTTCACAGTTGCAATAACTGAATTAATCCCACATGGTTTAAGCTCATTAAAGGCAAGTAGGAAAACGTCTAAATTAGATTAAGAGGAAACTTACCTCTTTTTTGTGATCGATAGGCCAATCAGTTTATGCAGGGCACGGGTATCAACTGACCAATCATTAGGCAAAGCAATAGTTTTCTTGTTAATTTTAAAATCGCTAAAATATGGAGTGATTTGCTTAATTACCTTGGCATCAAATGGTGCTATCAGAATATGGTTCTTAGCAGTTGAAACGCCAAAGATATACCTGCCCTCATGCTTTAGCATTGGTTGATTCCAAGCAATCACCTGCTCTAATTTCGGATACTTTCGCAATATTGAACGAAAAATTCTCTTAACTGTTTTAGCTTGTAGGGGATCTATTGATTTGTAATACTCACTGTGGTTGGCAAATCTTTTAGATGATTTTGAGCCTTTGGCAAACATCACCAGAGCATTTGCATGTGTTTTAGAGAAGCCATACTTGTTTTTTAAGTGCGCAATCTGAACTGGGTATTTTTCTGCTTCAAGTTTTTTTACGATCGCAAGCCAATACTTCATGTTCTTGCCATGCTTTTTTAAAATTGCAGGAAAATGGGCCTGACGCGAGGAGTCCTTCACCTTCATTTGCTTAACTACTTAATCCTTCTTTGGCCTAATAATCATCTCATCTGTGCTTATTCTATTTGCTTGAAATTGATTAACTGGTGAGTTACTTGGGTATCCAATGGCTAGCCCAGATAGCAGCCGGTAATCTTTTGAAATATCAAACTCTTTGCGAATTACATCATCCCAAATATTCACCGCTCCCTGCGCACATGTGCCAAGTCCATGCGCGTGGGCTGAGAGCATTAAATTTTGCATCATTAAACCTGCATCAGATGCGGCGTAAATATGAAGGCTTTTATGGATATAAATAAACAACTCAACTGGGGCGCCAAAGAATGCATAGTTCTTACCCCACTGCTTATCTCTGGCTTCACGATCACCGCGCTTAACACCAAATAATTCGTATAGTTCCTTGCCAACTCTTTGTGCTCTGGGTCGAAGCTCTGCCACATATGGTTTAACAATGCTTCGATTGCTAGTTGGCAGACCATATCTTGAGTAAAGCAGGCGCAATTTGTTCTTAATTCCCTTACGCATTATCTTTGATAAAACACTCCAGCGAGATAAAAACTCATTACTAATTCGATCCCTAACATCACCAGTTGCTATCGCAACTTTGAAAGGGCGAGTATTAGACCAACTTGGAGCGGTTAGTGAGTCAGTAAGAATTTGATCTAGTATCTCTTGTGGCACTGGAGTAGGTAAGAAATCTCTAGTGCTTCGCCTTGAAGCTAAAAACTGCGATACCCATTTTGCGTCATGCTCATTTGAATTCACCGGATGAGTCTAACTCTTAAGATTCAAAGCGATAGCTATATGCCACCATTATTTATAAGGCTAATTTAGGTATGAGATAAATTCTTCACGTTTTTCTACCAGATGCTTGTACTGCAACATCTCAGGGGAAAGGGTGGCTAAAGTCTTGGCAAATTGCCCGGCAGCAACTGGATCTGACTTAATCCATTTAAATGGCTCACTTCGATTTCGAATAGTAAACAAAATGTATTTTCCATCCTCTAATGCGGTCAGGGTTTGTCGCTCAGTGCGCCACCAGTAATTTTCAACTGAAGCTGGACTGGATTTATAAACTGGTTCATGAAGGAGTGATGTCTCATGTAGTGACCAGTTTTTACGCCAAACCGGTCGATCTGGCCTGATCTTGTTAAAAGTATCAGTCATAAATGGTTGCAATGCTTGGTTATAACCTGGAACCGGGGAGTGAATCTGATCTAAATTTTTGCCTATTTTTTCTAACAAATTCCATCTGGATGGGAAGATAACCACTGCTGCTACCAACTGCCAGGCATTATTTTTAAATTGAAGTAAACATAGATCTTCGGCTATAACTCGCGATAGTTGAACAAGTGGATTATCTTCGGCAAGGTCGACTGTAATTTTGGACTCCAGATGAGTAATTTTTGAATCACTCACCTCATATTGCGGGTGAAATTTCTCCAGATTTTTGACAATCTTGGCTACAAAGTATTCAATTGCAATATTGTGGCCAGGCTGAATTTGAACAACTTGATTTCGATTTTCAATCAAAATCTTTCTGCGATCAGTTAGTTGATCAACTAGATCTGCTCCGCCTTCAATCCAATTAGCAGGATCAAGCTCTCTAAGCCCCATACTCAACCGAAATGGTTTTCCATCAGATGTAGGCGGATAGGCAAATTGGTTATTCATATGGCTTAAGTATGGTGGACGATACTGGGATCGAACCAGTGACCCCTTCCATGTCAAGGAAGTACGCTACCGCTGCGCTAATCGTCCGTTTAGTTAAAGTCTACTAGCGACCGAAATCATCCTCAATTCGTTCAATGTCATCTTCACCAAAGTAGGTGCCAGTTTGAACCTCAATAAAAATCAATTCAACTTGGCCGGTGTTACTTATTCTATGGAGAGATCCTTGTGGAATTTCGATTACAGAGCCGCGGGTGACATTATGAATCTTTCCATCCAGTGTTACCTCACCGCTTCCATCGGTGATGTACCAATGCTCACTTCTTTTACTATGTCTTTGATAGGACAGACGCTTGCCAGCTAAGACGTGAATTGATTTCACTTTATATGTGGCACCTTCTTGTAGTACCTCATAACGTCCCCATGGGCGTTCGGATTTTTCTAGCATGAAAGTACTTTAACCCTTAAACTACATAGGTGAGTAATTTTTCTGCCATACCCACCAAATTGCCTTCAAACCAATTTGATCATTTTTATAAGGGTGGGTATCGGATTGGCAAGCTACGCAACGGACCGGGTGGCCCAATGCGACCTGAGGAGTGGATAGGTTCAACCACCACCCGCTTTGGTGAGACTGAAAATGGGCTTTCAAAATTACCTTCGGGCAAACTTCTTAAAGATGAGATTAATTCAGACCCCACCCCATGGCTTGGGCAAAAGCATCTGGAAAAGTTTGGTACATCAACTGAGGTGTTAGTTAAGTTATTAGATCCAGATCAAAGATTGCCAGTCCATTACCATCCAGATCAAAAGTTTGCGAAAGAAAAACTACAACTCAATCATGGTAAGACTGAAGCATGGATTGTGTTAGATGCTCCTGCGGGGGCTCGCGTTGGCGTTGGCTTCAAAGAATCTATGAAGAAAACTCAAGTTGCCCAGTTAGTAAAAAATCATGACTCAACTGGCCTACTTAACTCATTAGAGTTTAAAAATGTTAGGGCAGGGGATGCAGTTTTTGTACCGGCCGGGGTGCCACATGCAATTGAGGCTGGAATCTTTGTGCTGGAGCTACAGGAGCCAACTGATCTTTCAATCTTATTGGAATGGGATGGCTTTGCAGTTGATGGCGACAAAGATGGACATTTAAATCTTGGCTTTGATACCGCATTAGATGCACTCCTACTAGATCCATTGTCGCAAGAGCAGCAATTACAGATAGTCAGCAGGTTTGAACAAAACGAAGCAGCCTCACACCAAATATTTAAATCAGTAGCAGATAAATTTTTTAGGGCAGATTATTTAACTGGAGATAGTAAAAAGATCGAGCCTGGATTTGGAATATTTCTCGTTTTAACAGGGGATGGGGTAATGAATTTTGGAAATGGCGAAAAGCTTGTTGTAAGTACTGGAGATGCCGTAGTGATTCCATATGCAGCCGGAGATTTTTCAATTGAAAACTGCGCTGGAATTCTTTGCCGTCCACCAAAAGCTTAAAAAATCTTTGGAGGTCGGAACGGGATTTGAACCCGTGTAGCGGGATTTGCAGTCCCGAGCCTCGCCTCTCGGCCATCCGACCT
>DAOROF010000056.1:0-4803 GCA_035441405.1 Candidatus Nanopelagicus sp.
ACTTAACGCAAAGGCAAGTAGTGCACCTGCCATAAATGAGGTCCTAAATTGTGGGAAGGTAACTAATCTAAAGGTTTGCCATAAGCCAGCTCCTAAATCAGCTGAAGCCTCCTGCAAATTTGGATTCATGCGTTTAAGTCTGGCAAATACATTGTTAAAGACCATCACAATACAAAAAGTGGCGTGAGCCACGATCATGCCAAAGTATCCAATATCAAACCCAATTGGTGATAAGAAGCTGTTGTAAGTATTACTAAAAGCTACACCAGTTACCACTCCAGGAAGTGCGATTGGTAGCACTACTAAGAGATTTACAGTTCCCTTACCAAAGAAATCAAAACCCTTTAAAGCAAAAGCAACTAAGGTGCCAAGAATGGATGCAATAACCATTGCTCCAGCAGCAACCAGAACTGAGTTTAGAAGGGCAGCCTTAATTGGTTCATAAGAGGCAGCAAAACTCCACCATTTGAATGAAAAATTTTCAATTGGCCAACTAGAAATTTGAGCTTGATTAAATGAGTTAAGTATCAATACAAATAACGGGGTATACATAAAAACTAAAATTAGGGCTACTAGGGCTAGTAGTACTGCTTTAGTTGCTCTTGATAATTGCAGCATTTTACATTCGCTCCAATGAACCAGTACGACGAGCAACTACCAAATAAATCACGACAAATGCGATTGGCACCATTGAAAATGCGGCTGCAACAGGTGGATTTAAATTTATGTTGGAGGCGATAATGCTGCCAATCATTTGAGTTTTACCACCAGTAAATCTAGCTGCTAGGTAATCACCTAGGCTTAATGAAAAGGTAAATACAGAACCAGCAATTATTGCCGGCACAATCAACGGCAAAACAACGCGATAAATAGTGAAAAATCCTTTAGCTCCAAGATCACTTGAGGCATCAAATAAATTTGTAGGAATTTGCCTAATCGCGGTAAATACGGGAAGCGCCATATATGGAAACCAGAGATAAGTAAGGGTCAAAATAACAATTGGAATTGAAAATCCAGGTCCTCTAATTCCAAGTGGGGCCATCGCCCAATTAAAAAACCCTTGTTCTGAAAAAACTAATCGCATAGCAATTAATTTGACTAGGTACCCTGCCCAAAGCGGCAAGGTGATTGCAACTGCGAGTAAATTTCTAACCCAAGGCCGGGCAATTTTTGCCATATAAATTCCAAGAGGGACTGCAAATAAAATACAAAGAGCGGTTACAGCTAATGCTATGAGTAGAGTGCGAATTGATGTCGCTAAATAGGCTTGAACCGTGAAAATACTAACAAAATTTTCAAGTGTAAATCCTGGTCGTACTAATGAGGTAAATGGGTCAACAAACCAAAATGCGGTAATTAAAAGTAAAAAGAGTGAAACTATATAAACACCAACAATCCAAAACATGGGAAGTGCCAGCAGACCAATTAAGCGAACTTTTGAGCGCTTAAACAAGTATGAAGATATTGGTCTGGAGTTCTCAGTTGAGATTATTGTTGACATAGATACTCACTTAATGTTTGAGGGGATTGATAAATCAATCCCCTCAAGACATCAATGGTTAACCTTTAATGGTTGCCCAAGCGTTAGTCCATTCCTGGAAGCTGGTGCACTTAACATCCTTGCGACCATCTACGCAGGTTTCGATTGGAGTTGTCCAAGGCCAAATTTTCTTGAAAAACTCCTCATCTTCAGCAAAGTACTCATCGCAGTGAGCTTGTGCTTTTGCACTTGATTTACAGAAAGCAACATTTGCTGGCGCCATACCAAAGTTCATGGCAATTGCACCATTTACCTCTGCTTGGCTGGTGTAATCCATCCAGGCATAAGCACAGTTGATGTTCTTGGTCTTTGAGCTTACTAACCAAGAATCAAACCAACCAGTTGATCCTTCAATAGGCAGAGTTGTTTTGATGTTCTCTTTGGCTGCAAACTTACGCAGAATTTCCCAAGAGGTACCAACAACTGTGTTTCCACCTGTAAATGAACCAATTTGAGCAAATACATCTGACCAGTACTCACCAATGATCTGGTTTTGTTGCTTTAGCAACGCAACTGCGGCATCTAATTGAGTTTGATCTAATGCGTATGGGTTTTTAATTCCCAACTCTGGCTTGTGATACATCAAGTAAACAGCGGCATCAGCAATATAGATTGGCGCATCGTAAGCGGTGATCTTGCCTTTGTATGGGCTATCTAACTCCCAGACAACATCCCAGCTAGCTGGTGCTCCCTTTGTAACATCATCGTTGTATTGCAATAGATTTGCACCGCGGCCAATTGGGACACCATATGGCTTGCCATTTACCGTGTCATATATATTGCCCTTCATACCTGCAGCAATGTCATCGCTGAAGTTAGGGATTAAATCTAGATTTAGTGGCTGAACATCTCCACCAACAATTAGGCGAAGAGCAGCATCACCTGAAGCTGAAACAATGTCATATTGACCTGTTCGCATCAAGGTAACCATCTCATCACTTGTACCAGCAACACGTGGCTTAACTACGCAACCAGTGTCAGCTGTAAATTTATCGGTCCAGGCGGGCTCAACGAAGCCAGACCAGTTAACGATATTTAATTCACCCTCAAATTCGCCAAGCGCTTCGTGCATAGGAATATCAGGTACTTCAATACTTACTCCAGAATCATTTCCAGAACAGCCGGAAATAATAAGTACAGAGACTGCGAGTAAGCTTATTTTTGCAAGCTTTCCTGCCTTCATTATTTTCCTTTCGCCTGACCTTTTTTAAAGTCAGATTAATTCGGGATGGTTGCAATCTGGCTTTTTAGCCATACTGCAAGTACCCGATCACCAGATTTAAATCGGTTGATTTGATCTGGTAATTCTTGATTTGATCTAGTCACGCTCAGGCGCATCCCAGATTCGGTATTTATTGAAAATATTGTGTTGGCGCCAACATAGGCTGCCTCAATTATCTCTCCGCTAACTCCCACCTCATCTGCAGTGATCTTTGAGCCAACAGGGAGTAATCTAATTTTTTCTGGCCGGATATTTACCAGATCAGAGCTACCAAATAATTGCTGAGCGATCTGACCTGAAAATAGATTTGAAACGCCAAGGAAGCTAGCGACAAATTTAGTTTTTGGTGCCTCATAAACCTGCTCTGGTGTGCCAATCTGTTCTACTCGCCCCTCATTAAAGACAGCAATTCGATCACTCATACGCATTGCCTCTTCTTGATCATGAGTTACAAAAATAAATGTAATCCCAGCCTCTCGTTGAATTTTCTTTAATTCAACCTGCATCTCCTCTCGCAGCTGCTTATCTAGTGCGCCCAGAGGTTCATCAAGCAGTAATACCTTTGGTCTTAAAACCAATGCTCGGGCAAGCGCAATTCGCTGCCGTTGACCACCTGATAGTTGGTGGGGTAATCGAGTGGCAACATGGGATAGCTTTACTGAATCAATCGCTTCGGCTGCCTGTTTGGCGCGTGCTGCTTTTGGCACCTTACGAGTTCTTAAACCATACTCAACATTTTCTTGGATACTCATATGTGGAAAGAGTGCGTAATCTTGGAAAACAGTATTTACTGGTCGGTCAAATGGTGCTAGATCTGTTACATCACTATCTGCAATTGTAATTTTTCCAGCACTTACCGTTTCAAAACCAGCGATTAATCTAAGAACAGTTGTTTTGCCAGAGCCAGATGGGCCAAGCATTGAGAAAAACTCCCCAGAGTTAACCTGTAAATTTAAATCAACTACAGCATCTACTTCCCCAAAGGATTTACTCACACCTGTTAAGGAAACTAACGGCTGACTCAAATTACTCTCCAATTACAGCTAGCCACTTATCTCTATTATTACTGAGCCAAATCCTATTGGTTAGCCCCTAAAATGGCATTACTTGCGGGAGTTTAAATCGCCTTTATAACGAATTTGTATCATATGAAGGTATCTAGGGGTAAAAACTTATCTAAGGTGAAGGATTATTTAGATCTTTAATCCCGATCCCCATCTTCATTTTCCGATTCATCTTCATCTTCTGCCTTGCTGCCATAATTTGATTTAGGTGGGTCAATAATTGTTGTGGATTGCTGCTTGGTAATTTCTGCGCCCAAACTTCCTAATAGTAATCCAGTTAATACATTATTTGGTTTACTACTTGAACCATGTTGGTTTGAAAAGGCAGCGCTGCCATCTATGCCACAGATACTTGAAATCAATTCAATCCCACCTGGATGCTGTTGCACATAACTAGTTAAGTTATAAACCTTTCCCTTAACAATGCTCCAGCAATCATCCCTTGAATTATGTTTTTTTATCTCGCTGTTTGTAAGTTTAATTACCCCAGTAGGTAGGTTTTGATCTGCTAGTACTTGATCTTGCGTAGCTGAATCAGTAAGTGCTGAACCACTACTTGCTTTGATTCGATCCTCCCAAGAAGCTTTTGCCCCTGAGTGGCCGACTATGAAGGTAAGTGTGGTGCTAGCAATTGCAGCTAGCAGTAATAGAACACTTAAACTATTTTTAAGCAATTTATCTGCTGATTTGAATTTAATACTCTTTCGATAAATTACAAACCAAGTGATGTAAAGGAGGGTAAAAAGCAGGATTAGCTTAGCTAAGCGCTCACCCTGCTCAGCATGATCTCCCGGATAGCCAACTCGATTAGATAGAGCTTGCCCAGAGTTTTCTGCAATAAAGCCAGCAACAGTTGAGGCAATAAGTAAGATTAAAATTAATGGCGAAAAGGTGGGTGCAAACCTAGGAAATAGCAGCAAGAAGATAACACCCAGTGCCGATAATGGCACTAAAACTACAACTGCATGGATGATTAG
>DAOROF010000057.1:0-4611 GCA_035441405.1 Candidatus Nanopelagicus sp.
GTTCTTATCACTGTGCCATCGGCCATTACTGCAGTTAGAGCTAAAACATTGTCTCGCATAGCGCCATAACGGACAGTAGTTGTACCAGCGGCACCAGTAGATGCCATGCCACCCAATGTGGCATCCGCGCCAGGATCTACTGAAAAAAATAAACCTTGTGTTGCAAGCTTTTCATTTAGCGCCATTCGATGAACACCTGGCTCAACTCTTACAACTAAATCATCAGTTTTAATCTCAATAATTTTATTCATCTCAGTTAGATCTAATGAGATACCACCAAACAGTGGCAGCACATGTCCCTCTAAAGATGAGCCAGCTCCAAATGCGACAACCGGGATTTTCTCAGCGTTACAGTACTTAAGTACTTTAGAAACCTCTTCTGTGCTGTGTGGCATAACAACAGCTGATGGACGAACCGGTGGAATTGCAGATTCATCTCTTCCGTGTTGGTCAAGAATAGTTTCGTTAGTACTTACAGAACCGGAAACTAAAGTTTTTAAATGTTCAATTTGAGATGGCGAGAGGTCAACTCTGGTATTAATCACAGAAAGATCCTACTTGATTAAACTTAGTTATTTGCATCACAAAAAAGTTAATTTAATGAATTTACGCATAAATATTAGTAGTTGAAAATAAGTTTTAAACTGGTAAACTAGGTTAGTAAGACAATTTACGACTTGGAGTGTGCACTACAAAAATAGGTTTTATAAAAACCACTTGTTGTACAAATTCGCATGAAAACCCAAACGAACCACCCACAAACTTTTAGATCTATACCAACACATTCAAAAGCACTTGATAAGTTTCGCCTTGAAAAATTATTTCAAGAGCAATTAGATAAATATAAACGCTCATTAATGAGTTCAGATTTAGAGTATCAGACAGCCCTAAAGAGCATTCCACTTGGCGCTCACTCATCATTTCAATCATTTGATCCATACCCAATATCAATTGCTTCAGCCAAGGGTGCTTGGATGACAGATGTTGATGGTCGAAAGATGCTTGATCTATCTATGGGATTTGGTTCAATGTTGGTTGGACACTTAAATCAAGAGGTTATGCACGAGATCGAGCAGATGCTATCGGTCGGAACTTTGTACACCGCACCATCTCCAATCTCTAGAGAAGCGGCTGAAAGGTTATGCAAGAGATTTGGCATTGATCAGATTCGATTTACTAACTCAGGAACTGAGTCCACTATGTATGCGGTCAGAACAGCTCGTGCCTACACCGGTAAGGAAGGAGTTGTAAAGGTTGAAGGCGGCTACCACGGCAGTGGAGATCCAGTGTCTTTTTCCACCAAACCAGCATTGGATAAAGCCGGACCAGCTGAAGCTCCAAACTCTGTACCACTTAATGCAGCAGTGCCAGGTGAGTCTTATGTTGTTCCTTACAACAATATCCAAGCGCTAGAAAAAGTCTTTAGTGAGCATTCTTCAACAATTGCCTGCTTTATCGTTGAACCAGTTTTAGAAAATATTGGCATAGTTGTACCTGACGAAGGATATCTAGAGGCTGTAAGAGAGTTGTGCGATCAATACAAAATTGTTTTAATTTTTGATGAAGTCAAAACTGGTTTAACTGCTGGCCCTCAAGGAGCAGCCCAAAGACTTGGTGTAATTCCAGATTTAATCTGTCTTGCAAAATCTATTGGCGGCGGAATTCCGCTTGCAGCATTTGGTGGCAAAACTGAATTTATGAAACCAGTTTCAGATGGTAGAGCTCCTCACCTTGGCACATTTAATGGTCATATATTGGCAATGGCAGCAGTGAAAGGTGTAGATAAAGTTTGTACACCCGAAGCATTAGGAAAAGCTGAGTCATTGAATATCCAAGCATTAACTAAAATTCAAGAGATTATTGATGAGTATGAATTGCCTGCTCATACAGTTGGATTTGGTGTAAAAGGATGCGTAACTTGGTCAGATAAGCCAGTTCGTAACTATCGAGATTACAAAGCTACAGATTTTCAGGTGGCAGAGTTATCATTTTTATGGTCACTAAACCATGGCATCATGACGCCACCTGGATTAGATGAGCAGTGGTTAATTAGTTTGGCCCACGGCCAGGATGAAATTGATTTTATGGTTAATGATTTTAGGGAATTAGCAAAAACTCTTCGCGGTTAAGTTTAGGTATTTTGTGGAAATCCTAAATTGATTCCACCATGGCTAGGGTCTAGCCAGCGAGATGTAACAACTTTTCCTCTAGTGAAAAAGTGCACGCCCTCTGTACCGTGCGCATGAGAATCGCCAAATAGCGAGTTCTTCCAGCCGCCAAATGAGAAATAAGCCATTGGTACAGGAATTGGCACATTTATCCCAACCATTCCTACCTCAACCTCATTTTGGAAACGTCTAGCAGCCCCGCCATCATTGGTGAAAATTGCAGTTCCATTTCCATACTGATGATCATTTACAAGCTTTAGCGCCTCGTCATAACTTTTTACTCTAATCACACTCAAAACTGGCCCAAATATTTCTTCTAGATAAATGCTCATACTAGGTTTAACTTGATCAAATAATGTTGGACCTAGCCAAAATCCATCACCATCTACCTTTACATCTCGACCATCTACAACAACTTTTGCACCCTCTTTTTCGCCAGCACTTATGTAAGCAGCCACCTTATCTCGGTGCACTTTGGTAACTAAAGGTCCCATATCAGCACCTTTTGTGCCATCACCTGTTTTAATTTTTATTGCTCGCTCTTTGATTTTTTCAATCAATTTATCTGCAATTGGTTCAACAGCCACAATCGCTGAAATTGCCATACATCTTTCACCAGCAGAACCAAAACCAGCATTAATGGCTGCATCTGCGGCTAACTCTAAATCAGCATCAGGTAAAACGATCATATGATTTTTTGCTCCACCTAATGCTTGAACACGCTTACCTGATTTAGTGCCATTTTCATAAACATATTTAGCAATTGGAGTTGACCCTACAAAAGAGATTGATTTAATTTTTGGATGAATAAGCAATGCATCCACTGCAACTTTATCGCCGTGCAAGACATTGAACACACCATCAGGTAGACCTGCATCTTTTAAAAGCTGCGCGATCAACATAATTGCACTTGGGTCCTTTTCTGATGGTTTAACAATTACAGTATTACCGCAAGCAATTGCAATTGGGAAAAACCACATTGGCACCATGGCTGGAAAATTAAATGGCGAGATTATTGCAACTGGACCAAGTGGTTGACGAATTGAGTAAACATCAACCCCGGTGGAAACCTCTTCTGAGAATCCACCTTTTAATAAATGTGGAATACCACAAGCAAATTCAACTACCTCTAAGCCACGAGTGACTTCGCCTTGTGCATCACTTAAAACTTTTCCGTGTTCTGCAGTAATCAACTCAGCGATTTTTTCTTTGTTTTTATTTACTAACTCTCTAAATGCAAATAAAACTTGAGTCCGCTTTGTTAGTGAGGAGTGTCGCCAATCCTGGAACGCCTTTTCAGCAGCATCAACTGCCTTATCAACAGTTGCAGTATCTGCAAAAGCTACAGATCCTGAAATTTTTCCAGTTGCAGGGTTAAAAATTTCTCCTGACCTATCTGATTTTGCAGGATAGACCGACCCATTGATCCAATGTGAAATGGAATTCATGGAAGTAACAATACTTCAGGTTTAATCTCACTTCTACCTGCTACCAAAAATTGAGCATAGATGATTAGATTGGCCTATAACTTTAGAAGCAATAGGAGCAACGTTGAGTACCCCAGAGATTAATCCAGAAAAGGCAGCAAAAGTATTTGCAGATGATAGAGCAAATGTATTTCATTCTTGGTCTGCCCAAGCACAGATTTCTCCTATGCCAATTGCTGGTGCCAGTGGATCTTATTTTTGGGACTTTAATGGCAAAAAGTATCTAGATTTTTCTTGCCAGTTGGTTTTTACAAATATTGGCCATCAGCACCCTAAAGTAATTGATGCAATTAAAAAGCAGGCCGATGTCTTAACAACTATTGCACCCCAACATGCAAATGAAGCGCGAAATGAAGCAGCAAAGAGTATTTTAAGTTTAGTCGAGGATAAATTTAAGAAGATATTCTTTACCAATGCTGGTGCAGATGGAGTAGAGAATGCAATTCGTATGGCAAGACTTCACACCAATAAACATAAAATTTTGTCCACTTACCGTTCCTATCATGGCAATACTGGCTCTGCGATAAATGCAACAGGGGACCCAAGAAGATTTCCAAATGAGTTTGGGTATGGACATGTTCACTTCTGGGGACCATATCTATATAGATCTGCCTTTTGGGCAACAAGTGAAGAACAAGAATGTCAGCGAGCACTCGAGCATTTAGAACAAACCATTATTTTTGAAGGTCCTAAAACAATTGCAGCAATATTGATTGAAAGTGTTCCAGGAACTGCCGGCGTATTGGTACCACCAAAGGGTTACTTAGATGGCATTAGAGCGCTGTGCGATAAGTATGAAATTTTATGGATTGCAGATGAAGTAATGTCTGGCTTTGGAAGGTGCGGTAAATGGTTTGGTTATCAGCACTCAAAATCTGTACCTGATTTAATTGTTTTTGCAAAAGGTGTGACTTCAGGTTACGTCCCATTAGGCGGGGTAGTAATTTCAGATGCGG
>DAOROF010000058.1:0-4427 GCA_035441405.1 Candidatus Nanopelagicus sp.
TTGAAGCGGGTATGGGTGGTCAGTGGGATGCAACCAATGTTGTTGCATCTGAGGTTGCAGTTATGACACCAATTGGCTTAGACCATATGGAGTATTTAGGAAATACGTTGGAAGAAATTGCTCAAACTAAGGCAGGTATCTTTAAGCAAGAATCTAATGTGGTGCTGGCTGCACAAAAGCCAGAGGTGGCAAAAGTATTGCTTGCTCAAGCAGCAAAGGTTTCCGCTAATGTATTTAGAGAGGGTGTTGAATTTTCAGTTAAGAAAAGAGCGTTAGCAGTTGGTGGCCAATTAATCTCCTTTCAAGGTGTTCATTCGCAGATTAGTGATATTTTCCTACCGCTATATGGAAATCATCAAGCAAATAATGCAGCTGTGGCTTTGGCAGCAGTTGAGGTTTTTACAAAAGTTAAATTAGATGATGAGTTGGTTCGAGAGGCATTTAGCAAGGTTAAATCTCCTGGCAGATGCGAGATTGTGTATAAGGACCCATTAGTGATTATTGATGCTGGCCATAATCCGCATGGAATTTCGGCACTAGCAAAAACGATTAATAGTGAATTTGATTTTGAATCTGTAATTGCAGTTGTTGGCGTACTGGCAGATAAAGATGTCAACGGCATGCTGAAAGAATTAGTTGAAATGGCTGACTTTATTGTTATCACGCAAAATCAATCACCAAGAGCTATGCCATCAGATGAGTTGGCAGCGATAGCAGCTTCCTACTTTAAATCTGAACAAATTGAAGTTATGCCAGATTTAAAGCTGGCTTTAAGATTTGCTCTAGAAAAGGCAACCCTGGCTAATCAGGTAAGTGATGGCGTGAGCGCGGTGGTTGTTACCGGATCGGTTTTAACTGCTGGTGAGGCTAGAGGCATCCTGCGAGAGTTTGGGGAGAAAATTTAAATGCGCGTCTTATGTGCTGCGGTATTAAGTATGGAGTCAATCTTGATGGGATTTGCCTTGCTGATTGCAAAAGATCAAGCAAGTATTGATCAAATCTGGTTTGGCGCAGCGATTGCAATTTTATTACTGCTTACCTCAGGCATGCTTAAGCGAAAGGGTGGGTATTTGCTGGGATCTATCTGGCAGGTTTTTGTTATTGGATATGGTTTCGTAATTCCACTTATGTTTTATCTCGGCGGGCTGTTTGCTATTTTATGGGTGGTTGCAATTTATCTAGGGCGAAAGGGTGAGGCGATAAAGGCTATAAAAATCGAATCTTTAGATAAGGATGGCCCAAATCAGCGGTAATTTTCAGCATAGGAAAAACCTGCGTAGAATAAGAAAGTGAGTTCAGAGCAAACCTTAATTTTGGTGAAACCAGATGGCGTAAAACGCGGTTTGGTTGGTGAAGTTATTGCACGAGTTGAACGCAAGGGTTATAAAATTACAAACCTTAGAATGCTAACTGCAGATCGAAATATTTTAGCTAAACATTATGCCGAGCATGAAGGCAAACCATTTTATGAACCACTCATGGAGTTCATGGCATCTGGCCCAATAGTTGCTATGGTGGCCGAAGGTGAGCGAGTGATAGAAGGCTTTCGTAAGTTAGCTGGCGCAACAGATCCAACTGTGGCTGAGCCTGGAACTATCCGGGGAGACTTAGCACGAGATCAAGGAACTAAGGTGGTTCAAAATATAGTTCACGGCTCAGACTCGCCAGAATCTGCCAGCCGAGAAATAAAGATTTTCTTTAATAACTAATAGATTATTAACCAAGCAAACAAGGAGAAGAGCACATGGCTAAAGGACAAAATCGGATGTCTTGGATCGGTCGCGATATGGCGGTGGATTTAGGTACAGCTAACACTTTGGTTTACGTGCGCGGTCGTGGCATTGTGCTTAACGAACCATCTGTAGTGGCAGTTAATCAAGATACAGGTGCGATCTTGGCAGTAGGTCTTGAGGCCAAGCGAATGATTGGTAGAACTCCTGGAAATATTGTTGCGATTCGACCACTTAAAGATGGTGTGATTGCAGATTTTGATACTACTGAGCGAATGCTTAAATACTTTATTCAAAAAGTTCATAAACGTCGCTACTTAGCTAAGCCTCGTATTGTAGTTTGCGTGCCATCAGGTATTACTGGTGTTGAACAACGTGCAGTAAAAGATGCAGGTTACGCAGCTGGTGCGCGAAAGGTTTACATTATTGAAGAGCCAATGGCGGCAGCGATCGGTGCTGATTTACCAATTCATGAACCAACTGGAAATATGGTGGTAGATATTGGTGGTGGAACTACTGAGGTTGCAGTTATATCTCTAGGTGGAATTGTGGCTGCCCTATCTATTCGAGTAGGTGGCGATGAATTAGATCAATCAATTATTAATTGGGTTAAGCGAGAGTTCTCCCTGCTATTAGGTGAGCGAACTGCAGAGGAAATTAAGATGGCAATTGGTTCTGCTTTCCCACTTCCAGGTGAGCCAGATGCTGAAATTAGAGGACGAGATTTAGCAACTGGATTGCCAAAGACAATTTTGGTTACCTCAGCTGATATTCGTAAGGCACTAGAAGAGCCGGTATCGGCAATTGTTAACGCAGTTAAAAACACCTTAGATAAGACACCACCTGAGCTTGCCAGTGATTTAATGGACCGCGGTATTGTCTTAACTGGTGGCGGAGCATTACTTCGTGGTTTAGATGAGAGATTACGTCACGAAACCGGCATGCCAATTCACATTTCAGAGCGACCACTTCAGGCAGTTGCTGAGGGTTCTGGTAAATGTATCGAAGAGTTTGAAGCCTTAGAGAAGGTTTTGATCTCTGAACCTCGGCGCTAATTTTTTATAAGGGAGTTATTTGTGGCTAGGGGCGGCGGTAATCGTTCGCGGCTCTTGTTAGTTTTACTCCTGGTATCTTCCTTATTCTTTATAACTCTCGATCTAAGAGGCGTTAATTTAGCTGGCAGTATTAGAGGATCAGTTGCCACTGTAATTTCACCAGTAGAAACCCTATTTTCAAGGTTGTTCTCTCCAATTGGAAATTTTGCTGGTGATATTAGAAATATAGGTCAAGCTAATGAAAAAATTGAGAGGTTAAATAAAGAGCTGGAACGATTAAAATCCAAAGAGATCTTAGATGAGGATACGGTTGGCCAATTAAACCAACTTAAAAATATTTTAGATCTTGCAGGACGTGGTGGTTATAAGGTTGTTGCTGCAAAAGTTATAAATCGAGGATCCTCAGCCACTTTTAAAGAAACAATCACAATTGATGTTGGTAGTAGTTCGGGCATCAGCCGAAATATGACCGTAATTTCTGATGGTGGCTTAGTCGGAGTAGTTAAATCTGTAAGTTCTGATACCTCCGTAGTCCTACTTATGAATGATCCAAGTTTTAAAATGGGCGTTCGAATTGCTGGCACTCAGAGCATTGGTGTTTTAAGTGGACAAGGTGGAAATTCATATTTACTGCAATTATTAGATGCAACGGGTGAAATTAAATTAGGCGATAAGTTAGTTGCCAGAGGTAGCGATGGCGGCAGACCATTTGTTCCTGGGGTGCCAGTTGGCACAGTTGTTGAAGTACAAAGTAACTCCTCTTCAATTACCCAAAATGCTGATGTAACAGCCTCTGCCAACTTAGATCGAATTGGCATAGTTGCTGTAGTTGTTTCGCCACCAAAGTTTGATCCACGAGATTCGCTAATTCCTAAACCAAATCCAACAGTCACCGTTTATGTGACTCCAAGTCCAACTCCTGCACCAAGTAATTAAATGTATGAGCAGATTAAGAGTATTTAATACCTCAATATTTCTTTTAATTGTTTTCATAATCCAAGAAACTATGGTTTCTAGGATAAATTTTCCAATAAATGGCTTCTCTTTTTATATTGCAACATTAATGGTGGTCTTATCGCTAGAGGATAGAACAGGCTCTTTAGTATTTGGCTTTATTGGTGGACTTATTATGGATCTTTCGACCACAGCTGATACTCCCTTTGGGCAATGGGCTTTAGTAATGACCATCATGGGATATTTATTCTCTATCAATAAGGAGAGTATTGGCGATTACACTGATGCTCCAATAGCTTTTATTGGATTTGTCAGCTTTGCATCAGCCTTTTCACTTTTAGTATTTGTAATCATTGGCACCCTTTTAGGCCAGCAGTTGGGTGGTATTTTTAGAAATATCTCTCTAATTTTCGCAAATACTATTTGGACGCTGTTAATTATGCCGCTGTTTCTTCCTTTGATAATTCGAGTAAGAAAAGCACTGCTGACAAGTAGGGAAAAGTAATGAGTCAGCGGGGCAAAATTAACTTAATTATTTTTCAAACTTTGATTTTTTCTTTACTTTTTGCATTATTTGGCCGGCTATTTTATTTACAGGTTTTAGATTCTGATCGATACCAAGATGCGGCCATAAGTATTCAAAGCCGAGATATCGTAACTCCAGCTGTAAGAGGTGCCATTACCGATA
>DAOROF010000059.1:0-4251 GCA_035441405.1 Candidatus Nanopelagicus sp.
ATGAGCAATCAAATAATGACTGAAATAAGTGTTGATCTAGATAATCGGGATAAAAATACTGCGCTAATTAGGTTGATATTGGCCTTTCCAGTACTTGTTTTTTTAGGTAGTTTTTCAAATTTTGCCGATGAGGCCATGGGCGTAGCAGGTGGTATTTTATTTTTGCCAACAATCTTGGCACTGTTATTTCGCAATAAGTATCCATCCTATGTATTAGCTTTTAATAAAGCATTTTTAGAGCTTAGTAATCGAGTCACAATCTATGTTTTAGTGTTAACCGATTCCTACCCATCAATTGAATCAAATGAGAAGGTTCGATTAATTTACCCAGAGATTGATGGTGGTAAAAAACTCTCACCTTGGTTGCCGCTGGTTAAGTGGTTTTTAGCTATTCCACTTTATTTTGTCGGCTTCTTATATGGCATTTATGGCTTAGCTCTTACCTTAGTGGCCTGGTTTTCAGTGGTTAGAACTGGCACCTATCCAGAGGCTAAGGCAGAAGAGGTAGTTAAGGTTATTGCTTTTTGGAATCGGATTTATGGATATGCATTTTTGTTAGTAACTGATAAGTATCCATCGTTTTCATTAAACTAACTTTTTAAAGATAGTTAGCGCAGGCTAACCTTATTTTTTACCTCACCCTTTGGTCGATATGTGGCCCGCGGTTGAGCCTTTGGAAATTTTCCATCTAATCTAAATCTTTTAGCCACCATTAATAAAATCAATCTCGCTTCCGCAATGGCAAAGTACTCACCTAAACATTTACGGCTGCCACCACCAAATGGAAAGTAGGCCCCTTTAGGTAGTGAGTTTTCAAAATTAGCATCTAACCATCTATCTATCTGCCAGCTCTCGGGATTTGGAAAGTACTTTGGATCCCGATGCGTTACATACTGACTAACTAATACATGAGCGCCCTTTGGAATATTCACACCCGCTATTTGGCAATCAACAGTTGCAATTCTTGGTGCCACCCAAACTGGGGGTGCAAGCCGCATTGTCTCTTGCAAAATTGCAGAGGCAATTGGTGAGCTCTCCTCTAACTCTTGGTAGGTCGGGGTGCGATGCTCGGTAATCCACTGTGCTTCATCTGCCTCTTTTTCTAACATCAATCTAACCTTTGGATTTTTAGAAAGGTATGAAAAAGCCCAACTCATAACATTTGCTGTAGTTTCATGGCCACTTAAAATTAAGGTTAATACCTCATCTCGGATATGCTCCTTTGAGATTTGATCTTGCATCTGCAATAAAATTCCTAGTAAGTCATCATCCTTTTTCTCGCCACTTTCAATCCGTTTCTTAATAATTGATTCAGCAATATCAACTAAGCGATCAGAGGCCTCCTCAAAGGATCTAAAGTACTTAATCGCTGAGTTATCAAAGCGCTCCAGTCCTGGCAACATAGTTCGTTCGATTCGATCAATTGCCACCTCCATTGAGCTCGCGATCGCACTTGTATATTGCGCAGAATCTAAGCCAAATAGACATCTACTTACGATTTCAAGAGTTAATGCCATCATCTCTGGGGCTAACTCAATCTCATTTTTATCCTGCCAGTTGTTTGTGTGTTGCTCAACTAATTGATGCATCAAGGCCACATAGGAGTCTAAATTGCCATGGTGAAATGGTGGTTGCATCATTCTTCGATGCGCTAGGTGAATTGGCTCCTCATTGGTTAATAAGCCTTCACCTAAAACCTTACGCATTCGGGCAAAACCAACACCCTTAACAAAATTGTGTTGTTGCGCAACTGTTACTTGATGAACCGCTTCAGGTGAGAATGCACCAATAAATAATCTTCTAGATAAAAAGAAAGAACAGGTTTGGCCATATTTTCGTTGCATTTTAAGTAAAAACTTTGGCGTATTAATCATAAATATTGCCGTAATAAAATCAGCTAGTAATGGGCTAGGACCTGGCAGCTTTGAATCTTTTTTCCAAGCCGAGCGAAAGATTGGCTCTGGAATTTGGGCATACGCCTGTGGCCTAGGAGCAGAGAATGGCTTATTTTCAGTAATGCTCATCTGTTAAGGATAAGCAGTTTTATGCATAATTGAAATGAGTTTTAAAGCCAAATTTGGTTAATTTACTTTAGATCAGTTAGCCTTAAGCCATGTTAACGACAGGTTTGTCACTACAACTAAACGCTTCATTACGCCTGTCTTCACTTCTTCTTACTCGCCGCGGCGGGGCCAAGTAACCGGTCCCCTCGTCGCGGAGGTTGGTCGCACCGGTAGACCACATTTAACCGACGAGGAGAAAAAATAAAATGAGTAACTTTCCAGAACAAAGCGCTTCTAAAATGCCGATATCGCGGTATGCAAGATTTAATCCATTTCCAAATAATGGCTCACTTGAAGATCGCACCTGGCCAAGTAAGGCGATGAGTAAAGCACCAAAGTGGTGCTCAGTTGATTTACGAGATGGCAATCAAGCCTTAATTGATCCAATGGATGCTAATCGCAAACTTGCCATGTTTAAGTTGTTAGTAAAGATGGGTTATAAAGAGATTGAGGTTGGCTTTCCAGCAGCTAGCCAAACTGATTTTGATTTTATTCGCAAAATTATTGAGGATAAATTAATTCCAGATGATGTTGTGATTCAAGTTTTAACCCAAGCTAGAAAACCCTTAATCGAGCGCACCTTTGAATCGATCAAAGGATCAAAGCAGGCGATAGTTCATCTATATAACTCAACCTCAACTTTGCAGCGCCGAGTAGTTTTTGGCCAAGATAAAGCGGGTATTAAAAAGATTGCCACCGATGGCGCCCAAATCTGTTTAGATTTAGTAAAAACAGTTCCAGGCACATTAGTCTCATTTGAGTACTCACCTGAGTCATACACTGGCACAGAACTTGAGTTTGCCCTTGAGGTTTGTAATGCGGTAAATGATGTTTGGCAGCCAACACCGGCCTGGAAAACAATTATGAATTTGCCAGCCACAGTTGAGATGGCAACACCAAATATTTACGCCGACTCAATTGAGTGGATGCATCGAAACTTAAAGTATCGCGACTCAGTTATTTTAAGTTTGCACCCACACAATGATCGCGGAACTGGAGTTGCAGCAGCAGAGCTTGGCTACTTAGCTGGTGCGGATCGAATTGAGGGCACACTTTTTGGAAATGGTGAGCGAACTGGAAATGTTTGCTTAATTACCCTAGGGCTTAATTTGTTAAGCCATGGCATCGATCCAAAGATTGATTTCTCCGATATTGATGAGGTCAGACGAACTGTTGAGTACTGCAATCAATTACGAGTACCAGAGCGGCATCCATATGGTGGCGATTTAGTATTTACCGCATTTTCTGGCTCCCACCAAGATGCAATTAAAAAAGGCTTTGAACATATGGAAAAAGATGCCAAAGCTGCCGGAGCTGATAAAGCTAACTTCACCTGGGCAGTTCCATACCTACCAATTGATCCAAAAGATATTGGTCGAAGTTATGAAGCGGTAATTAGAGTAAATAGCCAATCTGGTAAGGGTGGGGTTGCCTACCTAATGAAACATGAACATCAATTAGATCTACCACGTAGATTACAAATTGAGTTTAGCCAGGTAATTCAATCAATTACCGATAGTGAAGGGGGCGAGGTTTCACCGGAGGCAATGTGGCATAGCTTTGAGGATGAGTACCTACCAGCAAAAAGTAATCAATGGGGCCGCTTTAAATTAGCTGGTCTTTCCCAAACTTCACAGATGGATCAAGATGTTGATCTATCTATTGAGTTAATTGATAACCAGGTTTCTAAGAAATTATCTGGCAAAGGAAATGGTCCAATTGCAGCTTTTGTAGCGATTGTTAATAGCCATGAACCAAAATTAAATCTTCGAGTGCTAGATTATTACGAGCACGCACTATCTGCTGGTGGGGATGCAAAAGCTGCTGCCTACTTAGAGTGTGAGATCGCAGGTAAGGTTTACTGGGGAGTGGGAATTGATCCCAGCACCACCACCGCTGCGCTTAAAGCAGTTATCTCCTCGATCAATCGCGCAGTTCGCTAACTAACTCTGACCTACCCCTCTAGTAACTTAGGGGGTATGCCGGTTTATCGAGATGTTGCAATTGTCTTGCGCACCCAAAAATTAGGGGAGGCAGATCGCATAATTACCCTATTTACTAAAGAGCATGGCCGAATTAAGGCGGTGGCTAAGGGAGTGCGAAAAACTAAATCTAGATTTGGTGCCAGATTAGAGCCAGCAAGTTATGTTGATTTACAACTTTATACCGGTCGAACCTTTGACACGAT
>DAOROF010000060.1:0-4090 GCA_035441405.1 Candidatus Nanopelagicus sp.
GAAAGCGCGTGTTGGGGAAACTCAACCGTGGGTTCAAATCCCACCGCCACCGCCATTTATTTTATTGAGTGACCAGGTATCGAAGAGATCAATTTTTGAGTGTAAGGATTCTTCGGTTTCTCAAAGATATCTTTTGTCTCACCCGATTCAACAAATACCCCATTTTCCATCACATATACAAAGTCAGTTAAATACCTAATAACTCCAAGGTCATGAGAAACCAAGACGATAGACAAACCATCCTTAATTAGTTCACCAAACAACTCTAAGAGCTGGGACTGGGCCGACTGATCAATAGCTGAGGTTGGCTCGTCGGCTATTAAAATCTTGGGCTGAGCGGTCAAAGCTCGAGCTACGGATGCTCTCTGTCTTTGTCCTCCAGAGAGAGAGAACGGATATTTTCTAGAATCGATTTCGCTAATTCCCATTCTTTTTAAGAGTTTTGAAGCAATCTCTCTGGCCAATTGTTTATCTTTGGTTTGATGCTGAAGTACTCCTTCAGTGACAGCATTTATAATTCGCATTCTGGGATTAAGAGATGAGTATGGATCCTGAAAAACCATCTGCACTGCTTTGCGGAGTTCCCCCTTGTAAACAACACTTCCTTGTCTAATATCTTCTCCAAGATATTTGACAAGACCACTAGTTGGGATCTGCAGTCCAGAAAGAACTCGAGCTAATGTTGACTTACCACTGCCTGATTCTCCAACAATTCCTACAACTTTCCCTTCTGGTAGAACAAAGTTGACGTTTCTTACAGCCTTAATCTCGTCACCATATGCCTTGAAAGTAACAGAAATGTCTATACCCTCTAATAGGTTGTTCAACGCTTATCCCCTTTAAAAATCTCTGCATGGCGGATACAAGCCGTAAGGTGATCCTTTTTAGCAGACTGAAGGAGGAGTTGCTTATCACTTCGGCAAGGGTCAAGAACATAGTCACAGCGATCGGCAAATCGGCATCCCTCTGGCCATGCTCCAACAGTAGGTGGTTGACCCTTGATTGTTATTAGTTTTCCTCGAGGCTCGACTATGTCGATACGAGAATTATAAAGGGCATGAGTATAGGGATGCTTAGCATTTTTAATCATGGCAGATGGAAGCTTTTCCACTGTCGAACCTGCATGCATCACAACTACATCATCACAAATTGAATTAATCAGTTGTAAGTCATGAGAAACTAGGATGATTGCTGTATTTAAAGTCTGTCGAATTTTCCTAAGCAATTCCATTATTTCAGCTTGGACTGTTACATCTAAGCCTGTGGTTGGCTCATCAGCAACTATCAACTGAGGTTCTTGAGCAATAGCGCAGGCAATCATGACTCTTTGCTTCATGCCACCAGATAATTGATAGGAAAACTGTTGCAGAACAATTTCGGGCCGGCGAATTTGAACCAACTCAAGTAGCTCTATAGAACGGTTCTTTATTTGCTGATCGGTAAAATTCCCACCTTGTCTTATTGCTTCAGCAAGTTGGGCACCAATTGTTATTACTGGATTGGGTCCAGCAAGCGCAGACTGAGGTATGTATCCCACCTTTTTTCCTCTTATTGCTCTCCACTGACTCTCATTGGCTGATACGAGATCAATCCCATCAAACTCCAATTTTCCAGACTCTATATAGGCTCCACGACGTCGCAGTGTCCCAACTAAGGACCTGCATAACATGGTTTTTCCAGATCCAGACTCACCAATTAACCCAAGAAGCTGACCCTTTTCAATATTAAAAGTTGCGCTATCCACGATTCTAAGTCGTCTAGAGCGCGTTACCCTGACATCAATTCTTAACTGATCAAAAATAACTAATGGTTTTTCCATTAATTTCCCTTATCTCTTCGGGAAAGACCTTCAACGATAAAAGAAAGGGCTATTGCAGACCAGCAGAGGGCTACTCCAGGAAATATTGTTATCCACCAAGCATCCCCGAGGTATGTTCGGCCATCTGCAATCATCGCCCCCCATTCAGCTGCTGGAGGCCTTGCTGCCAAACCAAGAAATGAAAGACCAGAAACGATAATAATCACCAAAATAAAGTCACTAAGTGCATAAGCCAAACTCTCAGAAGATACGTTTGGGGTGACATGTTTGAAAATTATTCGCTTTTTTGAATAACCCATTAATTGAGCAGCCTCTATGTAATTTTGTTGCAATACAACCACTGCCTTCGTTCTGGCAATTCTGGCATATCGAGCCCAATTCATAATAGTCAGAATTATCACAACGTTATAAAGCCCAGGGCCCAAAAAAGAAATCATTGCGATTGCAATTATCAGCAAAGGAAAAGCGTTTATTCCATCAATTATTGAACTAACTAGAGATACGAAGTACTTGTTCTTAGCTAGTCCAAGCAAAATTCCAATTAAGGTTCCGATTACTAATGGAATGCTAACTCCAAGAAATGCGACACCAATATCAGCAGGTACGGCAGCAAAGGTGCGAGTCATGACATCTCGACCTAGTTGGTCTAATCCAAATGGGTGCTGCCATGAGGGAGGTTGAAATGATTCCCCAACGAACTCATCTGGTTCATATGCGCTAATGAATGGATGAATAACACCAATTAATACAATAGTTAAAAACATGGAAATCCCAGTGATAATGCCAAATCCGCCTGGAAGTGAAACCCATTCCTTTAAGCGCTGCCGTCTGGTTTGGACATTAGCTGCAGTATTAATCGTCTTCATAGTTTCACCCGTCGATCAAGGGCATATGCGCATAGATCACCAATAAAACTAAGAAATACCGTGATTACGCCAAAAAATAGCAAAATGCCTTGAACCATAGGATAGTCACTAGCTAAAACAGCTCCAACTAACTCACGACCTATACCCGGAAGGGAAAAAATAGTTTCAAGAATGACAGTTGCTCCAAGCATGGTTCCCATCATGTAGGAGAGCAGAACGACGGTCGGGGCCATAGATGGCTTTAATATGTAATAGAGAAAAAAGCGAGGTCTGCTCACTCCTCTTATGATTCCAGTCTCCACAAATTCTTCACCTTTAGTATCAACAATGGATGATTGCAGAACTCTGGAGATAATCGCGACCAAAATCAAGGTGTTGATACTTACGGGAAGCCACAAATATTTTAAGTTTTCAGGAAAATCGTTTACATAGCCAAAAACAGGAGCCCACTCTCTTCTTACGCTGAAAAGAAGAATTCCGATCATGGCTATAAAGAAATTAGGAGTTGCAATTATTACTGAAGTAATTCCTCTAAAGAAATAGACCACCGAGGCTTTATTAGACCAGCCAACCAAGGTGGAAATTGGAATCGAAATTAAGAAAGCAAAAAATACTGAAAGAAAAATGTAAGTTAAAGTTAAAGGAAGTGTATTTCGAATCACCTCAAGAACTTCAACACCCGTTACTAACGAAACACCCAGATCTCCTCGGAATAATCCAGATGCATAGCTGAGAAATTGCTCTATCGGAGAAACGTCCAACTTGAGCTGCTTACGTAGTGCCTCAATTGCCTCTGCTTCAGCCCCTGCTCCGAGTCGAGTCGCAGCAGGATCTCCCGGAGTAATTCGAATTAGCATAAAGGAAATAACCATAACCCAAAAAGAAATTGCAACTGCACGGATGAGGCGTCCTACGACTTTCTTTAGAAATACATTCTTAGTAATTGTCTACACCCCTTCCTTCCAAAGCGAAGTGGTAATAATTGAATTAATCAACTATTACCACCGCTTGACTTCTTGCCCCAGGAGATTACATCCACTCCTGGGGCACCCTCGTTAATCTAGCTCTGCCAATTTAGATATTAATCTTTTGGTAGAGGTGGATTTGTTGCAACTATGAACTGCAACTGTCCTGGAAGAAGTGCCTCTACCAAGTTATCGCCAATGCGACTGCCTGATACGTAGAAGCGGGTTCCAATCGGAATGAATGTAGAGAGATCATAGGCGATCTTTTCAACCGCCGTTAATTTCTCAAGAATCTGGGCATTGCTTTCAGAAGCTGCAGCATCATTGAGAAGTTTTGCAGTTTCAGTTAGCAGTGCATCAGGAACGTTCGCATTTGCTGCCCAAACTCCACCTGGCTTAAACCAGTTTGAGAGTTGAAGTGTTCCAGTTGCAGCGTTATT
>DAOROF010000061.1:0-4088 GCA_035441405.1 Candidatus Nanopelagicus sp.
CTGTGCGAAATTTAATTGCCAGACGAGTTCCACTTTTTGAGTTCGCAATTAAATCTGTGATTGCAAGTTATGATGTTAAGACGGCTGAGGGGCGAGTAAATGCGCTAAATCAAGTAGCACCATTAATCGGCAAAATAAGAGATGCCTCTTTAAGACCTGAGTATGTTCGACTATTAGCTGGTTGGTTAGGTATGGAGGTTGATGTAGTTTCAGCTGCAATTAAGAAAAACAGTAAGGCAGGTGAAAATCAAGCTCCGGTGAAAATTAATTTAACTGATCCAATTTTAGTGTTAGAACGCGAGGTACTAAAAGTTAAATTACAACTTCCAGAGCTAGCTACCGGTTGGGTGGATTTAGAGGAAGCAGCATTTTCATTTCCACTTTATGATCAACTTAGAAAACTAATTGATCAGCAGAGTGAGTTAAACATTCAAGCACTGCTAGATAACTCTAACTCTGATGAACTTAAATCTTTGATTACCGAGTTAACGGTTGAGCCAATTAGAACCGATGGTGAGGTATCAGATCGATACATCAATAGTATTTTTGCAAGATTACGTGAGGTAGCGCTAAGTCGGGTGATTGCTGAAATTAAATCAACTCTGCAAAGAATAAATCCAGTTGAAAATGATGCTCAATATCAAGAGATTTTTGCGAAATTAGTTGATATGGAGGCTGCCCGTAGAGTGCAGAAAGAGTTAGCACTAGGGGAGAGTTAAGCCAGTTTTAGGCCAAGATTTGAGCACATTGTTTTATTCGATACTATTTGCCTTCACAAATCTTTAATAAGATTGGTGTATTCCCTGATAGCTCAATTGGCAGAGCAGCCGGCTGTTAACCGGCAGGTTCTTGGTTCGAGTCCAAGTCAGGGAGCATGGCGCTATACCGAGTTCAACTCTCACTACCTGACCGACCAGGCTCATTAGGTGCGGTGGCATCAGCTATTGGTTTTGCCGGTGGTGATATTCGCGGTTTGGTTGTCCTTAGAAGTGAGAATGGCAAAGGTGTTGATGACATAACAATTGCTGTGCCAGGTAGTGATCCAACTGATTTACTAAATGTATTAAATGCTCTTGGTGGGGTTGAGGTTATTTCAATTACCCCAGTTGAGTAATTAAAGCTTTACCGCCCGTAATTGATCGGCAGATTGTTCTGGATCTAAATCCATAATAAAGGCGCCCATTCCCGACTCTGAGCCTGATAAATACTTTAATTTTCCGGGCTGTCTTCTGACAGAAACAATTTGCCAGTTCAATCGCATGCAATCTTGACCAATATTGACTGGTGACTGATACCAAGAAGCAATATAAGCCATCTCAATTCCAAAAACACCATCTAATCTAGATAAAACCTCTTTAGCAATTGGTGCAAAGCTTTCAGATTGTTTTTCATCTAATTGACTCATATGCGCTACACCACGAAGTGGGGTGAGGTGAATTTCAAATGGGTATCTGGCAGCATATGGTACGTATGCAATCCACTCATTGTTTTTTGCAACAATTCTTCGCTCATCTTTAATCTCTCGCTTTATTACATCATCTAGTAAAACTCGACCAGTTTTCTTTAAATGCGCTTGAGCTGCACTTAACATTTTTTCAACTCTTGGCGGAATAAATGAGTAAGCATAGATTTGACCATGTGGGTGCGAGATAGTCACTCCTACCTCTTCACCTCTATTCTCAAATGGAAATACATGCTCGATATAGGGAAGAATTGATAAGAACTTATCTCTATCCTTCCAAGCTTCCAGGACTGCTCTAATTTGTTTAACTGAAAGTTTTGCAAAACTGCTTTCATGATCTGAGGTATAGCAAACTACTTCACAAGCACCTGCCGCATCCGGATTTGGGGTATCTAAGCCATCTAATTGTGGCAAACTCCAATTCTCACCTGGGTTTGTTAATGCTGGTGCACGATTTGTAAAGACAACTACTTCATAATCACTCTCTGGAATCTCAGTTTGTTTATCTTTTGTTGAAGCACATAATGGGCATAACTGCTTTGGCGGCAGGAAAACTCTATGTTGTCTGTGAGAGGCAACTGCGACCCATTCATTTACTAAAACATCTAGGCGAAGATGTCCGATGCCAGGTTGGGCTACCTCATCTCGAGTATCAACAACATCTCTTGAAACATCTGAACTGTCGTAGTAAAAAATATCTCGACCATCAGCTAATTTTCGGTCCTGGCGAATTACACCACCTGGTAATTGCTGTTTCATACCGCCAACTGTAGTGGAAGATACTCAGTGCTTTATTTGTTTAGCACAACCATCAACTGGCTTTTTGGTTGGTTTTGGCTTGGCCGTTGGTGTTGGGGTAGGTAGATCTGGACCTTGCATTAAATTTATTGCTAATGGAAGTTCGTTATCTGCATGTGTCTTCGATATATCTACATAGTTAAGTGTCCCAGTGGTAACACCAGCTGGTAGACCCTCAATTTTTAACTCCCACCTACCACTTGCAGAGCGAGTAGCAGTTTGCTTTTTCACCTTTATTTTCTCATCACTTGGTCTAAAGACAACTGTTCCAGTAACAACTGGGGAGCCAATACTTCTAAATACCTCAACATTAACTTCAACTGGTTTATTAGTATCGGTTGAGGCAACTGATATTAAATTTATAGATGTTGGTTCTTTAAACGGCATCATGTCAGCTGGCTCTGGTTGCCATTTACCTTTAGTAAGAGCTAGGAAATTCTCAGGTGTTCCCCGAAATACATTTAAATCTAACCGTGAGCTTGGTACGCCATATTTTTTACCCATTCCACATGATGAGTACTGCCATATTTGCCATTGTGAGGAGCAGTTTGCAGTGCTCCAGGAGTGAACAAAGCAACCAATTGTTGGTCGTTGACCAGGTTGAGAAATTGGATCAGCCGGATTAATTCCATAATGTGCCAGCCAGAGTGGGTATTGGCGAAGTTTTTCACTTCGACTCATCGCACTTTCTAAAAATTGTGCATATGAGTATAAGAATGGTTTTCTACCAGTTTTCTCCTCAACCGTTTCCAGCCAAGTCTCTGCCCAAAGTGTTACCAAACTTCTTGGCATATATTTAAGGCAGCCACCTGAGCTACTTCTTTTCACGCAATTATTTTCTAGATCTAAAGCAACTGGTAAATCTCTTTCGTTATAACCGCCTAAAGAAGCAAGCCGCCAAATTACTTTTTGTGCCTGCGCTTTTGCATCTCTAATTATGTAAGCCTCATCTGTGCTATTTGGTAGATATGCAAAGTGATACATACCGGTATAAAGCCCAGCAGCTTGAGCTGCGCTTCTATCACCTACTAGCCAGCGCATAGTTTCGATATCAGCCGCCTCTTGCGAATCTGATCCCTTAATTAAGACAAATCGCATTCCAGCTTCAAATTTCTTTTTAAAATCTATTGGTTGATCATTTGGATGTTGCCATCTACTAACATCTGAGCCTTGAATTCGCCCGCCTGTTAATTTACTAGTTTCTGGGGTAATAAACAGCGCGTTGAGATCTGAATATGTCTTGGAGTTATCAACCTTAAAGTTTTTTGATTTGGTTATTACTTTTTTCTTGTTGATAATGGCTGTTGCTCGATACTGACCTTCCGCCTTTATGGCAGTTGCAACTGTGGTAATTCGCCATGCTCCGCTAGCACTGGCAGTTGTGCCTAGTACAGTTTTTTTCCACGCAACACCATCAAATGAGCTAATTTCAATTTTTGCTTTAGCCGCTGGCTTCACCTGACCATAAAAAGTCACTAATGATTCACCAGCATTTGGTGTACTTTGCACATCAAATGAAACAGTAGTTTTTTTACTTACCGCATTTGCAGCTGGAGTAAGCGCAGTAGATGCAATTACTAATGATAAAAATAGCGCTACAGGTTTCACCGCTCTATTATTGTGGGTGTAATACCAAAAACAGTTGTTATTGCATCAATTAGTAGCTGAGTGTGGGCAGGATTACGTGTTTGCTTAAAATCATGCGCGCTTGCAAATTTCTGGCTATCAGCAAAATCTAAGGTTAATTGATTACTTTCATAAGAAACTAGCCTGGCATCAAAAAAAGATAACCAAGCAATCCGGTCCTTTTCTAGAAGTAAATCAAGAA
>DAOROF010000062.1:0-4070 GCA_035441405.1 Candidatus Nanopelagicus sp.
TCGAAATTTGCCATTTATTGGCGTTCTTGCCAAACACCTTTATTCTTAAGCCCCTTGAGTAGTAACAAGAAAGCGATGTAATCGGTGGCGCAAAAAAAGAAGTTCAAACTTCCTGAGTTTAAAGGGATTAAGTCTGGAAAAAAGTCCACTAAATCTTCACCTCAAATGGCACGAAGAATTTTCCGCGGCCCACTATTTTGGATAATCGCTGCCCTGATCGCTGTAAGTATTTTTGGTCAGATTTCTACAACTGGAAAAGAATTTACCAAAGTTGAGACATCTGAGATTTTAAATCAGATTTCACAAAATAATGTTAAGTCAGCCCTTGTAATTGATCGTGATCAGAAAGTTCAGATCATATTAAAAGATGGGGAATTTGTTGACGGTGCATCAAAACTTGAGGCTTCATATGTTGTTGGCCAAGAAGCACTAATTGTTGAACTTTTAACCAGTAATCCACCAACTACAAATTGGGATGTTGAAGTTCCAAAGCAATCATTTTTTGTTTCATTAATTTTAAGCATTCTGCCAATTTTATTAATTATCTTTTTACTACTTTTGTTTATGGGTGGCGGACAAGGTGGAAGAGTTTTCTCTTTTGGAAAATCTCGAGCAAAATTACACAATAAAGAGATTCCAACAAATACTTTTACTGATGTGGCTGGAGCTGATGAAGCAGTTGCAGAATTACGTGAAATTAAAGATTTTTTGGCTAGCCCAGATAAGTACAAAGCTATCGGAGCAAAAATACCAAAAGGTGTTTTGCTTTATGGTCCACCAGGAACAGGTAAGACATTGTTAGCACGAGCTGTAGCTGGTGAGGCAAAAGTTCCTTTCTATTCAATTTCTGGCTCTGAATTCGTAGAAATGTTTGTAGGTGTTGGTGCCTCAAGAGTTCGAGATTTATTTGCTCAAGCGAAACAAAATTCACCAGCGATTGTATTTATAGATGAAATTGATGCGGTTGGTCGTCAGCGAGGAGCTGGTTTAGGTGGCGGTAATGATGAGCGAGAACAAACCTTAAATCAATTACTAGTTGAAATGGATGGGTTTGATGCAAATGGCCAAGTAATTTTAATTGCAGCCACAAATCGTCCAGATGTATTAGATCCAGCTTTGTTAAGACCAGGACGCTTTGATCGACAGATAACTGTTGATAGGCCGGACTTAAAAGGACGGGCTGCAATTCTTGCTGTGCACGCAAAGAATAAAATGGTGACTAAGGATGTTGATTTAAATAATTATGCTAAACGCACACCTGGCTTTACGGGTGCGGATTTAGCAAATGTATTAAATGAAGCAGCACTTTTGGCAGCCCGCGAAGATAGAAAAACTATTAAGAATGCCGATATTGATGAAGCCATTGATCGTGTTATGGCTGGGCCGCAAAAAGTATCTCGCCTTATGACTGAGGAGGAGAGAAGAATTACTGCTTACCATGAGGGTGGACATGCTTTAGTTGCACATGCTCTACCCCATACAGATCCAGTTCACAAAGTAACAATCATGCCAAGAGGTAGAGCACTTGGTTACACAATGGTGCTGCCAGATGAAGATCGTTATGCAGTTACTCGAAATCAGATGCTGGATCAATTGGCTTACACAATGGGTGGGCGTGCGGCAGAAGAATTAATTTTCCATGATCCAACAACGGGTGCATCCAACGATATTGAAAAGGCTACAAATTTGGCACGTGCCATGGTTACCCAGTATGGAATGACAGAAAAACTTGGCGCAATAAAATTAGGTATTTCAGATTCGCAGCCATTTTTAGGAAGAGATTACGGCCATCAACGAGATTACTCCGAGAATGTGGCCGCAATTGTTGATAGTGAGATAAGAGCAATGATTGAGAATGCACACCAGGAGGCATTTGATATTTTGGTGGCAAATCGCGAAATATTAGACTCTTTAGTTGAAGCACTGCTTGAAAAAGAAACTTTAAACAAGGAAGAAATCGAAGTAGTTTTCAAGAAAGTTAAAAGAGTAAAACCAAGAGCTCCTTGGACAGGCTCTCAAAATAGAGTGCCCTCTAATCAACCACCGGTTGCGTTGAGGCCAGCAAAAGTTAAAGAGGTAGGAATAGAAAAACCTGCAAAAAAAGCATCTTCAAAAAAGACCGAAAAAGATTTAAGTGAGTGAGATTAACTCAGTCTCTATGGGGCCACATGATGGTGGTGCCAAGAAGGAGTTTGACCAAGATCGGGCAGAAAAAGCTGTAACCGAACTACTTTTCGCAATAGGTGAAGATCCAAATCGGGATGGTTTGAAAGATACACCTAAGAGAGTTGCTAAAGCGTTACTAGAAAATTTTGCTGGTCTTTGGCAAAAACCTGAAGATGTGTTAACAACTACCTTTGATATCGGACATAGAGAGCTTGTAATTGTTAGAGATATAGAAGTTTTCTCACACTGTGAACATCATTTAACCCCATTCCATGGCCTAGCTCATATTGGTTACATTCCAGGTGAGAGTGGAAGAATTACAGGAATTTCAAAACTTGCTCGATTGGTCGATCTCTATGCTCGTAGGCCTCAAGTGCAAGAGAGATTAACATCGCAAGTCGCAGATGCACTAGTTGAAATATTAGAGCCTGGAGGGGTCATAGTAATTATTGATTGTGAACACCTATGTATGTCCATGCGTGGCGTTAGGAAGTCTCAAGCCAGAACAACAACCAGTGCTGTTCGTGGGCAATTACTAAACCCAACAACAAGAGCTGAAGCAATTTCTTTAATTAATCAATCTAGGTAAAAATGAGTAAAACATTAGTAATGGGAATTCTAAACATTACCCCAGACTCATTTGCTGATGGTGGCAAATACTTTTCAAAAGATGCAGCAATAAATCATGGCAGAAGGTTGATTACAGAGGGTGCAGACATTATCGATGTTGGAGGTGAATCGACTCGACCTGGTGCCGAACGTGTTAGTGAAGATGAAGAACTTAGTAGAGTCATTCCAGTAGTTGAAGAACTAGTAAAAGATGGTGCAGTTATAAGTGTCGACACGATGCGCGCTAACGTGGCTAAAGAAGCAATCGGAAAAGGCGCTTCATACATTAACGATGTAAGCGGTGGCTTAGCTGATGAGAAAATGGCAGATGTTATTGCTAAAAATCCAAAGATTCAGTACATAGTTATGCATTGGCGAGGCCATTCAAAGGATATGCAAAGTAACGCAGAGTATAAAGATGTCGTTCGTGATGTAAAAGATGAATTGGACGAAAGGGTCATTTCATTAATCAATCAAGGAGTAAGCACAGAACAAATAATTTTAGACCCAGGCATTGGTTTTGCTAAAACTAGTGAACATAATTGGGCACTATTACAAAATATTGAAAGATTACAAATGCTTGGTTACCCATTACTAGTCGGAGTTTCTCGGAAGAGATTTTTAGGCGAGCTGATTAACTCTAAAGAACCAGATTCAAGGGAGTTTGCGACCATAGCTTTAACAACCGAGTTAGCTCGCCAGCAGGTTTGGGCAGTAAGAACTCATTCAGTCAAAGCACATAAGGATGCAATCTCTGTAATCGAACGGCTTCGAAAATGAGCGACAAAATATTAATTAAAGGTATCTCCGCCAAAGGGTTTCATGGTGTACTTAAAAGTGAACAGATTAAAGGTCAAAAATTTATTATTGATATTGAATTGAGTTTAGTTCTTAAAAATTTGCGAGATGATCTTAATAAAACAGTTAACTATGCAGAGGTTACTGAAATAGTTGTAAAACACATAACGGGAAAACCTGTTCTTCTTATTGAAACTCTTGCAGAAAATATTGCCAACGAAGTATTAAGGCAATATAAGAAAGTAAATAATGTTTTAGTTACTGTACATAAACCTAAAGCGCCGATTAAATTCAAATTTAAAGATGTACAGGTTCAAATAGAAGTCAAAAGATGAAAGCCGTAATTGCTTTAGGTTCAAATATTGAAAATAGAAAGCTCAATTTGGATATTGCCATAACGCATCTTGAAAAATTGATATCTAACCTTGTTACATCTAAGTACATTGAAACTAAGGCAGTTGGTGGGCCAATCCAGGCAGATTATTTAAATGCAGTTG
>DAOROF010000063.1:0-3790 GCA_035441405.1 Candidatus Nanopelagicus sp.
AGCGATATCGTGCAGATCATTTAGAAGAGGCTTATGAAAATAAGCATAAGAAAAAGCCAGCATCCTTAGATGATGTTAACTGCCCAAATTGTGGCACAAAAGGAAAATTCACCGCCCCTAAACAATTTTCTGGTTTACTAAAAACCTATCTTGGGCCAGTAGAGGATGAATCAGGTTTGGCATATTTACGGCCAGAAACTGCCCAGGGAATATTTATAAATTTTGATAATGTGGCATCAACCTCTAGAAAAAAGCCACCATTTGGAATTGGTCAGATTGGTAAGTCATTTAGAAATGAGATTACGCCAGGAAACTTTATTTTTAGAACCCGTGAGTTTGAGCAGATGGAGATGGAGTTTTTTGTAGTTCCAGGCACAGATGAACAGTGGCATCAATATTGGATTGATACCAGATTAGCTTGGTATAAAGATTTAGGAATTAATCCAGATCGATTAAGAATTTTTGAACATCCAAAGGAAAAACTCTCCCATTATTCAAAGCGAACTGCAGATATTGAGTATAAATTTGAGTTTGCTGGCACTGAGTGGGGTGAGCTAGAAGGTATTGCTAACCGGACTGATTTTGATCTGAAAGCACACTCCAGAGCATCAGGTGAAAACTTAACTTGGTTTGATCAAGAAAAAAATGAACGGTGGACCCCTTATGTAATTGAACCAGCAGCTGGAGTTGATCGCTGCGCATTAACTTTTATGTTAGATGCTTACACTGAGGATGAAGCACCAAACTCTAAAGGTGAGATGGAAAAGCGTGCGGTAATGAAGTTAGATTTTAGATTGGCACCAATTAAGGTAGCGGTGCTGCCACTATCTAGAAACGCTGATTTATCGCCAAAAGCTAAGGATTTAGCCACCGCACTTGCCAAGCACTGGAATGTGGATTTTGATGATGCTGGGGCAATCGGTCGAAGGTATCGACGACAAGATGAGATTGGCACACCATTTTGTATCACAGTTGATTTTGAAAGCTTAGATGAT
Source organism: Candidatus Nanopelagicus sp. (assembly GCA_035441405.1). GTDB lineage: Bacteria > Actinomycetota > Actinomycetes > Nanopelagicales > Nanopelagicaceae > Nanopelagicus. The sequence continues at coordinate 996 of DAOROF010000063.1, forward strand.
CAAGCGGTAACAATTAGAGAGCGAGATACGATGGCGCAATCTCGAATCGCACTTGATCAAGTTGAGAGTTACTTAGCCCAAAAATTATTAGGTTGCTAAGTTGTTAACTCAAGTTGCACCTCTTCGGCTGCCAATTTCTAATGGTAATTTCGCAAATAATGAGGTAGTTCTCACCACCCCAGTAGTACTCGCCCCAATGGCTGGAATTACAAATGCTGCTTTTAGAAGATTATGTCGAGAGCAAGGGGCAGGTTTATTTGTCTCTGAGATGGTGACCGCACGGGCATTAATTGAGCGGCGCGAGGAGACCTTTAGATTAATTAAACCTGGAGTTGGTGAAAGCCCTAGATCTATTCAACTTTATGCCGTTGATCCAGTAGTTCTTGGTAAAGCAGTTGATTTATTAGGTAGTGAAAATTTAGCCGATCATATTGATTTAAATTTTGGCTGCCCAGTACCAAAGGTAACTAAGCGTGGTGGCGGCGCCGCCTTGCCATATAAGCGGCGATTATTTTCAGCAATAGTTGAGTCAGCGGTAAAAAATGCTAGTAAGTATGGAATTCCAATTACGGTAAAGATGCGAGTAGGAATTGATTCAGATCATGAAACATTTTTAGATTCAGCAAAATCAGCTGCTGAGTTAGGTGTGGCTTGGGTAGCACTTCATGCTCGTACCGCTGCGCAACTTTATGAAGGCAGATCTGATTGGCATAAAATTACGCAATTAGTTGAACATCTAGCACCAACTGGTACACCAGTCTTAGGTAATGGGGATATCTGGTCTGGGCAAGATGCGATAAATATGATGGACCAAACTGGTTGTAATGGTGTGGTCGTTGGACGAGGTTGCCTGGGCAGACCTTGGTTATTTGCGGATTTAGTTAGTGCATTAAATGGTGAACATAATCGAACCAATCCCACATTATTTCAGGTACGAGAAATTATGTTACGTCATGGGCAATTATTAGTTGAGTACTTTGAAAATGAAGATCGAGCTATGCGAGATATCAGAAAGCATATGGCTTGGTACTTAAAAGGCTTTTCAGTAGCGCGTGAAATCAGATCATCCCTTGGTATGGTGGTTTCAATATCTCAGATGACTCAATTGTTATCACTTCTTGAGGATCAGCCATATCCGCAGGCGGTCGGCGATGGTCCACGTGGGCGCACAAGTCATGGCCGAGCTGTTTCCTTGCCAGCTGGTTGGCTAGATGATCCAGATGAGTTTGCCAATATTTCAATTGATGATGCAATCTCAGGTGGATAAGTTAATTGTTTTTATTTAGATTAATTAGAAGAGTCATCTCATTTATATTATTGCTAATAATTGTTATACCACTATATGTTGCTGGAAATATTTGGTATAGCGCAAGAAATGCTGAGCCAATAAAGTCAGATTTAATTTTAGTAATGGGAGCTGCACAATTTGATGGCCGGCCGAGTGATATTTTAAAACAGAGACTAGAGCAGGCATTAAGCACTTATAAATTAGGCCTAGCGCCTGTGATTTACACCGTTGGAGCAGGGGCGCCGGGGGATCGGACCACCGAAGCTGCTGCTAGTAGAAATTGGTTAATTCAAAATGGCGTGGCAAAAAATAAAATACTTGCAGTTGCCAAGGGCAGAGATACTTTAAGTAGTACCGAAAGCTATGTTGCCGAGGCTAAAAAGCGAGGGTATACATCGGTGGTGATTGTGACCGATCCATATCATTGCTATCGCGCGATGAGCATGGCAAAGGATTTAGGATTTTTACCAAGCTGCTCACCGGTTAAAAGTGGCGCAGCCTCAGTGGAAAACTCTGGTTTAAAGTACTTAAGTAGGGAAACTGGAGCCTATCTTGCCTATAAGACTGTTGGTCGGTTAGGAATTAATTTAAGTGATCGCCTTATGCCGATGAGAGAATATCCTTAAGCCATGGAGTTATTACCATTTCTAGATCTAGCATCAACTCTAGTCTTTGCATTAGTTGGCGCCAGGGTGGCAGCTGATAAGGGATTAGATTACGGCGGCATAGCCTTTATCGCTGCTGTGGCATCTATATCTGGTGGCACACTTCGAAATTTATTTTTAGGATTAAAACCAGCTTGGATAAATGATTCAAATATTATTTTGGCAGTTATTTTGGCAGTAATTATTACTTTAGTTTTTCGAAGAGTAACTAAAATCGGGAAAACATTGATTGTGATGGATACTTTTGGATTAGCGATTGCGACGATCTCTGGATCATATCTGGCATTAACTGAAAATATCTCCTGGTTTATTGCTGTCATTTTGGGAGTAATAACTGCCGTAACTGGTGGATTACTTAGAGATGTTTTATGCCAATTAGAGCCGGTATTGCTGCACCGAGAAACTATCGGCACATCTGCATTAATGGGAGCAATTGGGTTTGTATCATTGTATGAATTAGATGTTAATCTCAATATTGCAGCACTTATTGGTGGATCGATTGTGATCATAACTAGGTTTATTTCAATCTATTTTGATCTTCACCTGCCTAAGTTTAAAACTCAAGGCAAATAGTTAATTTCTAATCTCACCTAAGACAGATAGGATTTAAAGATGGTAATTAGAAATGCCCTTGAACATCCAGGATACAGTGATTTTGATCGTGCTAGATTTTTAGATGAACCTGCAAAACGTGGTGGCAGAAGTGAGTTCGCCAGGGATCGGGCACGAATTATTCACTCTTATGCACTTCGTAGATTGGCTGCTAAAACTCAAGTAGCAGTGCCATGGGCAACTGATTTTCCAAGAACAAGACTTTCGCACTCACTTGAGTGTGCTCAAGT
>DAOROF010000064.1:0-3787 GCA_035441405.1 Candidatus Nanopelagicus sp.
TGGACCACGGGCAACATTTACTAATAATGCGCCATCTTTCATCAAAGCCAATCTCTTAGCATTAAACAGATTTCTACTTTCAGTTGTTAGTGGCAAAATTAAAATCACAACATCAAGTGATGGCAAGTGCTTATCTAAATCAGAGATTGCAATTGTGTTATCACGGCCACTCTGAGTGAATGGAACAATTTCAACTGCAAATCCTGAAAGCATTTTTGCAATTGTCGTTCCAATTGACCCAAATCCAATAATGCCAATTTTTCGATCATTAATTGATTTATTCTTAACATGTACCCAGGAGGACTTATCTTGATTGCGAACAAAATCTGGAAAGCCACGCAAAGATGCAATTGTTAAACCAACTGCTAATTCCGCTGTGGAATCATCGTGAATACTCTTACCATTACATAATGTCATCCCATCGCGAACAAACTCTAAGGCATCATCAAAACCGGCGTTTGGCATTTGTAATATCTTAAGATTTGGCATCTTTTTTGTTAGTTCTAATGCTGGCCTACCACCCATATAAGTTGGTACATAAAATGTTATTTCAGATAAATCTGATGACTCAATTGGTGTAGTAGCTGGTGATAACCTCTTAAATTTGCTCGGAACATTTAGGTCATCCCATTGAGTCCAAATTACATGTTCTAACATCACTTTATCCGATCATTTATATCAAGTGGAGTGGTGACAACTTTATTTACTAACGTACCAATCTGATCTACCGTAATTGTAACTACATCTCCAGTCGCTAGTGAAATATCAAGCGGTGGCACAATTCCTGTTCCGGTAGATAACAAAACTCCTACTGGAAAATGTTGACATCTAAACAGATAGCCAATTAGATCTTCAAAGGATCGATTTAAAGACTTTAGAGAAGTTTCTGCTTGCCACACAATTGAACCACTACGTTCAATTTTTGCATGAATATCAAGTTTGTCATGATCAAATATCTCCCAAATCGGTCTAATCATGGGGCCAAGTGAATTTGAACCGAAATATATTTTGGCTTGGGATAAATAAAGTGGATTTTCACCCTCTATATTTCTAGAGGTCATATCATTACAAATACTCATTCCAATTAACTCTGCAAATCTATTGATCACGATTGCCACCTCAGGCTCTGGTACTGAGGTGAGCGCGTCCTGTCGAATCCCAACCTCTGCCCCATGCCCCACAGTCCGTCTTGCAGTTGCTTTGAAAAATAACTCAGGCCGATCTGCTTCATAAACTAATTGGTAAACATCTGGAATTCCGCTCTCCTCTTTTCGAGCATCTCTAGAGCGCTGGTATGTAACACCTGCGCCCCAAACTTCAGTATCAGGGGCCACTGGTGCAACTAGTTCACCATTTATCTCTTTTGAACTTGCAGTTTCATAGATCTTTTTTAAATCAGTTAAATTAAGTTTAAGTGCATCAGATAATGTCTTTAAACCTGGAATTTCAAAATACTTTCCGTTGATTTCTTTGACTAATTGGTAGTTTTCAGTTGAAGTTTTAACTACAGCTAAATGACTCAAGTTAAATCTCAATCCGATTCACAAGCCCTGATTCTTCGAGTGCATTCCATGCAGCCTCTGGAATATCCATGTCAAAGTCAGAAATATTTGAAGTTAACTCTTTTACGCTTCTAGAGCCAGTTACTACACAAGTTACTGCTGGGTGACGTAATGGAAATTGAATTGCAGCAGCAGTTAATGGGATATGAAAATCAGCCAATAGCTGTTTGATATCTAATGCCCGCTTGAGAGTCTCAGGCTTTACTTTCACATAATCATAAGTTGATTCTGGAGTTGGGTTTGCCAAGACCCCTGAGTTATAAACGCCACCCACCATAACTCCGGTGTTTTTCTTCATACACTCTTGGAAAAGTTCTTCTTGAGCGGATTGATCCAGTAATGAGTACCTGCCAGCAATTAATATAATATCTAAGTCCATTTCTTTAACTGCTTTAGTTGCATATGAACAGTAATTCAACCCCACGCCTATACCTTTAATTACTCCTTGTGATCTAAGTTCATCTAAAACTGGATACGACTCTGCAATTGCTTTATCAATCTGATCATCTGCATCATGTATTAATGCGATATCAACTGCGGCAAGATTTAATCTGGTTAAACTCTCTTCAAGTGATCTAACAATTCCTTCTTTTGAAAAATCAAAGACTGGAAAAATTGTTGGATCTACCCCAACATAGCCGGCAAGCCCGGCCACCTTTCCAGAAATCTCTTCCGGTGTAAATTTTTCCAATACTCGGCCAACTTTTGTGGAGATTACAAAGGGTTTATTCGCTTTATTTAAAGCTGCTCCGACTCGTTTCTCTGCATTGCCATGGCCATATAGTGGTGCGGTATCAAAAAAATTAATTCCAGAGTTAACCGCAGCTAAAATTGTTGCCTCGGCGTCGGCATCTGTTACCTCTGTAAATAGACCTCCCAGCGGGGCGCTGCCCAAAGCCAACTTTGTTACATACCGGTCTATGCGGGGAATTTTTACTAACTCACTATGTCTGGCCATCTACGCAATAGTATAGGAAGGTGTTGAGATAGTTAATGGTGCTCAACTAATGAGATTAAGGGCAGAAAGAGTGGCAATGGAAAAAGAGTTTGCAGGTCTTACCGCAATTGTGACCGGTGCTGGCTCAGGTATTGGCCTTGAAGTAGCAAAAGGCTTAACGGAAAAGGGTGCAAAGGTTTTTGGATTTGATATTGCCCAAGGTGAAATGGCAACTTATGCCACATTTATTAAATGTGACATTTCAGATACATCTTCAGTAAAAAATGCATTTTCAGAGTTTAAAAAATTAAGCACGAGCCTAGACATTCTTATCAATAACGCCGGAATTGGATCCCTTACAACAGTAGAAAATGAAAGTGATGAAATTTGGCAAAAGGTACTTAACACTAATGTGATTGGAACTGCCAGAGTTTCACGAGAGGCAATTCCACTACTAAGGGCCAGTAAGTACGCTGCGATAGTAAATACCGCATCTGTAGCTGCAATTGACGGTATTCCAAATCGTGCGGCATATAGTGCATCTAAAGGAGCAGTTTTAACTTTAACGCTAGCTATGGCAACTGATCACCTATCTGATGGCATAAGAGTGAATGCAGTAAATCCTGGAACCACCGATACACCTTGGGTAAAAAGATTATTAGATCAATCTGATGATGCGAAAACTGCCAAGTCTGCACTTGAAGCCAGGCAGCCAATGGGAAGACTTGTTACACCTAGTGAAATTGCAAATACAATTATTTTTCTAGCCAGCCCACTTCAAGCTGCCATTACTGGAACTGCTATTAATGTTGATGGCGGACTTCACTCATTAAGGATTCCTAAAAAATGAACCCATTAAATAATTATAGATTTGGCTCCTATGCCCTGCTGGCTATGGGGTTAATTAATTTAAGGTATCAAACTGGCAGCGAGGCAAATCTGCCGACTAGCTCAGTTTTAATAACAATTGGGTTGCTGGTATTTATCGCCACATTTATTCCTAAACCCTCTTCTTTCCTACTAGGAAAGAAGGTTAAGAAAATATCCTTACTGCTGCTAGTTGCACTTATTATCTACGGCATTTTAATTTAAAAATATGGAGCTTTCTCAGATAAAGCTTAGGTGGAATGAAGTTCTTGATTTACTTCTCGAAAAGGACCGGATTGCTTGGTTATCTTTTTTTGATGCCAGGCTAGTTTCCTTTGAAAGCAATCAATTAACCTTAGATTTTGCTGATAGTCAAAAATTTGCAAGCGCGCATGACTTTAAGCAAATACGTAATCCTGCC
>DAOROF010000065.1:0-3758 GCA_035441405.1 Candidatus Nanopelagicus sp.
CACCAAATGCTAGGTTTGGTTCACCAGAAGAAATTGCAAATGTGATTTTATTTGCATTATCTAAGGATGCATCATTTATTACTGGTGCAGATTTAATGGTTGATGGCGCACTTCACGCCAGATATGCCTAAGACCTAATATTTATAAAGTCTGGCGATAACTCCGATAGGTTTTTAGCGCCCATCAATTTCAACGCCGTTTCCATCTCAAATCTCAAAATTTCTACTACCTTTTCTACACCATTTTTCCCAGCAGCCATCGCGCCATACAAATAAGCCCGGCCAATCAGTACTGCATCAGCTCCTAGTGCAACCGCTGCTAAACAATCTGCTCCGCTCATAACTGCTCCATCAATATATATTTCTACACCACTTCCTTTAGGACCAAGGGCAGTTCTAACCTCGGGTAGTAGCTCTAGTGGTACAACTGATCTATCTAATTGACGACCACCATGATTAGAAAGGACTATGGCATCTACGCCAATTTTTGCAAGTTCTTGGGCATCTGAAACCGTTTGAATTCCCTTTATGATTAATTTTCCCTGCCATACAGACCGCAACCACTTAACATCTTCAAATGTAACTGCCGGATCAAATACTTTTGCAGCTATTTCAGATAGTGGCTTATTAAAATTTCTGAATGTTGCAAACTCAAGGGGGGCGGTAGTTAATAAGTTAAACCACCATTTAGGCTTAAGTGCCATATCAAAAAAAGTTTTAAAACCAATTTTTGGTGGAACAGTTAAGCCATTGCGCATATCACGCCACTTAATTCCGCCAACAGCTGTGTCAACTGTGAGCATGAGCCCTTCAAATCCAGCAGCTCTTGCTTCCTCAATAAATTTTAAGCTCTGCTCTCGGTCTCGCCATAAATAGAGTTGAAACCATCTTCGTACCGCTGGAACCTGTTCACCAATTTCTTTAGAAGAGGTAGTACCCATGGTGGATAAGTTATAAATCAAATTATTCTCTTTGCATACTTTCGCTACCATAACTTCACCCTGGTAGTGCATCATTCTGGTGTATCCAGTAGGTGCAAATATGATTGGTAGCGCAGATTCTTTACCCAGGATTTTAGTTTTTAAATCAATAACTGAAACATCTCGTAATACCCGAGCTTTAAATTCTATTTTTGAGTAAATCTCTTGACTTCTAGCGTATGCAAGTTCGTCATTGGCTCCACCGTCGACATAATCAAATACCGCCTTAGGTACACGCCTTTTAGCGAGTAACCTCAATTCAGCAAGATTAACAACTGATTTTAATTTTCGATCCTGAAAGGGGGATTTTGGGAGTCCCCATCCCAGAAGTGGTTTAATATTTTTCCATCTTGGAAGTTGGCGCTTCATTTTAAACCCTTAATTTGTAGGCTCGCTTTGCCGTACCCGCCCAAAAAGATTCTTGCTCAGATTTTGTAAAATTCTTTGTAAACTCCTCCATAAGATTAATGGTATCTGTATAAGTTGCAGCTAGTAGGCACACTGGCCAATCTGAGCCAAACATCATTCTTGCCGGTGAAAAAGATTTTAAAATGTGATCAAGATATGGCTTAAAAGTTTCATGGCTCCAATCACTCCAATTGGCTTCTGTGAATAATCCAGAGACTTTTACTACGACATTTTCATGTGAGGCTATTTCACTTATTTGGTCTGCCCAAGGTTGCATCTCACCCTTTGCCATATATGGCTTTGAAATATGGTCTAAAACAAAGTTGTTATTTGGTGACATTTTTACCATTTCTACCGCAGCCGCTAATTGAGGTGGTCTGGTCAAAATATCAAAGGTGAGTCCGGCTTCTCCGATTCGGTGAATATTCCTTACAACATTATCTCTTAACAACCAATTTGGGTCTTCTTTATCTTGCGCTAAATCTCTAATTGACACCAAATTTTTTCCACCCGGATGCGAAAGATATTTGTCTAATTGAGGGCGAATATCTTCACTTTCTAAGTCTAGCCAACCAACTACTGCACAAATTTTAGGGTGAGATAATGAAAGATCGAGAAATTCTGGAGTCTCATCCACTGTCGCAACAGTTTGTACAATTACCGTGTAATCAATTTTTGCTTTTTCTAACTCAGGCTCTAATTCATTCATTAGAATAGTTCTAGAGATGGGTTTTACCTCATCACCTTGCATCCAAGTTTGGGGCCTAACACTAATATCCCAAATGTGATGATGAGAATCTATTCGTAGCATCAGACTTTTTCCCACCTTTGGCTTTCCCAAGACTTAATTAAGGCCGATTGAACTTTTACTACATTAACAGCTTCAGCAAATGATGGTTTAAAACCATTTCCATCTACCCAAGCACTTAGGAATGAGTAATCCTCAATACAAATTAAATCCTCTGTTCCTAGGCTATTTCCTTGTCCGGGTACAAATGCTCCATGGAAATCAAAACGATCTCCACCCAGAATTTTGGTGAAGCCTGTTTCTAGATTTTCATCTTTTTTATAGTAATGCAATTCATTTAAACTTTCATGATTCCACTTTAGTGAGCCTTTAGTGCCATATATTTCAAACATATTTTCACTTTCTGGTCCAACCACAGTTCTACTTGTTTCAAAAGTTCCAGTTGCTCCATTTTTAAATCTACATAACATTGAGGCAAAATCTTCATTCTCAACCTCACCAGTAGGATCACCGACTTTACCTCGGCTATAGTGGCTCGAATTTCCAGTCGGAATTGGGCGCTGCTTAATTGTTGTTTCTCTCATACCAACTACTTCAGCAATATCGCCAATTAGAAATTGCGCAAGTGAAACACAATGACTAAGAATATCGCTGGAAACTCCATACCCTGCTTGATCAAACTTAAATCTCCAAGACAGTAGGCCTAATTCATCACTGCCATACATAGAAAAAAAGCGTCCTTTATAGTGAATAATTTCGCCAAGCTCTCCTGATGTAATCATCTTTTTTGCATGGAGAACTAATGGTGCCCAGAGGTAGTTGTAGCCAACTCCGGTAAATGTTTTATTCTTTTTAGAAATCTCAAATGCTTCGATTGTTTGCTCTGGTTTACCTCCGATTGGTTTCTCAGAGAACACAATCTTTCCAGCATTACTTGCTGCCTTAATTATGGGGATATGCAGCATATTTGGGGCACAAACCCAAACAGCATCAACATCATCTGCTGTGACGGCCTCATTCCAATCAGTCGTAGCTCTTTCAAATCCAAAATCTTCAATTGCTTGCTTACCCCGATTAGAGTCAAAATCTGCACATACTTTTAAAATAGGATTAAATTTTCTATTTGGAAATAATGTAGGAATTCGAATCAAAGATCGACTGTGGGCCTGGCCCATCCAACCTAGGCCAACTACGGCAACGGATATATCTTTTCGGGTGCTCATATTAAATCCTTCTACCATCCTTATTAGTCATTGGTAATCGAGAATCTTGCTTCTGATTTTTCCAATCCTCTCTAATCCAATGATGGCTTGGGTCATCACAAAATCCCATACTTCGATTTTCAGCTGGTCCGGCAAGTACATTTAAAAAGTACATTGGATACTCAGGAGCTGCAATAGATGGTCCGTGATAGCCATGAGGCACGATAACAAAATCTCGATCATTTATAGTCATGGTCTCATCAATACTTTGATCATATGAATATACCCTGAAATATCCGCGTCCTTCATCTGAACCATGATCAGAATTCTGTTTTCCAATCTGGAAATAGTAGATCTCCTCATTATTAAAATCACAACCTGCTATTCCATCATGGCGATGTGGCGGCCAGGATGACCAATT
>DAOROF010000066.1:0-3742 GCA_035441405.1 Candidatus Nanopelagicus sp.
TTTTCCTCCATCCACATTCGCCCGCCACCTGCGCCACAACAAAATGATCGCTCTTGGTTTCTAGGCATCTCACTTACCTCAACTCCAGCAGATTCCAATAACTCCCGGGGTGGTTCATAGATTTGATTATGCCGGCCTAAATAACAAGGATCATGATAGGTAAGTTTTTTAGCATCCGCAGCTGCTGGTGCAATTGGTTTTAATCTTCCCTCTTTAACCAATTGATTTAACAATTGCGTATGGTGGACCATCTGTAATTCAAAACCTTGTTGTTTGTAATCTCGGCCAATAGTTGTAAAGCAGTGTGGACAGGTAACAACCACCTTTTTAACACCCCGGGTGCCAAATGTTTCTTGCAAGGTTTCAATATTTTCTCTAGATAAAATCTGATATAAAAATTCATTACCACTTCTTCTGGCTGGATCTCCAGTACAGGTCTCTTTCTTTCCTAGTACGCCAAATGAAACTCCTGACATATATAACAGCTCTGCCACAGCCTTGGTAGTTTTCTTAGCCCGCTCTTCATAAGCACCTGCGCAGCCAACCCAAAATAGATACTCAACATCCTCTGGAATGACAGATTCAATTACGGTAATTGGAAAATCAACCTCTTTAATCCAAGCATCTCGATCTGCTCGATTTGCCCCCCATGGATTGCCAGCCTTTTCTAAATTACGGAAGGTATTACCTAACTCAGTTGGAAACTCAGATTCCACCAATACTTGAAACCTTCTCATATTAACAATGTGATCTACATGTTCAATATCAACTGGGCACTCCTCAACACAGGCGCCACATGTTGTACAAGACCAAAGCACATCAAGGGAGATGGCATTCTCATGGGCATTCCCAACTATTTTTTCACTCACTTTATCTGTGCCAATCTTGGCCAACGCGTGATCTCGCATAGCCATGATTAATAGCTTTGGCGATAGCGGTTTTTCAGTGTGCCAGGCTGGGCATTGAGATTGGCACCTTCCGCACTCAGTGCAGGTGGCCATATCAAGTAAGCCCTTCCAAGAGATATCTGCACTCGTGCCAATACCAAAGACATCATCCTCTTTTGGATCCTCAAAATTAATCTCCTGCCCATGGGAGATCATTGGTGGCAGTGCACCGAGTGCGTTTTGTTTACCTGGATACTTCTTAAAGTAAATATTAAAAAATGCTAAAAATCTATGCCAAGCAATTCCCATATTTAGATTTAAACCAACCACGATAAACCAAATCATGGAGGTAGCGATCTTAATAAAGGCAATAATTTGAATTAAGTTTTCAATATCACTTATTGAATAAGTACTAAAAAATAAAACCGCTGGATATGAGATAGCAAAGTGCCAACTCCAATTATCAACCCCAAGTAACGCACCCTCTAACCCGCGCAGTGCAATTACACAAAATACAATTACTAATATGGTGGCCTCAACATAATAAGCTTTCCAATTACCTGAGCCATAAAATCTAGAGGCTCTACCCTTTTTAAAAACTCTAGTTGCCTGTCTAATTCCAATCAAAGCAACAATGCCAACCCCAGTCAGAGCAGCAATACTTTCGGCAAATAATTCATAACCAACAAAGTGACCAATGACTGGCAACACCCAGGCAGGGTCTAGTAATTGACCATATGCGGTAATTAATGTGCCAAGGAGAGCAAAAAAACCAATCATTACAAACCAGTGGGCAACACCTGTCACAGTAAAATTAAGCATCTTGGTGTGAGTGAAAACTTCACGCAACATATTTTTAAATCTGATTTTTTTATCATTAAACCTAGATGAATCTGGTTGACCAGATTTTATTTTTTTAAATAATGTATAAGCTCTAAAAGAGAAAATACCAACTGCAATTGCAGTTAATAGGTAGGCGATGATGGCGAGCACGGCTTAAGGGTAGGTCAGATAGATGATGAAATGGTCTAAAAGTTATCCACAACACTTATCCACTGTGTGGAGAATTACAAGAGTGTAATTAGTGCCAGCGGGTGGCTAGTGAAAATCCAACGCCCACAAAGCCAAAGCCGACCACCATATTCCAAGCGCCAATACCTGGGATTGGGTAGGCAGTTGAGCTGATGTAGAAGATTACGATCCAAATTAGGCCGATTAGGAAGTTAGCCAGCATTACTGGAGCTAGCCACTTTGGGCTTTCAATCTTGGCTGGCTCAAGGGCTGGTGCTGCTTCCGCAGCTACTTTTCGCTTCCTCTTTACCTTATCGCGTATTTTTGACTTCGGCATGGTGGCAGATTACTACACAATTGGCTCATGAGCACCCACCAGCGAAAAATCCTAGTTTTAGATAATTATGACTCCTTTGTCTTTAACTTAGTTCAATACCTGCAGCAATTAGGGGCTGATTGCACAGTTGTTCGAAATGATCAATTTAATATTAAAGATGCAGATAATTTTGATGGGGTTTTAATCTCACCAGGTCCTGGCACACCAGAGGCAGCTGGGGTAAGTGTTGAGTTAGTTAAGTATTGCGATGAAAAAAATATTCCACTGCTTGGTGTGTGCTTAGGACATCAAGCAATTGCAGTTGCATATGGGGCAACTGTCTCTAGAGCTCCTGAGTTACTACATGGTAAGACCTCAATTGTTAGCCATAATAATTCTTCAGTTCTATCTGATATCCCCTCCCCATTTGTTGCAACTAGGTATCACTCTCTAGCTATTGAAAAACAATCTCTACCAGATCAACTTGAAGTAACTGGTGCAACTGAATCTGGCGTAATTATGGCAATCGCCCATAAAACAAAACCAATCTGTGGTGTGCAGTTTCACCCAGAGTCGGTTTTAACCGAACATGGTTATCAGATGATTGGTAATTGGTTAGAGATTTGTGGTGATAAGGGTGCCAGAAAGCGCAGTGAGGGATTATCCCCGGTGGTAATAAAAGCTTAAGAGCGATTTATGGTAATTGTTACCACGCTACCAATTAATTTAGTTTCACCAGCAGCAGGTGCTTGAGATAAAACTGCACCAGGTGATTTACTTGCATCAGATGCGCTTAGCTCTCGAATTAAAAAACCGGCTTGCGTCAAAATTGTTTTGGCATCAATCTCATTTAAACCAATTAAAGCTGGCACCTTAATATTGCCAGAGGCAATCTCAAGGACTACACCACTGCCAGCGGTAATTAATGTGCCAGGATCTGGATTGATACTTATTACTACACCCGGTGCTTGATCTGAATCCACCGCAATAGTTTGGGAGATTAATAAACCAGCAGCGGTTAAGCGATTTCTTGCCTCCTCCAGCGTTAAACCAATTAAACCAACCGGGACGGCGGTATTTCCTGGTCCATCCGAGATAGTTAAGGTAACTGAGCTGCCAGCTGTGACATCACTAGTAGCAAGGGGTAATTGAGATGCCACTCGATTAATTGGAATCTTGCCATCGGGTGCTCGCTCAATATTTACATTGAAATTTTTAAGTAGCGCTTTTGCTTCACTCTCAGTTAAGCCAACCACATTAGGAAGTTTTAGTAGGTTTGTATCTGGTGAGCTAGCAAAGTAACCAAAGGTTAAAAGCGAAATTAAAATCACGCCAAGTGCGGCCAAGGTAATTACTCTTTGTTTTGGAATTACCTTTTTAATCTTGGTGGTAACTGGTTCACCCTTTATTACCCGCTCTAAATCAGCCAGCATCGCTTGGGCATCTTGATACCTATTATTTGGATTTTTTGCTAGTACCACCTCAAGCATGCGATCTAAATTAGAGTCTAAATTTGGTTTTAGTGTTG
>DAOROF010000067.1:0-3623 GCA_035441405.1 Candidatus Nanopelagicus sp.
ATTTCTGCTGCTTCTTGGTATGAGTTAGCCATCCCAAAATCTGGTGCACTTAAATCATTATTTTTAAGTATCTGACCAAATGCTCCTCGCTCTTCTGCTAAGTCAATTGCATCTGGCGAGGTACCTAAAATCTTTACACCAGACTCCATAAGTCCCCTAGCTAAGCCAAGCGGAGTTTGACCACCAAGTTGGGCAATTACACCTAGAACTGGACCTGCTGCAGATTCAGCCTGTATTACTTCTAGAACATCCTCTAAGGTTAAAGGCTCGAAGTATAAGCGATCAGAAGTATCGTAATCTGTTGAAACTGTTTCAGGATTGCAATTGATCATAATAGTTTCATAACCAGCATTCTTTAATGCAAATGATGCATGAACACATGAATAATCAAATTCAATTCCCTGGCCAATACGATTAGGTCCACTACCAAGAATGATTACTGCTGTCTTTGTTCTCGGCAAGACTTCGCTTTCTTCATCATATGCTGAGTAATAATAAGGAGTAAGTGCTTCGAATTCTCCTGCACAAGTATCTACAGTTTTAAAAACTGGGTGCAATCCGAAGGTATTTCGGATCTGCTTAATATCTGCTTCTTTCTCATTTCTTAACTCTGCAATTTGAAAATCTGAGAATCCCATTTGTTTTGAAGATTTCAGTAGCTCTTTAGTTAACTCACCTGGCTGTGAGATCTCGATGGCTTTCTGATTAATCAGTCGGATCTGCTCTAAAAACCACGGATCTATCTTTGTAATACTAAATACTTCATCAACACTTGCTCCCAAAAATAATGCTTGCTGTACTTGTTGCAATCGAAATTCAGTGGGTATCCCTATTACTTTAAGTAATTCAGCAAGATCTCCATTACCCCAACTAAACGAAGCACCCTTCTTCTCAAGAGATCTAAGGGCTTTTTGCAGAGCCTCCGGAAAACTGCGACCGATTGCCATAGCCTCTCCAACACTTTTCATTGTTGTAGTCAATCTCGGATCTGCTTCAGGGAACTTTTCGAATGCAAAGCGAGGCACTTTAACAACTACATAATCAAGAGATGGTTCAAATGAAGCTGGTGTGGTCTTTGTTATATCGTTAGTAATTTCATCTAATGTATATCCAATTGCCAGCTTAGTTGCAATCTTTGCAATCGGAAAACCAGTCGCTTTTGAAGCAAGTGCAGAAGACCTAGAAACTCGCGGATTCATCTCGATCACAATAATTCGCCCATCTTTAGGATCGACCGCAAATTGAATATTGCAACCACCAGTTGCAACTCCAACTTCTCTAATTATTGCAATCGATAAGTCGCGAAGTTTCTGATACTCAACGTCGGTTAGGGTCATTGCCGGAGCCACTGTTATTGAGTCTCCAGTATGAACTCCCATAGGATCAACATTTTCAATACTGCATACAATCACAACATTGTCCTTGTGATCACGCATTACTTCTAGTTCATATTCCTTCCAACCAATAATTGATTCTTCCAATAAGACTTCTGAAATGGGGCTATGGCGTAAGCCAGCTCCTGCTATCTGATTTAGCTCAGCCTCGTTATATGCAATTCCAGATCCGAGACCTCCCATAGTAAATGATGGTCTTACTACAACCGGATACTTAAGCTGTACCACTGCATCAATACACTCCTGCATTGAATGACAAATTCGAGATTTTGCTGATTCTCCCCCGACTGTTTCGACAATTTTCTTAAATATTTCTCGGTCTTCACCACGCTTAATCGCATCAACATTTGCGCCAATTAATTTACTTCCATATTTTTCAAAAGAACCACGTTCAAAAAGTGCCATTGCTGCATTTAATGCTGTTTGTCCCCCTAAAGTTGCAAGGACGGCATCTGGTCTTTCTTTTTCTAGTATTTTTTCAATTACTTCAGGGGTAATTGGCTCAATATAGGTTGCATCTGCAAACTCAGGGTCAGTCATAATTGTTGCAGGGTTGGAATTTATAAGAATTACTCTAATTCCCTCGCTACGTAAAACACGACAGGCCTGTGTTCCTGAATAATCAAATTCACAAGCCTGCCCAATAACAATTGGCCCACTACCGATTACTAAAACGCTCTGTATTGAGTTATCTCTAGGCATTAGAGTCCTTAAGGCCAACGCGTGGCGATGCCATTAAATCTGCAAATCTTTCAAACAGATATGCAGCATCGTGAGGACCAGCAGCTGACTCTGGATGATATTGAACGGAAAATGCCGGCACCGAGATCATTTCAAGACCCTCGACCACTGAATCATTTAGTGAAAGATGGGAAACTCGACCGGAACCGTAAACTGTATTGAAATCATTCTCCTTGGGCGCAGCAACAGCAAATCCATGATTATGCGCGGTTATTTCAACTTTGCCAGTAGTTAAGTCAATAACCGGTTGATTAATTCCGCGATGCCCAAAAGGTAATTTATAGGTCTCGAAACCTAATGCCCTACCAAGTATCTGATGACCAAAACAGATTCCAAAAAATGGGATCTCTTCAAGTAATACATTTCTAACTAATTCCACAATATCAACCATTGCTGCCGGATCTCCTGGGCCATTCGATAGGAAAACACCATTTGGTTTTAGCGCTCTAATCTGCTCAAAAGTTGTATCAAGTGGCAACACATGAACTTCCATACCTAGATTTGCCATTGCTTTTGGTGTTGCACCTTTTATTCCAAGATCTATTGCAGCTACTTTAAACTTTGTCGGAG
The DNA here is from genome assembly GCA_035441405.1 of Candidatus Nanopelagicus sp. Lineage (GTDB taxonomy): Bacteria > Actinomycetota > Actinomycetes > Nanopelagicales > Nanopelagicaceae > Nanopelagicus. Next base: position 2,706 of record DAOROF010000067.1, read on the forward strand.
TGCCCGTAGGTGGATAGACCACATAAGGTTGTTTAGTAGTTACATCCTTAGCCAAATAAGAACCAGCCATTGGCGAAGTTTTGCGAACCTTTACAACCATATCTTCACGGCTTAGCGTCGTATCACTAAATATTCCCACCCGCATTGCACCACGATCACGCAAATGCCTGGTTAGCGCTCGTGTATCTATTCCTTGAATTCCTACAACTTCTGAATCTATTAACTCTTGTTCCAAACTTTTTTTACTTCGCCAATTACTAGTGATTGGCGAAGGATTTCTAACTACAAATCCTGATACCCAAATCTTTCTGGACTCTTTGTCTAATTCATTCATACCGGTATTACCAATATGAGGGGCGGTCATGACAACAATTTGTTTATGATAAGAAGGGTCAGTTAAAGTTTCTTGATAGCCGGTCATGCCTGTAGAAAAAACTGCTTCTCCAAAAGCTTCTCCGGTCTTCGCCCAGGATTTGCCTTCAAATATGCGTCCGTCATCTAGAACCAAATATGCAACTGATTGCTTATTAGGCAATACCGATAAAGACTCCATTAACTACTCTTCCTAAACACTTGTTTACCAGCATAGAAAACATCAGTTATCACACCAGGCAAACTCATCATATTAAATGGAGTGTTTTTGCTCTTGGATCTGAGTTCATTTCGGTTAACAGTCCATGAAAGAGCTGGGTCTAGTATTACAAAATTAGCCTCAACCCCTTCAGCAATTTGCTTACCTTGGTTTTTATAACCAGCAATCTCTGCAGGACGAGTGGACATCCGGTTAACCAAATCTGACCAACTCATCAATTTTGATTCAATCATAGTTTTTATTACGACAGATAATGCTGTTTCTAGACCCACCATACCAAAGGCTGCTGCCTGCCATTCACAATCTTTATCCTCTGATGGATGTGG
>DAOROF010000068.1:0-3581 GCA_035441405.1 Candidatus Nanopelagicus sp.
CTCGGCCCGCTTGCCTTGAAGTAACGACTAAAGTCGAGACCGTTCACCCCCAAGAGTTAAGCGAATTACTTTTCAATATTTAGTTGTGTGAAGGGGTTATTTTACAGGCTATTTGTAAATACTGTTAATTCAACTACTAATCGTAATCTTCATCTGATTTTTTGCGCTTACCTTTGCCACCACTCTTACCAGTTGCATGGCGAGATAGCTCTCGGTCAACCTCTCTAGTTGCTTGCTGTTGCTTCAAAGTTTCGCGCTTATCATGGGCTTTCTTACCCTTGGCAACTGCAATTTCAACCTTTGCTTTACCATCTTTAAAGTAAAGTGAAAGTGGAATTAGGGTTAAGCCACCTTGTTTTATAACTCCAGCTATTTGCGCAATCTCTCGCTTATGCAAAAGTAATTTTCGCTCCCGACGCGGCATATGGTTAGTCCAAGAACCCTGGTTGTACTCTGGAATATGAATTCCGCTAACCCAAATCTCGCCCTCTTTTGCCATTGCATAACCATCGGTTAAGGATGCTCTACCTGCTCTTAAGGATTTAACCTCAGTGCCAGTTAAAACCAATCCGCACTCATAAACCTCTTCAATAAAGTAATCATGGCGAGCGCTCTTGTTTTGGGCAATTACTTTTTTACCAAGCTCCTTGACCACAAGCAACCCCCTTGATCTTAAGTTGGTGGTGGTTAAACCTTAAGATACTTGCGAAGTGTAAGCACAGATGCGACGGTAGAAACAAATAATCCAGTAAATAGTAGCCAGGCAGATGCCACCCAGACATCTTGCCAAGTGAAAAATTGAGTAAAGGTTAAAAGTGGTGCCACTCTAGAATCAACCACAGCTTTAAAGGCCGCTAGTACCCCGGTTGCAACCATCCAACCAGAGATAGCTGCAAAAATTCCTTCGAGTAAAAATGGTAATTGAATTGAAAAACTAGATGCGCCAACCAACTTCATAACCCCAGTCTCCCGGCGGCGGTTAAAGGCAGCAATTCTTAAGGTATTACTAATTAACAAGGCAGCGGTCAATACTGAGGCAGCTCCTATTACTAGCGCGCCATTTCTTAATACATTAAGTAATTTAAAGAATTTATCTAATATCGCCCGCTGATCTTGGACAATATCAACTCCTGGCCGGCCGGCAAAGGCACTTTCGATAACTGCAAACTTGGTTGGGTCTTTGAGTTTTACTCTAAATGATTCTGGTAATTGATCGGCAGTTACATTTTGAGCAATTGCAGAGCCTTCAAATCTTTCTTGAAATCTCTTAAATGCCTCACTTTGGGATTCGTAAAAAACTTCCTGCACAACTGGCAGAGTTTGTAGATCGCGCTGGATCGCAATTTTTTCCTCTTGCGTAATTACTCCTTTAGCGCAAGATTGCGTCTCTGAAAGTGAACCGCATAAAAATATTGAGACCTCAATTTTGTCATACCAATAATCTTTCATAACGCGAACTTGAGAGTTAGCAAGTAAGCCAACACCAAGCAGTGAGAGTGAGATTGCCACCGTAATCATTACCGCAAAGGTCATAGTTAAATTTCGACGCAGGCCGATGCCGACCTCACTAGCCACAAATTTAGCGCGCATTTAGTAACCCTATCTTTTTCATCTTGAAATTAACCGGTATAGCCATATACGCCACGAACTTGGTCACGAATTACGTGTCCACCCTCTAATTCAATTACTCGCTTTCGCATTTGATCGACAATCCCTGAGTCATGAGTTGCCATTACCACAGTTGTACCCTCACGATTAATTCGATCTAGTAATTTCATAATTCCAACTGAGGTGGCCGGATCTAAATTTCCAGTTGGCTCATCAGCAATCAAAATAGTAGGTCTTGAAACATATGCTCTAGCAATTGCAACTCTTTGTTGCTCACCACCTGATAGCTCACTTGGTTTACGATCACTTTTTTCTCCAAGTCCAACTAACTCTAAAACCTCTGGTACTTCGCGACTAATCTGTTTATTTGAATACCCAAGCACATGTAAGGTAAACGCCACATTCTCAGCCACAGTTTTATTTGGTAGCAATCTAAAATCTTGAAACACGGTTCCTACCTGCCGGCGAAGTTCTGGAACTTTGTTGGCCGATAGCGTATTTAAATCTTTTCCAACCACATGAATTACCCCAGAGCTAGGACGCTCTTCCCGCAAAACTAATTTTAAAAAAGTAGATTTTCCAGAACCAGATAGACCAACCAAGAAGACAAACTCGCCTTTTTCGATATCTAGATTGACCCCATCTAAGGCGGCCTTGTCTTGGCGAGGATAGATTTTGGTGACATTCTCAAACTTAATCAATGAAAAGCCCTTCGATAGATCTGCTGGAGCACTTAGGCTAGTTTAGATAAGTAATCACATAACTTTGGTTATTTGCCACATATTTTCAGGTAATAATCGCTGAGAATTATGCTTATTTGTGAGATTACTCGCGTCCTTTGCGCCATTTAATACCAGCCTCAATAAATCCATCCAGATCACCATCTAATACTGCAGATGGATTTCCCACTTCAAAATCAGTTCGTAAATCTTTAACCATTTGATACGGCGCAAGTACATATGATCGCATTTGATTTCCCCAAGAACCAGAGTTATCTCCCTTCAATGCATCCATTTTGGCCCGCTCTTCTAATCTACGCCGTTCTAATAATTTTGATTGCAAAACTGCCATAGCAGTAGCACGATTTTGAATTTGAGATCTTTCATTTTGACATGAAACTACAATGCCAGTTGGCGCGTGAGTGATTCTCACCGCAGAATCTGTTGTATTAACTCCTTGTCCGCCAGGACCAGATGATCGATAAACATCAATTCGCAAATCTTTTTCTTCAATTTCAATATGATCACTTTGTTCTACAACTGGCACAACCTCAACACCAGCAAAAGAGGTGTGCCGGCGAGATTGTGAATCAAAGGGTGAAATACGAACTAACCTATGGGTGCCTTGTTCTACCGATAATCGGCCGTAGGCATATGGGGCGTTTACTCTAAAGGTTGTGGACTTAATTCCAGCCTCTTCAGCGTATGAGGTTTCAAGTACCTCAACTTTATAGTTATGACGTTCACAAAATCTTATATACATCCGCATTAACATCTGCGCCCAATCAGCTGCCTCTACTCCTCCAGCCTCTGACCTGATGGTGATTAGTGCATCACGCTCATCATATTCACCGCTAAGTAATGTCTGGACCTCAAGATCATTAATTACTTGTGTTAAATCATCTAACTCTTTATCGATATCTTTAAATGCAGATGTTTTGTCTGTCTCACCATTGGCAATTTCAATCATAATTGGCAAATCATTTAGACGGGATCTAATTGCATTTATTTTATTTATCGTTGATTGTGCTCGAGATAATTTGCTGGTTATAACTTGAGCCGCCTGTGGGTCATCCCAAAGATTTGGCGCACTTGCCTGTTGTTCCAATAATGCTGCATTCTCGATTAATTTTGGCAGGTTTAGCACCTGTTCAATTGATTTTAAGGTGATATCGATTTTATCGATTTCAACTTGATGCTCTCTAGCCGCCATAGGCTTAGGGTAATCTAATTGGGGATGTAATCCGAACTTGC
>DAOROF010000069.1:0-3333 GCA_035441405.1 Candidatus Nanopelagicus sp.
GCATCAGGTAGTGCACTAATGCGATATGCCAAAGAGGGGATTGCTGCTGATCCAGCTTTAGGTAATGAGATTCTAAATTTAGGTGATGGCAGCATTAGTGGCTTAACTGGCTCTATCCTTACTAAAGCTGCGCAAGCTAATAATCAGATAGCAATCTCAGCTTTTAATACGTGCGCTGATTGGTTAGGTAGTGCGATTGCTTCATACACACTCCTGCTAGATCCAGCAGCGATAATTATAGGCGGCGGTGTTATTGATGCTGGTGAAATATTTTTAACCCCAGTCAGAGAAGCAATGGGAAGGTACATGCCATTTGCCGATACTCACCCGGCGCCAAAGATAATTGCCGCTAAATTTGGTAACAATGCAGGCTTAATTGGGGCTGCAATATTAGTTAGAGAGTAGCGCCATCATCAAAGTCATCATTGGCTCTAGCCGTTCGCCAGATTATTACCGCTACTGAGGAGAGAAAGCCAAGCACTGCTGGCCAGGGACCATATATTTTAAAATCTAAAAATAAGTACGCGATTAAATAGAGAAAACTTGCCCCCAATAATGCGATAGAAATTCGTTGGGTATTGTCTAGATCAATAGCTTTTGGATTTGGGGCAGTAAATTTCTCACTAATCTCAATTTGATCCAACTGATCTAAATAGGTAGTCGGCGAGGATTGATCCAGGGATAGACCTGAGACTATTGAATCAAATTCAGCATCGACTAAATCGCGCTCATCAAAATCACTACCTCGCTTTAAGGCACCAGATAAGACATCTTCAATAAATAATTTACTTTCGATATTTAACTGCTCGGCATCATAATCTAGCGGGACATTATGGAAAGATTTTTCAAAAACAACCTCTCTAATATCCACTGAAAAGACATTATCGATAATTGTGGTGGAGTTTTCTGGATCAACTGCATGATCATTAATTGAGTAAGCAACCATTAGGGGTAGATCTATTAAGTAAAGATCTTTTTCTACTAGCTTCCAAAATTTGCGCATTGAATCTAGGGCTTTTAGTGGAATTCGGCCATAGCTATGTTTTGGCGGATTTGGTTTAGCAATATCTGTCGGCCCTTTTTTGATTGACGGAATTAAGTATTTAAGAATCGGTGTAAATTTAAGAATAAATCGGCGATCATGAATTGCAGGATTAAGTATTATTAAGCCCTCTACTTCAGCACCTCGAATTTGGCATAACCGAAGTGCTAAGGCTGCGCCCATTGAGAATCCAGCAATAAATACTCGATCACATTTTTCTTGCAGATCTAGATAACTTTTTTCAACCTCAGCAAACCAATCTTGCCAGGTGGTTTCATTTAACTCTTCCCAACTACTGCCATGACCTGGCAAACAAGGAGCATTAATTGTGTAACCAGATTTATTTAAAAATTCAGCCCATGGCCTGATAGTTACCGGAGAGCCAGTGAAACCATGAATTACCAGTACCCCGATTTTTCCACCAGAAAGGGTAAAACCAGCTGAGTCGGGAATTGAATTCACGCTCAGATGGTGTCATAGATTGGCTTAGCCACTAAATTAGCCCCGTGCCATACAAGATATTGAAATCATTTCTGATCCCGCTTTTGATGTTTATCTTTCGGCCTAAGGTCTCAGGTCTTAGATATGTGCCAAGTAATGGCCCAGTCATTATCGCCTCTAACCACCTGTCATTTAGCGATTCAATCTTTATGCCCCTGGTCGTCTCTCGTAAGGTCACATTTTTGGCCAAGAGTGAGTACTTCACCTCACCCGGCTTAAAAGGATTTATTAAAAAACTTACCTTCATAGCTCTAGGCCAGGTGCCAATTGATCGCTCTGGTGGAAAACGTAGTGAGGCCGCACTGTTAACTGGCTTGCGCTTATTAAAAGAAAATCATTGCCTAGGTATTTATCCAGAGGGAACTAGATCTCCTGATGGCCGACTGTATAAAGGCAGGACTGGAATTGCTCGAATGGCGATTGAGTCGGGCGCACCTGTTGTGCCGGTTGCTATGTATAACACCGCTGAGATTCAACCAACTGGTCAGATTGTGCCTAAGGTAAGAAGAGTTGAAATGGTCTTTGGTGAGCCAATGTATTTCACCGGGGATTCAACTGATTTAGATGTATTAAGAGAAGCTACAAATAAATTAATGGAGAAAATTGCTGAACTTTCTGGTCAAGAGTATGTACCAAATATGTACGCCTCAGAGGCCAAGGATGCAATCAAGAAAAGTCGAGAAGATGATGATCAAATAGAAGCTGATGAAGAGTAATTACTCAGCTCCAATAAACTCTTTTCTTGCGCTTAAATAATTACAAAGATCACAATTATCTTTAGAGCTTGGCATTCCACCACTTACTACTGTAATAAAATCAGTTAACCTACTCTGCAGCGCTTGCGGATTTCGCTCAATTGGTCGCCAAGTATGTTTTAGTTTAATTCCAAATCCCTTACTTACATCACCAGCTGGTTCAAGCAATGACCAAACTAGTAATCCCATTAATGACACCTTTTTTGCCTCACCGGTGGCTGGATGTTCTAGTGCAAAGGCATACGCCTCTAATTGCGGTTGATATAGATCAGTTTTATCTGAATCCTTTGCTTGAAACTTACAATCAATAATGCCAAAGGTGCCATCGGCAAACTCAATCAGCAAATCATATTTTCCACGAATGGCATACTTTGTTTTATTGCCATTTACATCTATTAGGGAAGACTTTACCCAGCCACCTAAATCTGCCACCTTGCCAGCAGGTAAAACTGGTGCAATATCTGCTGTAGTTTTACCGGCAAAGTAGTTCTCTTGCATATTTGCCAAATCGCCCACTAGTGGCATAAAACCTGGTGTGCGTAAGCCATGGTTGTAATTAAGCCATAGGCAGCGATGACAACTTCCCCAAGAAAAAGTTAAATCTGAAGGGGAGATAAACTCCCTGGCATTTCCAACTGCATTTGATGAGGCCATAACAACTCTTTTCTGCGCAGGCACTCTTAGGCCTGCCCTAATTTAATTTTTTTCCACTGCCTGATAAAGAGTAAGTCTGCCTGCTAGGTATGACATTTTGGTCAAACGCCACGAGAATTTAAGCCCAATCTAGCTAGCAAAGAGCGCAGATAAGATGGTGAATATACCCAGAGCGATCATTACTACACCGCCAGTTAAGCGCATAAAGATCAACCTTTTTACATCGCCGGAGAGCCATTGGCGAATTGTGCCGGCTAGTAACCCATAGCTACCATCTGAGATGAGTGCGATTAAGGCAAAGATAGCGCCAAGTAAAAGTAATTGAGCGGTGACATTATTTTTTTCTTGGTCGATAAATTGGGGCAAGATCGCAGCAAAGAA
>DAOROF010000070.1:0-3242 GCA_035441405.1 Candidatus Nanopelagicus sp.
GTATGGCCGAAAACTTAAAAGATATAACGCCACCAGATCCAGATGGTGAAATTCTAAAGGCGGTAAAAAATCCAATGTCACTAGGTGGTGGAATTACTATTTTAAATGGTTCACTCTCACCTGAAGGCTCTGTTTGTAAGACAGCTGGAATTGGTGTGGATGTATTTGAAGGACCGGCAAAAGTATTTGAACGTGAACAACAAGCCATGGATGCATTAGAGAATGGCTCAATTGTGGCCGGTGATGTTGTGGTAATTAGATATGAAGGACCAAAAGGTGGTCCTGGTATGCGTGAGATGTTAATGATTACTGGTGCGATTAAGGGTGCCGGTCTTGGCAAATCAGTTTTATTGTTAACTGATGGCAGATTCTCTGGCGGTACCACTGGATTATGTGTTGGCCATGTTGCACCAGAAGCGGTTGATGCTGGTCCAATTGCATTTATTAAGAATGGTGATCGCATCAGAATTGATACTAAAAATCGAACATTAGATTTACTAGTAGATCAAAATGAGATGACAGAGCGACGAAAAAATTTCAAACCACTACCTCATAAGTATCGACGTGGTGTTTTGGCTAAATATTCAAAACTGGTAGGTAGCGCGGCAAAGGGTGCAGTCTGCGATTAAAGTATTTTTCATATCTGGCTACGCTCAAATAATGAGATCACCATCTCAGGGGTTGACTAGATGAGAGTGCACCTGAGAAACTAATCCCATGAAGAAATCTTCGCTAATCTCACAAATCGTGATCACATCTGTGGTCGTGGTGATTATCGAGCGTGCGCGCTAACCAGCAAAGTTAGTTCGCACCCCTCAGATAAAACTGGGGGGTTTTGTTTTAGATAAGTACTAGTTGAAAGAAAGGAAGACATGGGCAAGATGAATGGTGCGCAGAGTTTAGTAAACGCACTTGAAGCTGCTGGGGTTGATGTCATGTTTGGCATACCAGGTGGCGCCATTCTTCCTGCTTATGATCCAATCTTTGATTCAAAAATCAGACACATATTAGTAAGACATGAACAAGGCGCAGGACATGCAGCCACTGGTTACGCCCAAGCAACTGGTCGCGTCGGAGTTTGTATTGCCACCTCTGGTCCTGGTGCGACAAATTTAGTAACACCTTTAGCTGATGCGCAGATGGATTCTGTGCCAATAGTTGCAATTACTGGTCAAGTACCAGCACCAGCAATTGGAACCGATGCATTTCAAGAGGCAGATATACGTGGTGTAACAATGCCAGTTACAAAACACAATTATTTAATTACTGATCCAGCCGATATCCCACGGGCAATTGCAGAGGCTTTTCATATTGCAAGTACTGGCCGGCCTGGAGCGGTATTAGTTGATATTGCAAAGGATGCATTACAAAAAGAGACTACTTATAATTATCCTAAAAATATCTCACTAGCGGGCTATAACCCAGTTCTTGTACCTAAACAAGAATCAATAAATGATGCAGCCGCCTTGATCGCGCAATCTAAGAAACCAGTTTTATATGTTGGTGGCGGTGTAATAAAAGCAAATGCCGCAAAAGAGTTGATGCAATTAGCTGAAATTACTGGTGCACCGGTGGTAACCACACTTATGGCCAGGGGAGCATTCCCAGATTCACATAAGCAACACCTTGGTATGCCTGGTATGCATGGCACAGTTGCAGCGGTTACAGCTCTACAAAAAGCTGATTTACTAATCACCCTCGGTGCAAGATTTGATGATCGAGTTACTGGCAAACTCTCTACCTTTGCTCCAAATGCAAAAATTATTCATGCCGATATTGATCCAGCTGAAATTGGTAAGAACCGTCATGCCGATGTGGCATTAATTGGCGATTTAAAAAATATATTACAAGCACTTGCACCAGCTACCAAGAGTGCATTGGCAAAATCTCAACCAGATTTAACACCATGGCTAAATGAAACTTATGGTTGGCGAAGTAAGTTCCCATTAGGTTATGACAAGCCAAGTGATGGATCAGTTTCGCCACAATATGTAATTGAACGGATTGGAAAAATATCTGGTCCAGACACCATATTTGCTGCCGGCGTTGGTCAACATCAAATGTGGGCATCACAATTTATTGGGTATGAAAAACCTCGAACCTGGCTTAACTCTGGTGGCTTAGGAACTATGGGTTATGCCGTACCAGCAGCTATGGGGGCAAAGGTTGGCGCACCTGACACTACGGTTTGGGCAATTGATGGCGATGGCTGTTTTCAGATGACCAACCAAGAGTTAGTAACTTGTGCGTTAAATAATATTCCAATCAAAGTTGCAGTGATAAATAATGAATCACTTGGCATGGTTCGTCAGTGGCAAACTCTGTTTTATAACCAGCGCTACTCCAATACCGATCTGCATTCAAAGCGAATTCCAGATTTTAAATTACTAGCCGAGGCAATGGGTTGTGTTGGCTTAAGGTGTGAGCGTCCTGAGGATGTCGATAAAACTATTGAAGCTGCGATGGCGATTAATGATCGACCAGTAGTTGTTGATTTTAATGTTCACCGAGATGCCATGGTTTGGCCAATGGTGGCAGCAGGAACTTCAAATGATGACATCACCGTTGCCAGATCAATGGCTCCAGTATGGGATTCACAGGAGTTGTAATGGCCATTCATACATTAGCGGTCTTAGTTGAGAACTCACCTGGCGTACTAGCTCGAGTGGCATCATTATTTTCTCGTCGAGGTTACAACATTGATTCCCTAGCGGTTGGGCCAACTGAGAATCCAAAGGTTTCTCGAATGACTATTGTTCTAAATTTAGAGGGCCATGCCCTAGATCAAGTCAGTGCCCAATTATTCAAATTAGTAAATGTCATTGGCATTTCTGAGATGAAAGATGTTGATTCATTAAAGCGTGAAATTCTCTTGGTAAAGGTGGCGAATAAAGCTGCAACTAAAGAGATTGCAAAAAAACATAATGTATCTATCGCAGATGAAACTGACTCAACAATTTCTATCGAGGCGGTTGGCTCTTCTACTGCAATCGAGGCTTTACTTACTGAGTTAAAGCCACATGGAATTCGTGAGCTAGTTCAATCCGGCTTAGTCGCAATCGAACGGGGTGCTAATACATTGGCAGACCGAACTCTAAGCACCATGGGAACAGCTAACGAGTCAGAATCAAATAGTTCCACAGCTGATTACCAAAATTAACCAAAAATAACTACTAACAAGGAGAACCAAAGTGGCAACGATGTATCACGATGAAGATGCAGATCTAGCAATTATTCAATCA
>DAOROF010000071.1:0-3172 GCA_035441405.1 Candidatus Nanopelagicus sp.
ATAAAGATGCACTAGATGCATAAGTTGAAATATGTCCGCCCACACCAACACCAGGCCGTTGCGCTCGGTGCACCATAACTGCAGCGTTCCACCTAATATAGGCACGAATTCTGCGCTCTAAATACTCATCCCCTGGAAAACTTGGCTCTAGCGCAGGTGGGATTGTATTTATGTAATCGGTAGTGCGCAGACCTGAAACACCAACATTTTTTTCATTAGCTCTTTGCAACAGGGAGAGCATTAAATATCTAGCTCTTACTGGACCAGCATTTTTTAAAACTGCATCAAAGGATTGTTGCCACTCAGCGCTCTCACTTGGATCGGTATCAACTAATTGGTCCACTAGGTGGTCTGGGGCCTTAAAGTTTTCACTCACTGGCTTATTCTCTATCTAAAGGGGGGGTTTGGTCATATTTGCCCACCGCAGGCGCTGGATTAGTGGCTCAAATTGGCAAAAATGGTTAATTAGGAGTTGCACCATTAGCCAAAGTTGGGTGGACTACTCCTAATGAACTCAGCCCATTCTCCAGCTGCCACCGTTGAACGGCTTGGCATTACCAAAGACCAATTAATTCTTGAGGTTGGCTTTGATACTTTAGATTGTGATCAAGCATTACGAGATGCCATCACTAGTAAATCTGGCGCACCATTTTTAGATGCAACTTCGCAGGAGGTGGTGGATGCAGTTATTTTGTGGTGGCGCGAAGATGATGGTGATTTAGTAGATGAGTTAGTGGATGCGCTTACCTATTTAACTGAGGATGGACCAATCTGGTTATTCACTCCCAAAATGGGTCGATCTGGTTATGTTGAGGCTAGTGATATTCAAGATGCGGCCCCAACCGCTGGTATGTCAGTGACTACTTCGTTCTCAGTCGGAGCAGATTGGACGGCAACTAGATTTGTTGCCCGCCATGCTGGTAGCAATAAGAAAAAGTCAAAATAATTTTTAAAGTTTCTTAATTAATCAACTATCTAAGGAGAAAATGAATATGGCGCTCGCAATCGGAGATACTGCACCAAATTTTGAATTAGTTAATCAACATGGTGAAAAGATCTCACTTGCTTCATATAAAGATAAGAAAAATGTAGTCGTAATTTTCTATCCCTTTGCCTTCTCTGGTATCTGCACTGGTGAGCTATGCGCCTTAAGAGATGATCTATCTGCTTTTCAAAATGATAATGTGGAGTTAATTGCTATCTCTTGTGATCCAATGTATGCCAATAAGGTTTTTGCTGAAAAAGAGGGGTATAAATTCCAAGTTTTATCTGATTTTTGGCCACATGGTCAGGTTGCAAAAGATTATGGCACCTTTGAAGAGAGTAGAGGATGTGCCAAACGTGGCACATTTATTATTGGCAAAGATGGAAAAATTAAGTGGCAAGTTGTAAATGGCCTAGCAGATGCGCGTAATTTAGTTGAGTATAAGAGCGCGCTAGCAGCCCTTTAACTAAACCTAAATTGGGAGTAATAGTAAAGACCTAGTAATATTCTCATTCACAGCAGGGTGGTTAGCTCAGTGGTAGAGCGCCTCGTTTACACCGAGGATGTCGGGGGTTCGAAACCCTCACCGCCCACAGTAAATCGGGTAATTTCTAACGTTTATATTGTCAGGTCATACGCCGCTAATTTACACTCGATATCTGAAGCTTAAGCATAACTTGGGTTATCAAACTTTATTTAGATGGGATGCTTACCCAATCCCGAAATACCTGCATCAAGTATGGAATTGCACTTCCTTTATACCAGTCATCTACATTTATTTTAAACGTTTTTGCAAAAGCTTCTTCCCAATCTGGTGTTGTACGTAATTCATACCACCAATCCATTACTTTCTGATGGCCGAATTCGCCCACTAATCTTTCGTACATTACCGCCCCAGTGTTATAAGCCAATTGGTAATGTTGAATCTCAGGGCAAGACTTTGCAATTGTCCCACCAGCACCAGTTGGATACTTATATATGTTGCAATCCCATGACTTAATAAAGCTTAACCATTCGGTCTCATTCAGTTCTCGCAAATTAAGTGTGGGCGCGAACCAAGGTTGAAAAGGCTTAGTTTGCTCTGATCGCCAAACACTATAAGTCACATTTCCTGCCGAGGAATGACCAATCTCTGGAAAAGTTCTCCCAAGGATGTACCACGCGTAAAACGTAGCACCGCCTTCTCTTGCCCAAAGACCTAAATATCTATCCTTGTCTCCAGTGATACGGTTCTGAATTCCATGAACAACATGGTGAATAACGTAGTCCTGACGAGTGACTGAGTATAAGTGCCAACCACTTTTTCCGGGTGCTCCCCTTTCACCGGACCAATCTTCTTTGTAGAACCAATATAAGTGATCACCTTTCCAATCCCCGCCGAGGGCCGGATCAAAAAACTGCCTCTCTTCTGTCCACTCTCTTAGTTTGTGGCCGTTCTTAGCCATCTCGGCGATCGCCCAATCTTTATCTTGAGGCGAGCTATATATGACTGGAAAGGGTATGGAACTCTGATGGAAATCGACAAAGAACTTCATAGTTTCGTTGGAGTTCTTAACAATTAAATTAGATAAGCGTTTGTCGGCATTTGGTCCAAAGTGGAATTTAATTTGTTGTGGCGCTTGCTTACTTTTCGGAAATTTATCTAGATCATCTAGCGCCGCTTTTACCCCTGCTGATATTGATGAATTAGTGCCAGAATGGGTTGACTTTGTAATACCCTTATCCCAAACTAATTTTTTTCCTGATTTAATACATGTAAAAGTTTTTGAGCCAACCACTGATTTACTTCCTACCTTTGAACACTTAGCCCCTGCTTTAGCTGCGGCATTAGAGGCATACATCTGGGAAGAAAGTAGAAGTGGTGTAATCACCAGCAAGGTAATTAGGCGCTTTTTCACAATTTGACTTTAATATAATCCGAGTACTTTTTAAATAGGTAGATATAAGAATTCACGCTTTCCTACTTCATATTTCTCGTGTAAGTTAACTGATTATGACCCGACACTCTGAAAGTCGGGGAAGTACCCGGAAAAAGCGGGGGGAAACCCTCACCGCCCAAATTTAAAACAGGGAGCAAAGTGAATCCAGCCAAGATTGCAGATTATGGAATAACTGAAGAGTTTGGCTATTTACCATCATATGATCCAGCGCAATCACTCTCTGCAGGTAATGAAGAGTGGGATCAAT
>DAOROF010000072.1:0-3053 GCA_035441405.1 Candidatus Nanopelagicus sp.
ATAATTAATTTTTAGGTTCTAATACCAAAGCTACCGAATTGATGCACCATCGTTGATCAGTTGGTACGGCATAACCTTCACCGGTGAAAACATGGCCTAAGTGTGATCCACATGCTGAACATCTAACTTCAGTTCTAATTCTTGGAAATAACGATCTATCCTCTATTAATTCAACTGCATCATCCTTAGTTGGTGCGTAAAAAGAGGGCCAGCCGCATCCTGAATGAAATTTTGTCTCTGACCTAAAAAGCTCCGCAAAACATGCCTTGCATTTATAAACTCCAATTGTTTCGGTATCTGTGTATTCACCTGTAAATGCAGTCTCAGTCGCAGCTTTTCTTAACACTGCATAGGAAAGTTCATCTACCCGATTTTTTAATTCAATTTCATCAATCTTTACTGGATATGGCTGGCCAGCAAGATTATCTGGGGCTATTTCATGCATGATTAGTATTTGTCACCAAGGGGTAGGTAACTCCTGTTGAAGAATGGCAATCATATCCATTTGGATTTTTTTCTAAATATCTTTGGTGATACTCCTCTGCTATCCAGTAGGTTATTCCATTAGCGGAAATAATTTCAGTAACTATCTGTCCTAAACCATTTTCAGTAAGTGCATTTTGATAAATTGATTTACTTCTTAAGGCAATTTCTAGTTGTTCAGGCGTAGTTGTATAAATTGCAGATCTATATTGCGTACCAATATCCCCGCCCTGTTGGTTTAGTGAGGTTGGGTCATGCATTACCCAAAATTCAGCAAGTAATCTTTCAAAGCTTATGGTTGTTGGATCAAAAGTTACTTCAACTATTTCAGCATGATTAGTGCTACCACTGCAGACCTCTTTATATGTCGGGTTGGATTTATTCCCACCCATGTAACCAACAGATGTAGAGGTGACACCAGTTAATTGCCAAAATCTTCGCTCTGCTCCCCAAAAACAACCAGTTGCAAAATATGCAGTTTGACTCATCTACGAATTCTCCCTAATTATCTCCAAGTATGCAATGTCAATAACTTTATGCAATCTTTATGGATCTATTCAACTTAATAATCCTTATGTTCAAGTTGAGTGGTATGCCCTTATAGCTCCTAGGATGGCGCCTCGCCTCTGGGGGTCTGGTACAGGTTTGATCGGTGCCAAAATCACTTATTCATCAATTTATGCCTTCAAATTATTAAAATAATTTAAATTTCAAGCCAAATATCCTTGTGTATTAATTAAATTAAAGAGAGAATACCTATATAAATTATTGATATTCAATAATTAAAATTCAACTACCCAAGGAGATGAGTGCCGTATGGATTGGCGACATGAAGCTGCTTGTCGCGAAGAGGATCCAGAGGTTTTCTTTCCGGTAGGAAATACAGGGCCAGCCTTAGCCCAAATTGAAGAGGCTAAAAAAATTTGTGCTAGGTGCTCGGTAAAGGATCCTTGCTTGGCTTGGGCACTAGAAAGCGGACAAGATGCTGGAGTTTGGGGTGGGCTCTCCGAGGATGAACGAAGAGCAATGAAGCGAAGAGCGGCAAGAAATCGTGCTCGATTGGCTGAGAACCAAAACACTTTTTAATTCGCTAAAAATATGATTTGACCGCTAGTCAAATTCCCATTTCTAAATAAGTTAATACTTCCATTTAATTCATTTTTAGTCAGGGTATTTGCAATTTGTAATCCCAGATTTGATGATTGTTCTAGATTGAAATTGTCAGGTAGGCCAGCTCCATTGTCAGAAATAGTAACTGTATAGCGATTATTCTCTTTATTTACTTCAATAACCAATAAATCTCCAATTTCAGATAGTCCATGCTCAATAGCATTATGGATTAATTCTGTTATAACTAAAGAAAGTGCCGTTGCAATTTTTGAATCAAATGATCCAAATACCCCAACTTTTTTAAACTCAATTTTTCTTGGAATTAACTCAAATGCGTTATTTATGATTTGATCAAAGACTTGATCAAATTCAACTGACTCTGAAGATTGATTTGATAATGTTTCATGAACTAAAGCGATAGAAGCAACTCTTCTAACTGCTTCTGCTAGTGCAGCACTAGCTGTGGGATCCTCAACTCTTCTAGATTGCAATCTTAAAAGTGCAGAGACGGTCTGTAAATTATTCTTTACTCTATGGTGAATTTCTTTAATAGTTGCGTCTTTGGTTATTAGCGCTTTATCTCGATTTCTTAATTCAGTAATATTGTGCACTAAGACAATAGCGCCAATTCGATCCTTCCTTTCAGTTAAGGGAATAACCAATAGATCGATTACCCCTTTTCCACTGTCATACTCCGCCCTTCGAAGAAATTTTCCACTTAATAATGTCTTCCAAGACTCGTCTACTGGTTGTGTGCCATCTTTATCTAGTGATGAGAAAACCTCGCCAAGATTTTTTTGTTCTAATTCACCTTGATATCCGATACGGCTAAGAGCTGATCTAGCATTTGGACTTGCAAAAAATACAATGCCATTCACATCTAGCCTAATCAGTCCATCGCCCACTCTTGGTGCTGATTCAGAGCTATAAAGACTATTTCTAATAGGAAAGTTTCCTTCTGAAACCATTTTAAAAATTAAATGAGCTATTTCTCGATAATTTAATTCTAACTTTGAGGGTGATCTCATTAAATCTGCGTTCCTGTGTCTTGAAATAATGGCTAAAGTTTTATTATCTAAAATTACAGGGACTGTCTCTTCTTTGATCATAATTTCGCCAACTAATTCTGGTTGCGTATCTTTAACAATTTCGCCCTCAGATAATGCCTGGTCCATTAATGGACGCTGACCCCAATTAATTTTTGACCCAATTAAGTCATGTCCAAAAACTGTTGCTGCTGTGGTTGGTCTAATCTGAGCTATAGCAACATAACCTTGTGGCCAAGACTTCTCATCTTTTCTAATTGGAAGCCATAACACTAAATCTGCAAAGGAAAGATCGGCAAGTAGCCGCCACTCTGCAACAAGTTCAGCTAGGTGTTCAACTTCGTGCTCTTCTAGTGTCGAGTTAGCATTAACTATCTCACTAAGGGTTGCCATGGACTAATGGTAGAGCTTTTT
>DAOROF010000073.1:0-3030 GCA_035441405.1 Candidatus Nanopelagicus sp.
TCAGTACTTGACTCGAGAACTACTTTTAAGGCAGTTTTTTCAATTTTGGTATCGGTATTCTTGAAATCAAACCTAGTTGCAATCTCCCTGTCGCATTGATTAAAGGCGTTATCTAGCTCCATTTGATCAATTTTTGAAACGATATCGAAACTACTGTCAGCCATGTCTATACTTTACTAGTTAATTAGAATGATCTTGCACCTTGAAATTTATTGATCGGAGCAGTGGTGAGCCAAGTAAAGGTTAAACGGCGCATACCCAGTCCTAAAGACCTTGCACAATTACTGCGCTTTAGAAAAGTAATTCTAAGTCCAAGAAGACGTAGATTAACCCGAGCTTTAACTATTTATGATTTGCGAGAGATTGCTAAACGCCGAACACCTCAAGCACCTTTTGATTACACAGATGGCGGAGCTGATACTGAA
Organism: Candidatus Nanopelagicus sp.; assembly: GCA_035441405.1. Classification (GTDB taxonomy): domain Bacteria; phylum Actinomycetota; class Actinomycetes; order Nanopelagicales; family Nanopelagicaceae; genus Nanopelagicus. The sequence continues at coordinate 426 of DAOROF010000073.1, forward strand.
TCCAGTTTGACCAGAGCAAGAGCAGCGTATGAAAAACTGGAATTTCAACCAAGAATTTTGCGTGATGTAAAAGATGTAGATCTTTCAGTTCAAATGCTGGGTAAGAAAATGAGTATGCCGGTTGGAATCGCACCAACAGGTTTCACCAGAATGATGCAAACAGAAGGTGAGTATGCCGGAGCATGCGCCGCATCTGACGCCGGAATTCCTTACACCCTATCAACCATGGGAACAAGATCAATAGAAGATGTTGCTAAAGCCGCACCAACTGGAAGAAATTGGTTCCAACTTTATATGTGGAAAGATCGTGATCGCAGCATGGCACTAGTTGATCGAGCAAGAGCAGCAGGTTTTGACACATTAGTTTTGACAGTGGATGTTCCGGTTGCTGGAGCCAGATTAAGAGATGTTAGAAATGGAATGACTATTCCACCATCACTTACTTCAAAAACAATTTTAAACGCGATTCCACGTCCTGCATGGTGGATTAATTTTCTAACAACAGACCCTCTTAAATTTGCATCATTAGATTCCTGGAATGGAACAGTTGCAGAATTACTTGACTCCATGTTTGATCCAACAGTTACTTATGAGGATTTGAAGTGGATTAGAGGGCAATGGCAGGGAAATCTTGTGGTTAAAGGAATTCAAAATATTGATGACGCAATGATGTCAGTAGCTGCAGGCGCTGATGCAATTATTCTCTCTAATCATGGTGGTCGTCAGTTAGATCGTGCGCCAGTTCCACTTCATTTGTTGCCAGAGGTTGTAAAAGCAATTGGAGACAAAGCTGAGGTTCATGTTGATACCGGAATTATGCATGGTGCTGATGTAGTTGCAGCTATTGCAAGTGGCGCTAAATTCACTTGGATTGGTAGGGCGTATCTGTATGGCCTTATGGCAGGTGGAAAACCTGGTGTTGATCGAACTTTAGAGATACTTCGTACACAAATAATTAGAACTATGAAGTTACTTGGCGCAAGAACTGTTGTGGAGTTAAACCCAGATCATGTTCGATTTATTGCTAGGTATAGTGATAAATAATTGAACTTTTGGCATTACAAGTATCAAGGCTTTACACTTCACTTCGCTTAACAATCCTGGCGGGTTGCCCGAGCGGCCAATGGGAGGGGACTGTAAATCCCCCGGCTCTGCCTTCGAAGGTTCAAATCCTTCACCCGCCACCAAATTAATTTAAAGCGAATATTTTTTAAGCAACGAACTTAAATTTGAGTCGTTTCTATCCTGATTACCTGTATTCCATAGACCAGTCTCTTGTGTACCTTTAATGAATTCTAATTTACTGTAACCAGGTAGACGTTTTGAAACAGTACCAATTCGTTTACTTTGTACATACCACCATAAGTCATCAGTATGAAATGAGAACTTCTTGTAACTGTCCAAATCTAAAACATCTGAATGAAAGAACTCTTTTTTATAAAGAGTTCCTGCACCTGAAGTGGGAAAAAGATCCTCGGATGGTCCGTTTGAAAGCGAGTAGTTTTTAATCCAAGTGCTGTAAGGAGAAATACTGCCATCGTTACCATAGACAATTTTATGAACTCTAGAGGCAATGATCTGTTTAGGAGATAAGTGGTGTTGAATCATAAGCTTTAATGTTAGATCAGCTTCAAAATACAAATCATCATCAAGAACGATGATAGGCAGGCTTTCTTCATATCTAAGAGTTGGAATCAACTTCTTACCTGGCCCTAAATCTTCACAAGTAATTATTTTTAGGATGCCACCCGATTCTAGTTTCTTAACCTCATCAGGTAATTTTGAGATATCTGACTCTGCAATGTTTAGGTACACCTGCTTGGGAATTAGAATTTGATTTAAGCACTGTTCCAAAGCAATGCTTAAAGTAGGAAATCTCAATGGGTGACTGGTTAGAGAGATTACATACTCCCAATTTAGGGATTTAAAATCTGGCGAGTTTGGAATAGATGTCGGATTCACAAGATTACTGTTTGAGCTAACACGCATCATATTAATGTTTTCCATTAGTTCTTTGTGATAACGAGTTGTCTTAGAGCCTAAATTTCTAGCTGTTCTGATTAGGTAATACATAATCAGAAATTGCAGAGCCAAAATTACTATTAACAAGATGGTATTCATTTGGTCTGCCTAACTTTGTTGTAGTTATACTGAATTCATGGAAAAGCCAACCATTATTCTAGCGACAAGTAATGGAATAGGCATGGGTCATCTAACGCGGGCAAGTGCGATTGCCGCAGAATTGAAGAGTTTTGCAAATCCAGTAATCATTTCAATGGCATCTGGTGTAGTCGAGATACCAAAAATTGCTGATGTTGGTTATGAGTATGTGCCTGGCAGAGATCGAAAATGGATGGGTAGGTTTGAGTGGGATAGATATTTACGAGATCGAATAGTGGCTCTCATTGATGAAACAGATGCCAAGATTGTTAGCTTTGATGGCGTAGTTCCATATCCAGGAATAATTGGAATAAAAAGTGTCAGACCTAAAGTGAAATTAGTTTGGGTAAGAAGAGGTTTTTGGCAGAGAACTTCTCAAAGATATTTACTCAATTTACAATCAAAAATGATGGATTTAATCATCACGCCAGGAGATTATGGGCAA
>DAOROF010000074.1:0-2932 GCA_035441405.1 Candidatus Nanopelagicus sp.
ATTCCAAGGTGAGCGCGAAATGGCTGCTTACAACAAGAAACTTGGCATGTTTGAGCTAACTGGTCTGCCACCTGCTCCACGCGGAGTTCCACAGATCGAGGTCACCTTTGATATTGATGCCAATGGAATTGTCCATGTATCTGCCAAAGATTTAGGTACTGGAAAATTACAGAGTATGACAATCACTGGCGGCTCTGCTCTTTCCAAAGAAGAGATTGAAAAAATGATGAAGGATGCCGAAGCTCATGCTGAAGAGGATAAGCAACGCAGAGAAGAGGCAGATGTTAGAAACTCTGGCGATTCACTGGTTTACCAGACAGAGAAATTCTTAAAAGATAATGCCGACAAGTTCAATGATGGCGATAACGCTGCTAAAAAAGTTGAGCTAGAGGGTGCTATTGCAGATCTTAAGAAATCTTTAGAGGGAACAGATCTTTCTGCAATCAAGAGTGCAACTGAAAAGGTATCTGAAATCAGTCAACAACTAGGAGCAGCTTTATATGCAGCAAATGCCGCACAAGCACCAGCCGGGGATACACCTGCTGATGATGGTGTGCAGGATGCTGAAGTTGTGGATGAACAGAAATAATGAGCGAAGAAAATTTAGCTGCGTCAGAGAAGGAACTCTCTGACGCAGTTGATGAAGTATTAAATGAAGCAACCGCTGTTGTAGATGAGGTTGCAACACTTACCTCTGATCTACAACGATTACAAGCAGAGTATGCAAATTATCGAAAGCGAGTAGATCGCGATCGCCAATCAACAACAGAGTTCGCATTTATTGCAGTTATTTCTGAATTACTCCCAGTATTAGATGATCTAGATCGAGCTGCCCAACATGGAGAGTTAACTGGTGGATTTAAAGCTGTAGCAGATCGAATTAATTCCATAGTTGAAAAATTGGGTTTAAGTAAATTTGCCGAAGCACCAACTCCTTTTAATCCTGAGATTCATGAAGCACTTACCCATGAAACCTCAAGTGAGGTAAGTGAACCAACCGCCTCGAAAATATTGCAACCAGGATATAAATTTAAAGACCGGGTAATTAGACCAGCTAGGGTTGCAGTAACAGATCCAGAAGTATCTGCTTAAGGGTTAACTCAGATGGCAGCTAAGGATTTATACGAAAAGGATTACTACCAAATACTTGGCGTAGCTAAAAATTCTGATGCCGCTGCTATAAAAAAACAGTATCGAAAATTAGCTCGCGAATTACACCCAGATAAAACCAAGGGTGATAAAAAATTAGAGGATCGATTTAAAGCAGTCTCTGAGGCTTATGACATATTAAGTGATGATAAAAAACGGCGCGAATATGATGAAGCAAGAGAGGCTTTTACCTCCGGCAGAATTCCACCAGGATACGGAGCTGGCGGGGCTAAATTTAATGCTGGTGATTTTGGTGATTTATTTGGCCCAGGTGGAGATATTTTTTCCTCCCTCTTTGGTGGCGGCAGATCTAGACATGGCGCAGATTTACAAACTGAATCCTCAATTACATTTAAAGATTCAATCTATGGCACAGAGTTAAATTTAAGATTATCACCCCAAGGCTCTGCGCCAACAAATATTACAACTAGAGTTCCAGCTGGTATTAAAGATGGTGCAAAAATAAAGATTAAAGGTCGAGGCGCCCCAGGGGCAGCAGGTCCTGGAGATCTTTATGTAATTGTGCATGTAACACCACATCCAGTATTTTCTAGAAAAGATGAGAATATTCATTTAACCCTGCCAATTACCTTTGCCGAAGCCACATTAGGCGCGGACATTTCAGTACCAACATTAGATGGTGATGAAGTAACGGTAAGAATTGCACCTGGTACGCCATCTGGTCGGACATTAAGAGTTAAGGGCCGGGGTGTTAAAAAGGGAGCAACAAGTGGAGATTTAATGATCACACTTGATGTAAGAGTCCCACAACGAGTTGATGGCGCAGCTAGAAAAGCGGTAGAGGAGTTTGCAAAGGCAACAGCAGATTTTAATCCCAGAGCAGAATTATTTAGTAAGGCTAAATTATGAGCAGCGATAATCAAATTCCAGAGGATGAAGCGGTATATGTAATATCAGTAGCTTCAAAATTATCTGGGCTTCATCCACAAACCCTGCGCCAATATGATCGATTGGGTTTAGTCTCACCAAGCAGAACAATTGGTAAAAATAGAAGGTACTCATTAATAGATATTGTTAAATTAAGAAATGTACAAAGATTAGTTGGCGAAGGAATTAACTTAGCTGGTATTGCCAGAATTATTGAGTTAGAGCAAGCGGTGGCCAATATGGCACTTGAGGTAGCCAAGTTAAGAACTGAAGTGGATGCACTCCTGGAAGCCAACCCACCAAAAGCCTTAGTTAGGCGAGATAATCAAACCATTGTTCTTTATCCAAATAATTAATCAACTAATTTAGATAGGGTAAAGCCATGTCAGCTAAGGAAAAATTAAAGTCTGAGATTCTAAAAAAGGCTGTAGTTCATGGAAAAGTTATTTTATCCTCTGGCAAAGAGGCAGATTATTACGTTGATTTAAGAAGAGTCACCTTAGATTCAACCGCCGCACCATTAGTAGGTGAAGTAATGCTTGAATTAACAAAAGATTTAGAGTTTGAAGCAGTAGGCGGCTTAACTCTTGGCGCAGACCCAGTAGCAACAGCAATGATGCATGTGGCGGCAAATAGTGGAAGAAAACTAGATTCATTTGTTGTTCGAAAAGCCGAAAAAGCTCATGGATTGCAGCGGAGAATTGAAGGCCCAGATGTTAAAGGAAAAAAAGTTTTAGCAGTTGAAGATACCTCAACAACTGGTGGATCTGTTTTAACTGCAGTTGAAGCGTTAAAGCAGGCTGGTGCAATCGTGGTAGCAGTTGCGGTAATTGTTGAGCGTGGAGCTGCCCCTAAAGTTAAAGAGGCAGGTCTTGATTACCGGGCTGCATATCAA
>DAOROF010000075.1:0-2928 GCA_035441405.1 Candidatus Nanopelagicus sp.
CTGATTAGCGCCATTCTCGCTGGTGGTGTTTCTTTCTACGCATCTTCATCCCCAGATGGATTAGAAAAAGTAGCCGAGGATGTGGGTTTCATTGAAACTGCTAAAGATCACTCCTTTGGTGATTTCACCCTAGCTGATTACGGTTTTAAAGGTCTTGAGAATGCCCGCCTATCAGTTGGATTTGCCGGCCTAATTGGCGTTGCTGCGACCGCACTAATAGCTATGGGCTTGTTTAGGTTAATCCGGAAGAAAGCACCGAATAAAAATCAATAAAATAGAGAGTAACGAAAAATCAGACCATCACCATGGTCATGATGTTGGTGAGCGGCTCTACCTGCACCGCCACTCTATAGTTCACCAAATACCAGCACATATAAAAATTGTGGCTGGCCTGCTTTTTATTATTGTGGCCGTATCCACCGATATCTCAAATTGGCCAGCTTTTGTCGCCTTCTTTTTAATGATTATTACCGTTACTCAAATTGCTAAACTGCCGATCACTACTGTGGCTAAAAGATCTCTAATTGAGATTCCTTTTGTATTTTTTGCACTTTTGATGCCATTTTTTGGCACGGGCGAAAGATTTGAGATTGGTTCATTAAATCTATATCGAGATGGCTTACTAGCTGGCGCTAGCATCGTTGCAAAGGGCACTTTAGGAATTTTGGTGGCAATAAATCTTTCCGCAACCACTACTGCCAGAGAGATTTTGCGAGGACTTGAGATTCTTAAGCTGCCAACTCCTATGGTCCAAATAGCCTCTTTTATGCTGCGCTACATAAATGTAGTCAATGACGAGATGCAAAGAATGGCAGTTGCTCGATCCGCTAGAGGATTTGAAGCAACCGGAGTGAAGCAGTGGCCAGTTTTAGCTACGGCAGCTGGTGCACTATTTATCAGATCTTATGAGCGAGGTGAACGTGTTCATCTTGCGATGATTGCCCGCGGATATCAAGGTGATCTACCAAAAGAGGCGCAAATTCCAAATAACCCAAGATATTGGGTGATCTCACTTTGTGTTCCATTTTTTGCCTTAGTGATTTCGATTCTAATTTAATGGTTAGGATTAATCAGTGATGCAGACAAATGATTCTTTAGTAATTGAAGAGTTAGCTTTCGCATATCCAGATGGTAATCAAGCATTGTTTGGTGTGAATCTAAAAGTTAAACAAGGTGAAAGAGTTGCCTTACTTGGTCCAAATGGAGCTGGTAAAACCACTCTGATTTTGCACCTAAATGGAATTTTAGCCACTGGCCATGGCAAGGTTTTTGTTGCTGGAAAATTGGTCGATAGCACTGATAAAGCGGCGCTGAAGCAGATTAGATCTAAGGTTGGAATCGTTTTTCAAGATCCAGATGATCAATTATTTATGCCTACTGTGGGCCAAGATGTGGCATTTGGTCCATACAACATGGGGTTGCGAGATAGTGAATTAGATAAGGTTGTGGAAGATTCACTTTCCTTAGTTGGAATGCTTGAGTATAAAGATCGTCCACCACATCACTTATCATTTGGCCAGCGTCGACGAGTAGCTGTTGCAACTGTATTAGCGATGAAGCCAGAGATTCTAGTTTTAGATGAACCCTCATCAAATTTAGATCCAGCCAGTCGGCGTGAACTAGCTGATATTTTAAGATCTCTAAATATCACCATGATTATGGTGACCCATGATCTGCCATACGCTAACGAATTATGTGAAAGAGCATTAATACTTTCAGGTGGCGTAATTGCAGCCGATGGAAAAACCTCTGATTTACTTAAAGATAGCGCGCTACTTAAAAAACATAGATTAGAGTTGCCGGTTGGGTTTACCCTTTAATCAACGTATAGATCGTTTATAAATTCTTTTGTACCAGGAACAACTGCATACTTATCCAAATCAGTTATACCCTCGCTGGCTAAAACTTCATCATCTATAAAGAAGTTTCCGCTGCACTCTTTTCCAGCACGATTTAAAATTATGTATGCTGAATCTGAAATAATCTCTGGGGTACGACAAAAGGCAACATCAATACCTGGAATCATCGCTAAAGCAGCAGTATCGATGGCTGTTCTTGGCCATAGTGCGTTAACTCCAATTCCATCTCGCTTTAATTCTTCGGCTAAACCGAGAACGCACATACTCATCCCATACTTTGCCATTGTGTAAGCCAGATGTGGTTTAAACCATTTTCCTTTCATAGAAAGTGGTGGTGACAGCATCAAGATATGTGGATTTCTACCCTCTTTGGCACTCTTGCGCAAATGAGGAAGAGCGGCTTGTGAGGTTAAAAAAGTTCCTCTGGTATTTACACCCATCATTAAATCAAATCGCTTTGCCGGCGTACTTTCGGTGTTGGTTAAATTAATTGCAGATGCATTATTAATGAGAATATCAATTCCACCAAACTCAGCTGCTGCCTTTTCCATTGATTGGCTAATTTGATTTTCATCTCTTATGTCGCATTGAATTGCAAGAGCTTTACCGCCGGCTTCTTCTATCTCTTTAGCGGCTGTAAAAATAGTTCCGGGTAATTTTGGATGTGGATCAGTAGTTTTAGCAGCAATTGCGATTGATGCCCCATCCTTGGCAGCACGCAGCGCTATCGCCAAACCAATGCCACGGGAGCCACCTGTAATAAAAATTCTCTTACCAGCTAGAGTCATTATTTAACCTTGCTCTTTTTTGCTAAGAAATTCATGAACGCAATTTGTGCCTCATCTGATTCTGTTGCCATTTTAAATAACTCCCCTTCTGCAAGCATTACTTGATTTAATGCCTCATGGGATGAACTTTTCAAAAGTGCTTTGGTGTTAATAACTGCAGTAGGTGGTTGTTCTGATACTTCATTTGCAAACGCCATTGCTAATTCTAATTGGTTTTCACCAACTCTATTTATCACACCCATCTGCATTGCCTCATCAGCTGAGAATGTTCTACCAGTTAG
>DAOROF010000076.1:0-2923 GCA_035441405.1 Candidatus Nanopelagicus sp.
AGTATTCAAAGCCGAGATATCGTAACTCCAGCTGTAAGAGGTGCCATTACCGATATAAATGGCAGCCCATTAGTGGTTGATTTGCCAGGCTTAGTCTTATTTGCAGATCGCACAACTTTAGATCGTCAAGCTGATAAGGGAGTTTCAATTCTAAGTAGAGTTGCAACACTTTTTAATCTTGAGTATTTAGATATTTATCAGCGAACTAGATTATGCGGTGAGCTACCGCGAGAGAATCGGGCTGGTTGTTGGAATGGAACTAGGTATCAACCTATTCCCTTAATTGGAAATGCCCCACAGGAATTAGCCTTAAAAGTAATTGAAAACTCAGACTTATATCCTGGGATCTTAATTCAATCTGTGCCAATTAGAAGTTACCCTTCCTTAGAAGGTGAAAATGCTGCGCATGTTTTAGGTTATGTAGGTGCGGTAACTGATGAGGATTTACTAAATCCTGAGAAAAATTATTATCGAAGTGAGATTGTGGGCAAAAGTGGATTAGAGGTTGCATACAACGATTATTTGCGTGGTACACCCGGGATTAGAACTTTTCTAGTTAATCGCAAAGAGATTGTGACTAAGGAGTCAAAAAATATACAAGCAATTGCAGGTAATAATCTGATCACAAATATTGATTCTAAGTTACAAGCAGCAGCAGAGGATGCACTTGAATCTGCAATTTTTCGAGCCAGGGGAGCTGGATACCGTGGCGACTCTGGTGCGGCAGTAGTTATGGAGATTAAAACTGGCCGAGTTTTAGCAATGGCCTCTTATCCAACTTATGATCCTGAGATTTGGCAGCGTGGTTTAACTGTTAAGCAGGCCAAGGATTTATTTAGTGAAGCTAAGGGAGTGCCTGCTTTATCTAGGCCAATCCAAGGACTTTTTGCACCAGCTTCAACCTTTAAATCTATTTCGGTATTAGCAGCTGCAAATGCTGGTTACTCACTCGATGCCCGGTATGACTGCCCAGCAACTGTTGAGATAGGAACTAGAACCTTTAAAAACTTTGAGAGTAAAGCTGCTGGTCGTATTCCATTAGATGTTGGTATTGCAATCTCTTGCGACTCACTTTGGTATCAAATTGCCTATGATGAGTGGGTTCGCGATGGTGGACTAAAACCTAAATCTAATCCAAATGATCACTTCTTTAATGCTGCTAAAGCTTTTAACATCGATAAAGTAACTGGAATTGACCTGCCAAGTGAATTAAAAGGTCGACTACCAGATCGTCAATGGAAGCAAAATTGGTATGATCAAAATAAGAATTTCTACTGTAATTATAGAGATCGTGCCAAAAAAGAGGATTTAACCCCATACTTAATCGAAATTGCGCGTGAGAACTGTTTAGATGGAAACAAAGTTAGAGCCGGAGATGCGGTTAACTTTTCAATTGGCCAAGGCGATACCTTGGTAACGCCATTAAGACTGGCTGAGATTTACGCAGCAATTGCTAATGATGGTGTTTACTACAAACCACAGGTGGCTAGAGCAATTGTGGATGTAGATGGAAAAGTATTAAAGGAGTTTAAACCGGTACTGGCTGGCAAAGTAGAGGCGAAACAATCTACGTGGGAGTTTTTGCAGCGATCTCTTCGCATGGTAGTAACCCAGGGAACAGCAGCTGGTGTATTTGCCGGATTCCCAGTTGAGGTCAGTGGTAAAACTGGAACTGCTCAAGTATTTGGTAAAAATCCAAATGGCACTGCTAAAGATGACACCTCATGGTTTGCAGCTTATGGTCCAACTAAAGATCCACAATATGTTGTTGTAATGATGGTAAGCCAGGGGGGATTTGGTGCATCCACCTCTGGTGTTGCCGCTAGAGATGTATTCGCAGCGCTTTTTGGTGTTAGTGGAAATCGAGTTGATCCAGAAAAAGTTATTTTTCCAAATGGGGTACCAAAAACTATTGCTAAAGTTGATCTAACCAAAGCAGCTAAAGAATCTTCTGATAAGCAAGGCAAGATAAGGGTTGGGAGCGTGGTGGTTGAATGAGTCAATCAATAAAGTACCGCGCTGATCGAAGGCTAAATTTAGGTAAGTTCGATAATATTTTAAATTTCGCAGTAATCGGATTATTAGCAATTGGCACACTTTTAGTTTATGCCGGAACTCGGGAGTGGTTTAGATCCTATGGACTAGATCCTGAGTATTACTTAAAGCGCCACTCGATAAATATTGTTATTGGAGTTTTGCTTGCCTATGGAACTACTTTGATTGATTATCGATTACTTAGGGCTTACACCCCAATCATCTGGCTAGCTGCGGTAGTTGGTTTAGTTTTAGTGTTAATTCCAGGAATTGGCAGTGAGATAAATGGTGCCAGGGCTTGGATAGCACTGCCAGGTGGATTTCAAATTCAGCCAGCCGAGCTAGCTAAGATAGCAATTATTGTTGGTATTGCCATGATTTTGGCAGATCGAGATCAAGTCGATCAGGATCCATCAGATTTAGATGTATTAAAAGCCTTAGCTATCTCGGCGGTACCAATTTTATTAATCATTGCTCAACCAGATCTTGGTACGGTGTTAATTATCTCGGCAGCGGTGGTGGCAATGATTGGCGCCTCAGGAGCTAGAGCTATTTGGGTAGTGGGCTTATTACTGCTTGCCATCGTAGGTGTATTTACTGCAGTACAAACTGGAGCGGTTAATGAGTATCAAGTAGCCCGCCTACAATCCTTTGTCGATCCAAATGCAGATCCGCAAGCTACTGGTTATCAACTTCGTCAATCCAGAATCACCATTGGCTCTGGCGGTCTATTTGGTAAAGGCTTATTTGAGGGACCGCAAACTAATGGTCGATTTGTGCCAGAGCAGCAAACAGATTTTATTTTTACAGTCGCCGGTGAAGAGTTAGGCTTTGTTGGCTGTTCATTAATCTTATTTTTATACTTTTTAATATTTTTAAGAGCCTTTGC
>DAOROF010000077.1:0-2881 GCA_035441405.1 Candidatus Nanopelagicus sp.
CTTTATGTTGATCCTAAGTTTCGAGGCCTAGGCCATGCAAAGGCGCTATTAAAAGAGCTAGCCAAAATTTGTATAGAACGAGGCTATCCCAGACTGCAATGGTGGGTTTTAGATTGGAATAAGAGTGCAATAGATTTTTACAATTCAATTGGCGCACTACCCATGGATGAATGGACAGTTTTTCGAGTTTCTGGGAAAGAACTAGGAAAATTAGCAAACTCAGGAAATTGACCAAATTTAATTAAAATTAAGAGTAGATTTATCCCATGATCAAAGCCTTCAAAAGACTACTTGCCCTCTTCGGCATTACTTTGGTTGCTTTTGGCGCAATAAAGAGTTTATTTAATTGGCTTGCTCGCTCTGAAAGTGATGAGTATGAAGTATGGCGTGATGACGAAGAACGAGAAGATGTAAAATGAGCGGTGCTTATGTTCCAGGCGCATGCAATATTGGTCAGGGAGAAGTAAAGCGTAGACAAGCAGTTGCTATTTTTGGCTTGATTCTTATTGTGATTTCCGCTGCTGGTATCTTAGCTACCGATCAAGATAGAGGCGCTCGCCTATCTATATTTATTCCTGCTTTAATTTTTTCAATTGGATTTGTGCAATCTCGTAAAAAGTTTTGCTTAGCCTATGGATTAGCCGGCACATTTAACTTTGGAAAATTAGGTCAGATATCTAAAGTTCAATCGCCAGAAGATAAAAAAGCAGATCGTAAAACTGCTGTCTCTATTTTATTTCAATCAATTGCTTTGGCTGGATTGATAACTGCTATATTTTTTGTTTTACCTTTATAAATCTTCGTAACTAGAAGGTAGCTCACCAACATTTAAGAATTTTAAGTACTTATCAGTTATTTCCTCTGGTTTTCCAGAGGCAAGCATCTGACCCCTATGCATCCAGATGGCTTGATCACATAATTCATTTAAAGAAGAGAGTGCATGGGAAACAATCAAAATTGTTCGGGCCTCTTGGCAAAGCTCTCTAATTTTGTTAAAAGATTTTTCTTTAAAAGCAGCATCACCAGCAGATAAAGCCTCGTCAACTAGCAAGATATCTGGCGTCATATTTACCGCAACTGAAAATGCAACTCTGCCATACATACCTGAGCTATAAGTTCTTACAGGCATATCAATAAATCCATTAGGCAAGTCAGCAAATTGCGCGATGGTTTCTGTTTGAGACTCAATTTCATCTCGACTCATACCAGCTGCTAAGCCACCTAAAATAATGTTATCGCGCCCAGATAAAGCTTTATTAAATCCCACTCCAAGTGCAAGCAATGTCGAAATTTTTCCATTTACTAAGATTCGTCCACTTGTTGGTGGCAATATGCCAGCTATTGAGCGCATTAGTGTTGATTTTCCGGCACCATTTGCACCCACAATTCCCAATACAGATCCATGGGGAACTTCAAGAGACAAATTTTTTACCGCTTCAACTGTTTTAGTTCTAATTCTTTCCCCACGGCTGGCACGCATTAAAGCATTTTTCAAAGTCTTTTTTGCCTCGACATTAATTTTATAACTAATTGAAAGATTCTCAATTTGTACCGCCAAACTATCTGGCATCGTAACTTCTTTACTAGATGCGGACGGCAAAATCACGCTCCCTTGATATAAAGAAATATCCACCAAAAATAAATGCAATAAAAGCCCAGACTAGGCATCCAATGATTTGTGAAAGTGTTGGAGTCGCACCATCAATCCAAATACTAGAGTTTGCAGAGAGTATTGGGCCTAGTGGATTGATATAAAGTATTACCCGATACCAACCAGAGAGCATATCTGGTTGCCAAAGTACTGGAGATGCGTATAGCCAAATCCTCATAATATAAGAGAGTAACTTTGTCGTATCCCTAAAATAGACATTCAATGTTGCAAATAAAAGTGCTAATCCAAAACTAGTTATTGCCAAAATAATAAAAAGAAAAGGTATTAAAAGATAATTCCAGGTAAGGCCAGGAATAGTTGTGTCATTAATAGTTAATTTACCAATTATCACAATTGAGATATAAACTGGAATGGTTGGCCAAAACTGCCTAAAAGCACTAATAGCACTTGATAACGGAAGTAGAGATCTAGGAAAAGCCTGATTTAAAATTAATTTACCGCCAGAGGTGATTGATTGCGCACCTAAGGTTATACAGTTTTGTGCAAAGTAGAATGTAAAAAGTCCAATTAAAATATGGCATAAGGTAGTGAAACCACCCAAGCCTCCTCTGCCACCTTGGATTATGGTTACAAGCAAAAAGTAAATAATCGCAAGAAATAATGGATTTAGCACTAACCAAACATTTCCAAGCCGAGACTCTAAATACTCAGCTTTATCGGAAAACTTTGATAATTCGGTTGCGAACTCCCTGCGCTGCCAAAAATCCCTTAGGTAAGGTCTAAGCGGAGGCAGCTTTGATTTATGGGGTTCAAAAACTTGAACCTTATTTTCACCCTCACTCATAAGGGCTATTCTGCCACCTTTGATTTAGAAGCATTAACTAGACTTGCAATAACTGTAATAATCAGGGTGATAACTATGACTCCTAAAGAAAATTGCGTTGAAATTTCAGGAACCTCTATCCCTAATAATTTGTGAGTTCCACCGCCATGAATTGCCTCTAACACTAACTTTATTCCAATAAACCCAAGTATTACCGATAGTCCTTCATTCAGGTAGATTAATTTATTCATTAATCCACCGAGCAAGAAATAAAGTTGTCGCAGACCCATCAATGCAAATGCATTTGCAGTAAATACTATGTATGGATCTTTAGTTAGTCCAAAAATTGCTGGAATTGAATCTAGTGCAAAAATTAGATCCGTAAAGGCTATCGCTACTAAAACTATGGTTAATGAAGATGCACCCCTTTTTCTTAACCATAAAAT
>DAOROF010000078.1:0-2822 GCA_035441405.1 Candidatus Nanopelagicus sp.
TTTACTCGAGTTTGAAGTGGAGTTGGTTCGTTTTCGGGATGACTATCTACTGCGCCTATTTGCAGCATTAATTTCTCTATTACTGAATGTGCAGAGACATGCCCATTACCGACAGATTCATACAAACTTTCAATATCCTCATATCTAAGTTCATGAGCTAACTCTAAAAGTGCATGCCCTCCCAATATTTTTTGTATGGGCAAGCCTGCTTTTCTCATCTGCCGTGCAATAGATTCTTGACCAGCTTCAATCGCTTCTTCTTTTCTCTCTTTAGAAAACCAGGCCTTGATTTTAGATCTGGCACGAGATGAAGTTACAAAATTTAACCAATCGTGACTTGGTGCAGCATTTAAACCTTTGTTTATAACCACCTCAACAACATCTCCATTTATTAAATGAGATTCAAGTGGAACTAGTTTTCCATTTACTTTTGCGCCAACACACTTATTTCCAACTTCTGTGTGTACGGCATATGCAAAATCGACTGGCGTTGAGCCAGACGGAAGGGCAATCACACTTCCTTTAGGTGTAAATACAAAAACTTCTGGTGTACGAAGGTCATATCGTAAAGTCTCGAGAAAATCGGTAACATCTTCGCTCTCCTGCTGCCATTCATGAAGCTGACGTAGCCATAAAACGTCCGGTGATTTACCGCCATCGCTTGTTTTCTGTTTGTACTTCCAGTGAGCAGCAATACCAAATTCAGCCCTAGCGTGCATATCAAATGTTCTAATTTGAATCTCTACTGCTTTTCCGTTCGGACCAATAACTGTGGTGTGTAGAGACTGATATAAGTTGAACTTAGGCATAGCAATGTAATCTTTAAATCTTCCAGGTACTGGACTCCAGCGAGCATGGATTGATCCAAGGACTCCATAACAATCTCGAACTGATTCAACAAGTATTCGAATTCCAACCAAATCATAGATCTCATTAAATTCGCGCCCTCGAACAACCATCTTTTGATACACGCTATAGAAATGTTTTTGCCTACCTTTGACTTGCGCAGTTATACCCTCAATCTTTAAGTCACTTGTAATTGCATCGACAACCTCATTGGTGAATTGCTCTCTAGCTGGCGACCTTTCACCCACTAGCCGTTCAATTTCATCAAATTTCTTCGGTTCCAGAACCTTAAATGACAGATCTTCTAGTTCCCATTTGATGGCATTCATTCCTAATCGGTGAGCTAATGGAGCATAAATATCAATTGTCTCTCTAGCCTTTTTCTTTGCTTTATCACCTTCTATAAATTGCCAAGTTCTAGCGTTGTGAAGGCGATCTGCCAATTTGATAACTAATACTCTGATATCTCTCGACATTGCGATTACCATTTTTCGCAGTGTTTCAGCCTCCGCTGTTGGGCCATAAGTTAACTTGTCTAATTTTGTAACACCATCAACAAGAGATGAAACCTCATCGCCGAATTGATCTTTAATTTGTTCTATCGAGAACGAAGTGTCCTCTACCGTGTCATGCAATAGTGCTGCGATAACCGTTGCAAGATCCATTCCTAGATCAATAAGGATTTGCGCAACAGCAACTGGGTGGGTGATGTAGTCTTCACCAGATTTTCTTAACTGACCAAAATGTGCTTTTTCAGCAGCAGTAAATGCTTTTTCTAGCTCAGAAAGTTCGAACCCTGGATGAGACTGAGAAAGTCCATCGACAAGCGGCTTTAACAAACTTGTTGTTGTCATAGCGCGCTGACCCCTGACTTACTTCAATTAGTTATCTACGACGATCGCGCTTAGGTTGATTCCTTGGTCCACGATCTACTTTTTCCTGCACTGTACTTGCTGTGTTTGGTTTATCTGATCTATTTCCTACTCGCTTTCGCAAAGCTTGCATTGCAGGCTCCCGTTCACGAAGTGCCGCCAAGATAGGAGTAGCAATACACAATGAAGAGTATGTTCCAGTTGCTAGGCCTATAAACAAAGCTAAAGAAAGATCCTTAAGAGTTCCTGCACCTAGTAAGCCAGCACCAACAAATAGAATTGATCCAACAGGTAGTAGCGCCACCAAAGAGGTATTAAAAGATCTAACAATGGTCTGATTAACAGCCAGGTTAGCTGCATATGAGTAAGTGCTTCGCCCGCTTGCAGCAATTCCCTTGGTATTTTCTCTTACCTTATCAAATACAACGACCGTGTCATATAAAGAGTATCCCAGGATGGTTAAGAACCCAATAACAGTTGCAGGTGTAACTTCAAAACCAACGACTGCATAAATACCAACCGTAATAAACACATCATGTACTACAGCAATGATCGCAGCAACCGCCATTTTTCCTTCTAAGGCCATCGCTAGGTAGATCATTACAACAAACAAGAAACCAAGAAGGCCATAAATTGCCTTGCGAGTTATCTCTTCTCCCCATGAAGGTCCAATAATCTGTGAATCTATTGAATCAATTGTGACATTAAATTTGGAAGATAATGCGCTCTCAACTAAACCTTGTTCGGCTCCAGTAAGTGCATCTGTTTGAATTCTCACTTTATCATTGCCAATCATTTGAATAATTGTCTGAGAATCAATTCCAGCTGTAGACAACGCTTCTTCTGCTTTAACAATTGACGCATTAGAGCTATTCACAGTGAAAGATGAACCGCCTTTAAATTCAATCCCTAAGTGCAAGCCTTGAGTAAAAATTGTTATACCGGAAATCACTATTAACAAAAAGCTGAATGAGTACCAGATTTTGCGCTTACCAATAAAATCTACTGAAGTTTCGCCTCGGTATAAACGTCCACCTAAGCCAGAAAATTTAGCCATTACTTAACCTCCGCTTTTTCAGATGAATTGGTTTGTACCAAGCCAAT
>DAOROF010000079.1:0-2775 GCA_035441405.1 Candidatus Nanopelagicus sp.
CACCTTGGAAAACCTGAATACGGCTCTTGCTACCTTCAATAACTCGAACGTGAACTTTAAGTTCATCACCAGAGCGAAATGTTGGGATGTCCTTACGAAGTGATGTGGCATCAACAGCATCTAACACGTTCATTATTTGTCCTAATCGTTAATTCTAAAGTCAGTCAATAAATTTGAATGAGCCCGTATCTTGCCACAGTCGGGGCGGTTAGATCAATTTGAGTTCAAAGTAAGGGCAAAAGGGCTGCGTGCAGAGTAGGGCCGGCGCATAAAACTAACTCACCATCGGGTGTGCCGCCGCCTTTGCCAGAAATCTTGGCACCTGCTTCAGTTGCAATTAATCCACCAGCAGCCAGATCCCATTCTTTAAGCGAAGCTTCAAAATATGCATCCACTGCTCCCATCGCTACATAACAAAGATCTACCGCTGCGGCGCCATTTCTTCTTAAATCTCTTATCTTTGGTAATAAGTTAGCCATTGCTTGGCCTTGGCCGATTCTTAAAGTTAGATCGTAAGCAAATCCAGTTGCAATCAATGCTCGATCAAGTGGAACTGGATCATTGCATTTAATTTTCTTGCCATTATATGTAGCACCTTGGGATCGAATTGCACTCCAAAAACCATTTAGGGTTGGTGCGTAAACCACACCAACAACCACTCCATCTTTATCTTTGGCCGCAATCGATATATTCCAACCTGGTAATCCGTAAAGATAATTTACGGTGCCATCAATTGGATCAATTACCCAAGTAATTCCAGATTTACTCTCCCGGGCTGAACCCTCCTCAGCCACAATGCCATCATCTGGTCTGGCGGCTAATAATTTTTCAACAATCATCTTTTCTGCCTGTTGATCCATTTGGGTTGCAAAATCAACAGCTGAACTTTTCTCAGTTAAGGTAAAGGTGTCAGGGCGATTCATTAATAGGCTGCCGGTGGCCTTGGCAACCGATTCAGCCAATTTTAATAATTCTGCGCTCACCCGGTTATCTAACCACGAGAATGCCATAACCTAAGCATGAGTGGCAGATTTATCTCACCTAACAATTATGGCAATCTACTCTCATGAGTGAGCCAACCGACCTGCGCCTTATTGGCCGTACCTCCGAAGGTAGCGAGCTAGAACTTGTCGACCACTCTGGTAATGCCTATCACTTAAGAGTAAGTGACACGCTTCGTGCGCTAATAAATCAGCCAAGACTTTCTGCAGTTGCAGATGTTGAAACAACAATTACAACAACTGTTAAAGAGGTACAGGCAAGATTGCGTGCTGGTGAAACTATTGACGCTATTTCTAGAACTACAGATTGGCCAATGGAGAAAATTGAAAACTATGCTGGCCCAATTCTGCAAGAGCGCGCATTTATTATTTCTCAAGCTTTAGCAACTCAAATAAAACGTGAACCACACGCGCCTTACTTAGAGACCGCAGTAGCAAACCAGTTAGCACCACGTGGGGTAGATATGAACACGGTGGAATGGAATACCTATCGCCTGCCAGATGGAAATTGGCATCTAACTCTTTACTATCCACTTCGTGATGGCTCACCTGGAGATCCAAAAGGTGAAGCAGTTTGGTTATTTAATTTAGGCAGACGAGCTTTATCTGCTCATGATGATGGTGCCAGATGGATTAGTGGTGAAGCAAAACCAAAACAACCAGCTCAAACCTATGGAAATATTCCGCAAACTGATGCACCAAGACTTGTGTCAATTAAAGAAGATGTCGCACCATATGCACCAACCCAACTTGCATCAGTGGATGAGGTTGATGAAGAGGCAAAAAGTGATGGCGTAACCCGTCGAATTAAAATTCCATCCTGGGATGACATTATGTTTGGCAAAAAGGATGAGGATTAAGCAAGCAGTAGCGGAATCTCAACTTCAATATCTGTAGTTCCACCATGATGGCCCACCATAGAACTTTCTTCTTTAACTCTTGCTGGATCGATCAGAATCAAATCTGTATTCGGAATTGCGATTAAATCTCCCATTCGATCAGCCGAATCCTCGGTAACTGTTTGACCAAATAAGCCAGCGCCAATTGCATCAGGCTTACTAAAAATCTGCACCTTACCACCAAAGAACTCGCGCCACTGAGCAATACTTTCACTCTCTGATCCCTCGGTTAGATAAATATGTCTAGCTCTTGGCTCTCCCCCAATTAGAGTTACATTTTCCAACAATTTATTATCTTCACCTAAAACAATTTGTTCGGTGCTATTTACCATTCCATGATCTGAGGTAATCCATACTCGAGTACCTTCTGGAACTGATTGAATTATCTTAGAAATAAAATCACCTACCTGCTGCAGTGCGGTTAACCATTTATCGGATCCAACTCCATCGCTATGGCCAGCTGAATCTAAAGTATTTAAATAGGTATAAACAAAGGATGGTTTCGGCGCTAAGGCAAGCTTTACTGCTTGAACCATCTCATCAATTCCATTTGCACCAACATATTTTGCACCCCTAAGTGCTGCCTGCGTAAAACCGCTGCCTTCATATCGTTTTGCGGCAACATGTGTGACTGAAATTGAGTTGTTCATAGCTCGTTCAAAAAATGTTGGAACTTTTTGCCACATTACCGGATCAACTCTTTCATCCCACTTTAAGGCATTTAATAATCGATTATCACTTCTTGGCACTCGAACTGTGTAGCCCAACATGCCATGTACACCTGGTAATACACCAGTGCCTAAGGTAGACAAACTTGTCGCCGTAGTTGATGGAAAATTTGCAAACAAACTTTGGTGAAACTTAACCTGGCTAAA
>DAOROF010000080.1:0-2612 GCA_035441405.1 Candidatus Nanopelagicus sp.
CCGTATCGGCCCCGATAGCTTGAGAGAAGGCGTTTTCAGCCTCAGATTGATAACAATTCTGAAAAAACCAGCGTAAATCAGCCTATTGCCCTAATTCTTTGAGTTTCTCCCCAGATACTCGATAGACAGTCCATTCATCCATCGCCTCGGCTCCCAGGCCTTTATAAAACTCGATGGCTGGTGAGTTCCAATCAAGGACCCACCATTGAAAACGCCCATATCCTCGTTCTATGCAGACTTTAGCTAGATGTTGCAAAAGGGCTTTGCCATAACCCCGCCCGCGAAACTCAGGTTTTACATATAAGTCTTCAAGATAGATTCCATGCTTGCCCTGCCAAGTTGAATAGTTCAGAAACCAGATGGCCATCGCTACCACTTGGCCCTCTACTTCGATCAAATCTGCAAAGACGCTTGGATTTGGCGCAAAGATTGTTTCAAGAATCTCTTTCTCTGTAGCTTTAACTTCATCTGGAGCTTTTTCATAGAGTGCAAGATCTTTGATGAGTTGGAGAATTGCTCCAGCATCCTCTTGTTTAGCGGGACGTATCTTCAAAAGCGTTCCTCCATAATTGAATTTCCGCCATCGATAACAATTGATTGTCCAGTGATGTATGAAGCTTCCTCACTTACAAGGAAGGCAACAGCAGATGCGACTTCCTCTGCTCTACCACCTCTGCCAAGTGGAACAAATTTGCCCTGCTCTTTCTCTTTATCGGATATGGAATCTGTCACAATCCAACCAGGAAGAATTGCATTACAAGTAATTGAATTCTTTGCTTCATCTAGGGCTAACGCCTTTGTCAGACCAACCATTGCAGCTTTTGCTGAAGCATAAATAGGTTGATTTTTCATCGCCATTAACGACCCTGTAACGCTACTAATCATCACAATGCGTCCACTTTTAGATTTCCTTAGAAGAGGAAGAGCGTACTTAGTCACTAAAAATGCGCTATCAAGGTTTCTTGCCATTCCAAGGCGCCAGTTAGAGAGCTCAATATTTGCTACATCTCCTGCCTCGCTATCTCCGGCTGGATTTGAGATGCTGGTCATCCCTGCGTTATTTACCAAAATATCGAGTGAATCAATGTTGGAAAATAACTCCTTAACTTGTCTTTCATCGCATAAATCTGCAACTAAGCCATGTGCTTGAATTTCAGTTGCTCTATCAAAAATTCGATTAGAAGTAGAAGTGATTATCACCTCTGCTCCAAGCTGCTTTAAAGCAGTTGCTGAAGCAAAGCCAATTCCGGAACTTGAACCTGCGCCAGTGATTAAGGCTTTTTTGCCTTTGAGAGAGAACACGGCAGACACTTTAGTGAACTCCCCTCTAGAATCGCTACCAAAGAATCTTTGATTTGAGGTGAAGCTATGTTTACTTGGGGAGTTTCTACCTCGTCATATCAAATTGAAGGAGCTGCCCGCGAGGGTGGTCGCAGAGATTCAATCTGGGACACCTTTAGTCGAATTCCAGGGGCAGTAGCAAATGGTGACAATGGAGATATCGCATGCGATCACTATCACCGTTATGAGCAAGATTTAGATCTAATTAAGTGGCTAGGTGTTGATGCTTACCATTTCTCAATTGCATGGTCGCGCGTCATTCCAACTGGAACTGGAGCTATTAACAAAACTGGAATTGATTTTTATAACAGATTAATTGATGGCGCTCTTGAGCGAGGGATAACGCCTTGGCCCACGCTCTATCACTGGGATCTTCCCCAAGATCTTCAAGATAGGGGTGGTTGGAATAATCGAGATTGCGCTAAATGGTTTGCAGAGTATGCCTATCAAATGGCTGAACACTTTTCAGATCGAGTAAAAAACTGGGTGACTATTAATGAGCCATTTTGCAGCGCATGGCTTGGCCATCTCTATGGAGTTATGGCCCCTGGGATTAAAGACCTTCAGATAGCGATAAATGCCTCACACCACCTTCTTCTTGGCCATGGTTTAGCGGTAAAAGCTTTGCGAGAAGTGAGCCAAGAGAGCAATATTGGAATTACTCTAAATTTCACCCCAGCTATAACTCTTGGTAGCAGTGATGAAGACCAACTAGCGGTAAAACTTGCAGATGGATTTGATAATCGATGGTTTGGGGATCCAGTATTTAAGGCAAGTTATCCAAAAGATATTGTTGAAGCATTCAACAAAGAGATTCCAATCCAATCTGGAGATATGGAAATCATCTCAACGCCGGTAGATTTTCTAGGACTAAATTATTACTTCCGCCAAACCGTTGCATACGATGCAAATTCCAAACCACTTAGCTATAAACAAGTCACTGCCCCTAATGTGGAAAGAACGGGGATGGGGTGGGAAGTTCATGCAGAGACTTTCACAGATCTGTTAATTCGAATAAATAGCGATTACAGTCCTAAGGAAAT
Source organism: Candidatus Nanopelagicus sp. (assembly GCA_035441405.1). GTDB lineage: Bacteria > Actinomycetota > Actinomycetes > Nanopelagicales > Nanopelagicaceae > Nanopelagicus. The sequence goes on from DAOROF010000080.1 coordinate 2,385, forward strand.
ATTCATCACTGAAAATGGTTCTGCTTGGGATGATGAAGTAGTTGATGGAGAGATTTTAGATACCAAACGCGTGAGCTATCTAGAAAGACATCTTGATGCCATGTTTGCCGCCAAATCCAAAGGAGTGCCGATAAAGGGCTACTTTGCTTGGAGTTTGATTGATAACTTTGAATGGGCCTATGGCTATGCCAAACGATTCGGACTTATCTATGTCGATTACAAAACACA
>DAOROF010000081.1:0-2597 GCA_035441405.1 Candidatus Nanopelagicus sp.
CTCAAACATGCCAAGTTTCTTGTTGTAAGCAGCCATTTCGCGCTCACCTTGGAATACTTGAATTTGCACAGCTGGTTGGTTGTCATCTGCAGTTGAGAAAATCTCACTACGTTTTGTTGGGATAGTGGTATTTCGCTCAATTAACTTAGTCATAACTCCACCCTTGGTTTCAATACCAAGAGATAGTGGTGTGACATCAAGTAGTAAGACATCCTTTACTTCACCCTTTAATACACCAGCTTGCAAGGCAGCTCCAACTGCAACTACCTCATCTGGGTTAACACCCTTATTTGGCTCTTGTCCACCAGTTAATGATTTAACTAAATCAACAACTGCTGGCATACGGGTTGAGCCACCAACTAGAACTACATGATCAATATCTGCAATTGGAATTCCAGCATCACGAAGTACTGATTGGAATGGCTTCTTACACCTTTCCAAAAGATCAGCGGTTAATCCTTGAAATTGCGCTCTAGTAATTGTTTCATCTAAGAAGAGTGGATTCTTTTCAGTATCAACTGTGATATATGGCAGATTGATAGAGGTTTGAGCAGAGGATGAAAGTTCAATCTTTGCCTTCTCAGCAGCCTCTCTAACTCGTTGCATTGCCATCTTATCTTTTGTTAAATCAATTCCGTTTTTAGCAGCAAATGTTTTTACTAAGTGATCAACTAATGCTTGATCCCAATCATCGCCACCAAGGTTGTTATCGCCGTTAGTAGCTTTTACCTCAACAACACCTTCACCAATTTCTAGTAAAGATACGTCAAAGGTTCCACCGCCTAGGTCAAATACTAAAATTGTTTGTTCTTTATCACCCTTATCTAAACCATAAGCTAGGGCTGCAGCGGTTGGCTCATTAACAATACGAAGCACATTAAGGCCAGCAATTTCGCCCGCCTCTTTAGTTGCTTGGCGTTGCGCATCATTAAAGTATGCCGGCACAGTAATAACTGCATCCGCTACCGTCTCACCTAAGTAACTTTCCGCATCGCGCTTTAATTTCATCAATATGCGAGCGCTAATCTCCTGGGCTGTGTACTTCTTGCCATCAATATCTTGAGTCCAATTAGTTCCCATATGTCTTTTAACTGAGCGAATAGTGCGCTCAACATTTGTGACCGATTGTCGCTTGGCAACCTCACCAACTAATACCTCACCATTTTTAGCAAATGCCACAATCGATGGGGTAGTGCGAGCACCTTCGGCGTTTGCGATAACAGTTGGCTCACCGCCCTCTAATACCGATACGCAACTATTAGTTGTTCCTAAATCAATTCCAACAGCTCTGGCCATTTATCTTTCACTCCTTCTTTTCTAGATTTTCATACCTAAAGGTGGGCCAGTTTTGGCCTACCCATATGGGTATATTTTCAGCCTTGAGTGCCTATCTAGTCAAAAGGTTGAGCCAAGTAGGCTCAAGGTTGCTGCCTACATAACTATCTAAGGGTGGGCTTTATTCCCAAACCCCTCTTTTAGGTCTTAATAGGGCAGAGGTGAGTAAGCCCCCAGCTAGCCCGCCTAGGTGGGCCTTCCAATCAATCCCTGGAATAAACACTGGGATTGCAATATTTATTGCAATCAAAGATCCAACCTCTTTTAAATTCGCACCTAGTGCCCTACCAGCAATGGCGAGTGCTCCAAATAAACCAAAGATCATGCCAGAGGCGCCAACTGCAATGGTTTGTGGTGGGTTAAATAGGTAGGAGGTAAGTGAACCAGCTAATAAGCTCGCTAAGAGAATAACAATGTACTTATTTCGGCCATAAAAATTTTCAATTAATGTGCCGATGGAAAGGAGTGCGAGCATATTAAAGATTAGGTGCAACCAGCCGCCATGCACTAGCGCAACAGTTAGTAGCCGGTAGTACTGACCTTGATCTACCGCTGCCCCATATAAAGCTAGCTCAAATTGCAGATTAGTTTGGATTTGGGAAAGTAAAAAGCAACCGGATATAAAGAAGATTAAATTTTTAGTTAACCCCACCGGTTGCATTAATTTACTTAATTGTTACTGATTCAATCTTAACTGCCTGCACCGGCTTATCATTTGCCCCTGTTTTCACAGTCGCAATTGCATCAACCACCTTTTGGCTAGCTGGATCGCTGACCTGTCCAAAAATTGTGTGTTTGCGATTTAGCCAGGTGGTAGGTGCCACGGTAATAAAAAATTGTGAGCCATTTGTGTTAGGTCCGGCATTTGCCATAGCTAGTAGGTATGGCTTATCAAAACTTAACTCACCATGAAACTCATCGGCAAAGTTATAACCAGGCCCACCCATGCCACTTCCTAGTGGATCTCCACCTTGGATCATAAATCCAGGAATTACTCGGTGAAAGATTGTGCCATCATAAAGTTTGGTCTTTACCTTCTCGCCAATATTTGGATCGGTCCACTCTTTAGCTCCAGTTGCAAGATCGACAAAGTTTTTAACGGTTTTAGGAGCTTGGTTTGGAAATAACTCAATAGTGATATCCCCCATGCTGGTCTTTAGGATCGCGGTATTCATACTCACTCTTTCACTCTGCCTTTCGCTTTTTGTCTTGCTCTCTGGTTTTGTACTTGTCTCTATCTTTTCTACTGACTTTGTTTCCTG
>DAOROF010000082.1:0-2523 GCA_035441405.1 Candidatus Nanopelagicus sp.
CTGGAGTTGATACCGCAGCATGTCGAACCCCTGAGATTTTGGCCGATGCCGCATACATTATTTTGAATAGGGACTCAGCTTCGTGCAGTGGAAACTTTTTTGTAGATGATGAGGTTCTAGCTTCTGAAGGAATTACTGATCTAGAGAAATATTCGGTTGTTCCAGGAACTACTGACTTTCTCCTAGATTTCTTCCTTGATTAATCCTTAATCTTTAATTCAGTATGTGAGTGATCAGTCTCAACGATCCCTGATGAGTATCTGCTCTCATATTTACCAAGACGCCAAATAAGCACTGAGAGAAGCCAAGCCGCAACGAAGCTAGCAACTATGAAGAATCCAATTCCGCCCAGATCAATATTTGCAATCGTAGTAAACGGCTCATAGTTATCAATTGAAGTTTTACTTGCTAAAACATTAATTATTTGAATCGTTCCAATTACAAGTGCAACAAAAATTGAGATAGAAGTGGTAGTGATGTTGTAATAGATTTTCCTCAGAGGCGAGGTAAAGGCCCAGCCATAAGCCTTAGTCATAAATATTCCATCGAGGGCGTCCATAAGTGACATGCCTGCAGCAAAAATGATCGGGAGGGCGATGATGGCAAGGGGCGGTAGGACCCCACCAACTGTGCCGATAGCAACAGTTGCTGAAAGACCCAGGATCGCAACCTCGGTTGCAGTATCAAAGCCGAGCCCAAATAGAACTCCTACCGGATAGATTTGATGAGATTTATCGAAACCCTTTTTGAAGCGTCCTCTAAAAATTCGCCGCATAAGCCCTCGATCATTCAAGAGCTCCTCTAAATGCTGGTGCGAAAACTTCCCACTCTTGGCTTTCTTCCAGACGCCAATAATTCCAACCAAGATAACTAAATTTAATATGCCAATTAGATAGAGGAATAAGCCAGAAACAGAAGTTCCAATGATTCCACCAGTTTCTGCAAAATCTTCCTGAAATCTAGCTGCTCGCTGAGCTGCGAATGCCACACCAATTGAGAGGGCTAGAACGACAGTTGAATGCCCAAGCGAAAAGAAAAGTCCAACTCCTAAGGGTTTTTTTCCTTTAGCCAACATTAATCGTGTGGTGTCATCTATTGCTGCGATGTGATCAGCATCAAATGCGTGGCGCAAACCGAATGAATAGGCCAAAGCTCCAGCTCCGGCATAAACCAGAGCACCTTTGCTGTCGGCTAACCCGTGATACTGAGGATCTGAGTTGTAATAGATGAAGAGCCCCCAACCAATTACATGTAGGGCAATTACAGTTCCCAAAATGCCGACCAAAGAAGGGATTTCATCTCTTTCGAACTTTAAGTGCTGTCTTAAGGATTTATCGCCAGGCTTGGACTTGGTCATACGATAAGGTTATTGCAAATCATTTGCATCTGCAAAACGAAAAAGTAGTCAACGATTAAAGCTAGGAAAGTTAGGGTGTCAGAGTGAAGATGAATAAGGCAACAGAAGTCTCAAACTCGGCAAAGACCTGGACCTCGCTTTGGGCGGTTTATTTGATTTGGGGATCTACTTATTTCGCAATTGCCTATGTAATTGAGAGCATGCCACCACTTTTAGCAATGGGGATTCGTTTTTTAATTGCGGGATTGCTTCTTGCTGCAATAATTTCGTTGCGACAAGGCTTTGGCGAACTCAAAATTCCCCAGGCAGAGTTAAAGAGCTCACTGGTTATGGGCTTTCTACTCCTAGGATTTGGAATCGGCACCGTATCTGTTTCTCAAGAATATGTGCCCTCAGGAATCGTTGCGCTAATAATTGCAGCTCTTCCGTTATGGATAGCAATTTTTCGCACCATCTCTGGAGAGCGATTATCTAAAGTCTCCTGGCTGGGCCTAATGATTGGTTTTGCTGGCGTTGCCCTTCTTTTAAAGCCGGGAAGCATCACTCCGGTAAGTGAGATAAGTAATTCCAAACTCTTTTTCTTCATGTTGATGGTTCTTCTAGGAAATATTGGATGGGCGCTGGGAACTTTTCTTGCGCCAAAATTCCCACTTCCTAAGAACACTCTTGTCTTTACTGCCTATGAAATGTTGGCTGGGGGAGTCTCCTTAACTGTGGCAGGCTTTGTTAAAGGCGAATCCATTAATGATTTTCTTGATGCAACTAGCTGGTCCTGGCTCTGGTTTGTTTACTTAATTATATTTGGATCGATCGCGGCATACACCGCATATCTCTGGCTTGTGGCAAATGCTCCAGTATCACTTACTGCTACTTATGCATATGTAAATCCGATAATCGCCGTAGCGCTCGGCGCCCTATTTCTTAATGAAAAGATAACTAGCTCTTACGCCCTTGGTGGTCTAATCATTTTAATTGGTGTTATTTTGGTGGTATCAGTTGAACGAATTAAGAAAGAGCCAGCTATTTGACGGGTTAAATTGACCTAATCTGATGAGTTAAATCATGGCGATTAACAATAAGAATCGAGTGATTTTCCATCAAGGCCCAACCACTTTGATCCCAGCCTGATGAGGCCACCGCAACTCCGTTTTCATCGATGCGATAGC
>DAOROF010000083.1:0-1218 GCA_035441405.1 Candidatus Nanopelagicus sp.
TGCTTTCCTTGCTTTTTGTTTTCAATCTCTCGTTCAATTTTACTTATCAATTCAGGTCTAATGCTTCTTGGCGCAACTAGTAATCGATTATAAGAATATTGAGGTGCAAAGCCAGAGAGTTGATTAAATAGTTTATTTAGATCCTCTCCTAATTGGTCATCTGCGCTTAGTACTCCTAAATCTTCATACATCCTGGCTGTTTTAGGATTGTAGTTTCCAGTACCAACATGGCTATACCTACGGACAATGCTGCCTTCTTCGCGAACAATTAAAGATAATTTCGCATGGGTTTTAAATCCAACTAATCCATAAACCACATGCACGCCAACATCTTCTAATTTTCGAGCCCACCGCACATTTGCCTGTTCATCAAAACGTGCTCTTATTTCAATCACTGCAAGTACCTGTTTACCAGCCTCTGCTGCCTCAATTAAGGCATTAACAATTGGTGAATCACCTGAGGTGCGATACAAAGTTTGCTTTATCGCAAGTACATGTGGATCAGTAGCGGCAGCTTCTAAGAAGCGCACGACGGATGAATTAAATGAATCATATGGATGGTGCAGCAAAATTTCTTGTCTTCTGATAGCAGCAAAATATTCATCATTTGACTCTAGATCTATCTCGCGCAGCTCTTGAGCAACCTGGTTTCTAAATGGGGCGAACTTAAGCTCTGGTCTATCTAAATCTGCAATCCGATTTAATCCAGTTAAATCAAGTGGCTCTTTGTATCTAGAGATATCCTCTTCACTAATTGATAGCTCAAGTTTTAATCGCTTCAATAAATCTGAATCAATATCGCTGGCTACCTCAAGTCTTACCGGCGGTCCAAATTTCCTGCGTAGCAACTCCTGCTCCATAGATTCAAGCAAGTTCTCTGATTCATCCTCTTCTAATTCCAAGTCGGCATTTCTTGTTATGCGAAAGGTGTAGTAATCCTCGATCTCCATGCCAGGAAATAACTGATGTAAGTTGGCAATAATGACTTTTTCTAATGGGATAAATCTGGTGCTTGCAAACTCAGCGGTTTCAATAAATCTAGGTAGGGATGCTGGAACTTTTACTCTTGCAAATAACTCTTCATTTGTGTCTGGTTGTTTAACCAATACAGCTAAGTTGAGTGAGAGCCCTGAGATGTATGGGAATGGGTGTGATGGATCAACTGCAAGAGGTGTTAGCACTGGGAAAATCCTCTTAGTAAAAATCTTATTTATATAC